>WFUT01000141.1 GCA_015484845.1 Desulfobulbaceae bacterium
GACCAAGGATCTCCGTGATTCGTTTGCCCAGAAACCATTATATGCGAACAGTCATTCGGATGAAGATGGACAGAATAGCGAAGGCCGGTATATCGAAGCAGGCCCGTGCTGTTGCAATCGTGCAAAGAAGTGAAGATTGCCTGCAGTACTTCCGGCGATGCGCGAGCAGAAAAACTTATGGTACCAAGAAAATGAGGTTTTCTAAGAACCTCATGTCTGTTGAGGAAATTTTTCCAGGGACAAGGTTGTTGTTAAACCTAAATCCTGCAATTGGCAATATTGCCGGAGATGCGAGGCATCAAGGGCGCAGACGTATAACGAATACTTCAACCCCTTGATAAGGAAGCAGATTCGGTAAAATTGCCAATCCAGAAGGGTGAGAAAATGAAGAAAAAATTCTTCACACGGTTAGTGAGTCGAACAAAACGAGCACGTTCGTATAATCCGCTGATACGGCGAAAGAAATTTTTTCCTTCATTTTCGAAGTGCAGGATTTAGGTGAAAAGTGGCGTACTCCGCATGGCAACTCAATGCCACGAAGCCCTCTCTTCCCTGTGCCCTTATCCCGAAAGATTCCTCCCGGACATCCATACTGAATATTTTTCCAAGGAGCCTGCAATGAAAAAAGTGACTATTCTGGGCGGCGGTTTTGCCGGTGTGGAGGCAGCGATTTACCTACGAAAGAAAGAATACGAGGTAACCCTCGTAAGCGACCGGGATTTCTTCTTCATCTACCCCACTTCCATCTGGGTTCCCACGCGGGACATAGCTTATACAGACAACTGTATCCAGCTCAAAGCACTTCAGGAAGTACACGGTTTTGAACTTATAGTGGACCGTGTTGTAGAGATACGGGCCAGGGCGGGCCATATCAGGCTACAGTCGGGCCGGGAGCTCTCCGGGTATGATTATCTCATTCTTGCCATGGGAATGGATAAACTGAAACTACCGGGCATTGAAAACACGGTGTCCATCTGCGGATCACCGCAGAACTCACTGGTGATCCGTGACCGGATTGACAACCTGCTGGCCATGGGCAGGGGCAGGATCGCCATGGGATTTGCCGGCAACCCGAAGGACAAATCCGCAATGCGCGGTGGTCCGGCCTTTGAGATGCTGTTCAATGTTCACAACCTGCTCCGGAAAAAAGGTGTACTGGAAAATTTTGAGCTGACCTTTTTTGCGCCCATGGAGAAACCTGGCGCCCGCTTGGGAGAACAGGCCCTGGGAATGCTGAAAAGCTCTTTTGATCGACTGAACATCCATCGTCGGTTTGGGAAAAAAATCAAACGCTTCGAAAAGGATGCGGTGATTTTTGCCGATGAAAGCCGGCTGGAAGCGGATTTCATAATGTTCATCCCAGGTGGTACCGGCCACAAGGTGATACAGTCTTCTGACCTGCCGACCAACGAGGCCGGCTTTGTCCTGATCAACGATTATTGTCAGGTTATGTTTGACAGCAATGACGGACCGGATACTATTTATGCAGTCGGAGACACCGCAGCCCTGGAGGGACCCGAATGGCGCGCCAAGCAGGGACACCTGGCAGAGGTCATGGCCAGGAATGTAGTCCACAACATCGTTGTCCGGGACCAGGGGAAGGGGACACCAAAAGGCTATCAGGAACATCTCAATATCCTGTGCGTCATGGACAGCGGTAGTGGGGCTGCCTTTGTATATCGTAATGATAAACGAGGCGTCATGCTTCCCATGCCCTATTTTGGTCACTGGCTCAAAAAGGCATGGTGCCACTACTGCCGTCTCAGCAAGATGGATAAGATTCCCCGCCTCCCCTGTATGTAGAGAGGAGCATTATGCATTTTTTACCGATAGAAAAGCATTTGATTTTTTATGCAACAATGGCGCAGAGCGCCTGGCGAGGTATTGCACCGCAGAGCGGTGCAACAAGAGCAACCCCCTCCAGGTTCTCCCCCTGGACCCCGGGTGCCACCTCAACCGCGTGACACCACTCTGCGGTGTCACGTAATGGTCTCTGCCCATTTTCATTATTGATTGTGCCCGCTCTGCGGGCATGGATGATTATCTGCCGTGTACACAATTCACCACAGGCCCCGCCATCTATACGGAACCGGTCGGGACAATAATTCAAACGGACTGCAGTCCTTGCAAGCCAGCGGAGCAAAATGTTGTCACAGGATAAGGGGGTGAAGCCGGATCAGCTCGTTCAAAATGGCGTGGAAAATGGTGGAAGAAACGGTTCATGACTGGGAGCGGGTAGACCGGCTCCGGGCGCTGGCGGACGGCATTGGCCGCTGCAGGCGATGTCCCCTCTCCCGGCACCGGACACGCGCCGTTGCCGGGGAGGGACCGCCGGATGCCCGCATGGTCCTTGTCGGAGAGGCGCCCGGCGCCCGGGAGGACCGGACCGGCCGTCCCTTTGTCGGCCCGGCCGGCCGCTTCCTGGACCGGCTGCTGGCTGAACAGGGATTCCGGCGCAGCGATATCTTCCTGACCAGCTGCGTCAAGTGCCGACCGCCCGGCAACCGCACGCCGCGCCGGCAGGAGCTGACGACCTGCACGTCGACCTGGCTTCTGCCGCAACTGCGACTCATCGCACCGGCGGTAACCGTGCTCTGCGGCCGCACGGCCGTCGCCGCCCTGGTCGGCGGTCCGTTCAGGCTCGCCGATCACCATGGCACCTTCCGGAGGCAGGGGGACATGACCTATTTCATCACCTACCATCCTGCCGCTGCCATGCGTTTTGCAGAGACAGCGACGGCCATGCGGGCCGACCTCGCCCTGCTGGCCGCCAGAATGGGCCGGTAGGGTGATCCCGGGCCCCGGCCCGGGGACCGCACGGGCCAGACGGCACCGGCTTGCCGGTGACAGGAGGAAACAGCCACCATGCAGGACGTTCTTCTCCAGCAGTTCATGCAGTTCGGCCTGGCAGGGCTGATCGGGTTTGCCATCGGCCTGGAGCGGGCCATGGCCGGGTCCGAGAACCCGCACGCCGGCACCAGGGATTTTATCCTCTTCTCCCTCATCGGCGCGGTCAGCGCCTTCGTGGCCACCAGGTTCAACAACTCCTGGCTGATCCTGGCCGGCTTCACCGGCGCCCTTGCCCTGCTCCTGGCAGGCTACTGGACAGACCGGAAACACGACTCCGGTATCACCACCGAGGTTTCGGCCCTTTTCACCTTTTTCCTCGGCGTCCTGGTCATGCTGGGAGCGCCCGAGATCGCCATTGCCCTGGCCATCGTCACCCTGGCCATCCTGTCCCAGAAAAAGGCGATCCGCACCATCACCGACTCGATCCACCGCTTCGAGCTCCAGGCCGCGCTCAAGTTCCTGATCATCACCTTCATCATCCTGCCGGTCCTGCCCAACCAGCCCTTGGCCGCCTACCTGCCGGCCAGCCTCGACCTTGCCTGGCTCCGTACCATGCTCCAGGCCCTCAACCCCCACCACATCTGGCTGATCGTGGTCCTGGTCTCGCTGATCTCCCTGGTTGGTTACGTGCTGATCAAGGTCCTGGGTCCGGGCGCCGGCACCGGCCTCACCGGCCTGATCGGCGGCCTGGCCTCCTCCACCGTGACCACGGTGGCCTTTGCCCGCCGCAGCCTGGAGGCACCGGCCCTGAACAAGGGCTTTGCCGTCGCCATCCTGCTGGCGTCCTCCATCATGTTCCCCCGCCTCCTGCTCGAGATCGCCATTGTCAACCAGCCCCTGATGAAGAACTCGCTGGTACCGCTCATGGCCATGGGCGGCACCGGTATGCTGCTGGCGTTTCTCCTGTATATCCGCTCCAACCGCGAGCTCGCCAACGGCAGGACCACCATGCAGCTCGAAAATCCATTCTGCCTCAAATCGGCGGTCACCTTCGGCCTTGTCTTCAGTTCCATCCTCATGCTGACCCGCCTGGCCACGGTCTACCTCGGCAACCGCTGGCTGCCGGCAATGGCGATGCTCAGCGGCCTGGTCGATGCGGACGCCATCGCCTTTTCCCTCAGCGACGCCAACAAGGCCGGCATCATCAGCCTCGACTGGGCCAGCTTCAACCTGGTCCTGGGTGCCCTGTCCAATACCTTTGTCAAGCTGCTGCTGGTCTTTTTCATGGGCCACCGCCAGCTCTTCCGCCAGCTCCTCATTATCTTCCTCCTGATGGGAGCGGTCGGCATCGGCACGACCCTCCTGTATTACGGTTTCTGAACCGACTTTTCACCAGCATCGTCACAAAACTCTTGGCTCAGTCCAAGGACTTTCGCCTGGCAACCAGCAATGTCAATGGGCAGTGCCCCATCTCCCCACCAGCAAGAGGGGCATGACTCGCAGTTCCGGGAGGACAGGGGAGGATTTATCGGGCACCTGCGTGTCACAGGATGACGAGGAACCCCAGGCGTTTGCATTTTCTGTATCGATCCGCAGTCCAGCGCATATCACGACGTGAGCCGGCTCGTTGCCGAAAAAATGTCCATGCGCCTTCATACCTCAGGCCACAGGAAGGGGAGTAAGACCGCTAGCCAGCCGCCTTTTCACCATGGGTCACGGGCATCCAGATTAGTGAAAAATCACGGCAAAACTGTCTCTCCCACCAACTCGCGCAGGCAGGCAACAAAAAACATTGTAAATTCAACTAAATGCAACTTTGTGGTACTTGACAGTTTTCCCCAAGTGCGATAAAAGGACACCCGTTCCCTGGAGATAAATTGTATCCTCCAGTATCCAATTTTCCTGCCTGGATTAAAAAACCGACAGGTTTTTCATGCCAGGCTCTTTTTTTTCTTTTGAATGGAGTGATAAGGCGTTCTTCCTGTCCTGCAAAGCTTCAAGTAGAGGACAGGTTATTACCCTCTCTGGATCGGTTGCCTTGCAGACACTATTGGTGTCGCCAATAACAGGCACCCGGTTAGAAAAACTGTCGGTCAGAGCTGTGATGGTCTAAACGGCTGGAGGCGAATGTTGCTGTTGGAGTACGTACTCTATCGTCTGAGTATTTAATCATATTCTTAAATTATCTGGCTCTCTGAGCCGGCATACCGTTTATTCAACGAGGAGGAGTTATGATTTTCTCGAGGAGGAAATTTTTAAAATACGCCGCCGTGTCGGCCGGGAGTACGCTGCTGGCGGAGACCCCGTTTCTCCCGGCCCGGGCCAGGGAGAAGGTAAAGGCCGATGGGAGCGACGTGCGTTACGTGCCCACCACCTGCGAGATGTGCTTCTGGAAGTGCGGCGTTATCGCAAAGGTGGTTGACGGCAAGGTCGTGAAACTGGAAGGCAATCCGCGGCATCCCCAGAGCCGGGGGCGGCTGTGCGCCCGCGGCCAAGGGGGGATCGGCCTGCTCTATGACAAGGATCGCCTCAAGGTACCGATGATCCGTACCGGTCCGCGGGGTTCGGGACCAAGGGGAGAAAACCGGTACAAACAGGCCAGCTGGGACGAGGCCCTGGGGTACGTGGCCAAGAAGCTCAAGGAGATAGCAGCAAAGCATGGCCCCGAGGCCGTGGGACTGTTTGCGCACGGATCTTCCGGAACCTATTTCAACAACGTGGTGCGGGCCATGGGATCGGCCAATGTGGCCTACCCTTCCTTCTCCCAGTGCCTTGGCGCCCGTGATGTTGCCTGGGAGCTGACCTTTGGCATTAAACCCAATTCGACCTGCGAGCGGGTTGACCTGGCCAACAGCCGGGTGATCATCCTTTTCGGCACCCACCTGGGCGAGAACATGCACAACTCCCAGACCCAGGAATTTGCCGAGGCCGTCGGCCGCGGGGCAAAGATCATCGTTGTCGATCCCCGCTACTCCACCGCCGCCTCCAAGGCATCCATGTGGCTGCCGATCAAACCGGGAACCGATCTCGCCCTGCTGCTGGCCTGGATCAACATCATCATCAGCGAGGGCTGGTATGACAAGGAGTACGTCAAACAGTACACCACCGGTTTCGAGCGGCTCAGGAAAGAGGTCGAGCAGTACACCCCGGCCTGGGCAGCCCAGGAGACCGATCTCCCCATGGACAAGATTGTCGAGGCGGTACGGGAAATCGGCCGCTATGCGCCCAATGTCCTGTTGCACCCCGGCCGGCACTTTTCCTGGCACGGCAACGACACGCAGCGGGGAAGAGCAATGGCGATCATCAACGCCCTCCTCGGCACCTGGGGACGTCCCGGCGGTCTCTGGTTGCCTCCCAAGGTCAACCTCCCCACTTTCAGCGAGAACCCGGAGCACCCGGAGGCGAAACAGGATCCGGTGGTCTTTGGTGACTATCCCTTTGCCGGCGGCGAGGGCCTGACCCAGGAGTTGCGCAAGGCAACCCTTACCGGCAAGCCGTACCCGATCAAGGCGTGGATCGTCACGGGAACCAACCTGATCAAGACCATGCCGCAGCAGGAGCTGACCCGCAAGGCCATTGACAGCCTCGATCTCCTGGTGGCCATCGACGTGATGCCCACGGACACGGTCATGCATGCCGATGTCATCCTGCCCGAGTGCACCTACCTCGAGCGTCACGACGGCCTGTTCACCATCACCACCCGCGAGGCCGGCATTGCCATCCGGCAACCGGCGGTCAAGCCCCTGTACCAGTCACGGCCGGGATGGTGGATCGGCAGTGAACTGTGCAAGAAGCTGGGCCTTGCCCAGTACGCGGTCAAGGATACCTGGGAGGGACGGATGCGGCGCCAGGCCCGCACCTGGGGACTTGACTACGACAGGCTTGCCCGGGTCGGCTACATCCCGCTCACCGGCAGTGGCAGGCCCTACATTACCAAGACCAACCAGCCGGTTTTTCACACCCAGTCAAAGAAGATCGAGCTTGTCAGCTCTGATCTCGATGACGAGGATTTCGACGTTATTCCGCATTACAAACCCATTGAACAGCCGAAAAAGGGCGAATACCGCCTGCTCTATGGCCGCAGCCCCGTGCACACCTTCACCCGGACAGTCAATGACCTGTGGCTGTGGGAGTTGAAGAAGGAGAACGAGGTCTGGCTCAACAAGCATGAGGCCAGGCGCCTGGGAATAAAGGATGGCGAGAAGGTCCGCCTGAAAAACCAGGACCAGGTTATCAGTGATCCCATCAGGGCGCGGGTAACCGAGAGAATCCGCCGCGACTGTGTCTTCATGGTCCACGGCTTCGGCCAGCACTCGCCGGCCATGACCCGGGCCTACAACCGCGGCGCCGATGACCAGCAGCTCATAACCAGGTGCAAGATCGATCCCATCTGCGGTGTCACCGGCATGCGGGTTAATTTTGTCAAAATTCTGAGGGAGGCCTGATATGCCTAAATATGTAATGGTCATTGACCAGGCACGGTGTGTCGGCTGTATGGCATGCGTGGTTGCCTGTACGCTTGAGAACAGTGTTCCGCCGGAACACTACCGGACCCGGGTCATCGAGATGGTGACCGGCGATTTCCTGAACCTGAGAAGTGAAATGCGGCCGGAGCTCTGCAACCACTGTGACGACGCCCCCTGCGTCACCGTCTGTCCCACCGGTGCCTCGCATCACAAACCCGACGGCACGGTGCAGATTGACCGCAGCAAGTGCGTCGGCTGCAAGGCCTGTATTGCCGCCTGTCCATATAATGCCCGCTATATCAACGAAGAGCATGGCTATGCCGACAAATGTTCCTTCTGCGAACAGCGGCTCCGGGTCGGCAAGCAGCCGGCATGCGTGGCGACCTGCATCGGGAAATCCCGTATCTTCGGAGACCTGAACGACCCGGAGAGCGAGGTCAGCCAGAAACTGCGCGACAACAGCTACCGGGTACTGAAGGAGGCGGCCGGTACCAGTCCGAATATTTACTACATCAATCAATTCCCCAAAAGGATGTAAGGAGGAAGGAACATGGAGTTGACCATTACCGGCGCAAATGCCATCACCTATCCGACCCTGCACATCTGGGACTGGCGGGTGGCAATATATCTTTTTCTGGGCGGCCTGACCGGCGGACTTATGACCATGAGCGCAGTGGCCAATCTCCGTCCCGGCAAGGAGGTGCCCCGGGACGAACCCTGCTGCTGGCGGATCCCGGTTCTCGCCCCGATTGTGCTTTCCATCGGCATGCTGTTTCTCTTCCTGGACCTGGAGGTAAAAACCCATGTCTACTGGTTTTACCTGACCTTCAAGCCCCTCTCGCCCATGAGCTGGGGATCGTGGATCCTTATCCTGATCTACCCGCCGATGATCCTCTATGCATTCGCCTGTCTCCCCGACGAGATGAAGACGGGCATGAAAAAGGGATGGATCCGGGGTCTTGCCGACGCCATGCGACCGCGCCTGCGGTTGCTGGCAAAGATCAATTTCGTCGGTGGCGTCATGCTTGCCATCTACACCGGCATCCTGCTTTCCACCTTTGTGGCCCGTCCCCTGTGGAACTCGGCCATTCTGCCGATGCTGTTCCTGGTCAGCGGCATGAGCACGGGTACGGCCCTGATGATCATCATGGCCAGGGAAGACAATGTCAAGCTGTTCTTCACCCAGGTGGACATCTGGCTGATCTTCACCGAGATCCTGGTGCTGTTGCTCTTCTTTTACGGCCACTACACCTCCGATGCCGTGCATCGCAATGCAATAATGCCATTTTTCAACACATCACATCAGTTCTTTCCCTATTTCCTCAGCATCATTATCCTGTGGATCGTTCTGCCATTGGCAATCGTCCTCAAGTTTCTTGAGGTCACGGCTGATCACTCGGTCAAGCTGACCGCGACCGGCATCTTCCTCATGAATACCAGCGCCGTGCTCGTGCTCGTGGGCGGCCTGGTGGTTCGGTTTGCCCTGGTCTACGCCGGCCAGCTCTCAGGCTATGGTCCCATGATGTAGTGACAATTGCCCGAAAACAGGGCAAACGGGTAGAAAGAGGGGTGACAGTCCTGGACTGCCACCCCTTTTTTGATTCCCGCCCGGCGTCGTCACCCTCTGCCCCACCCACCTGCTCCTGGCCCGAAAAGGCCCTGCAGTGAATGCCGGCAATCCGCCATCGTTGCGGGCCCTGCCGCGAGTGCTATTATGCAGGACCCCTTATCTCTACCGCCCACGGGCATAAAAAAGGGACTCAGCCAAACAGGCTGAGTCACTTGATGGAGCTGGCGGGGCCGACAAGACTCGAACTCGCGACCTCCGGCGTGACAGGCCGGATCAGTGTGTATTCCACTTGATTTTATTGACTTTTTCA
>WFUT01000142.1 GCA_015484845.1 Desulfobulbaceae bacterium
ATTTTCGGGACGGTTTTCTGGCCGGCGCTAAAACTCGCGAACTCGGCTATCGCCTCAAACAAGCGAGTTTTTTAACGCACCGGCCAGAAAACCGTCTGTATCCGAAAATTGTCGGATACGCCTCCAGGGAGACTTTTTACGAGGTTGTCAGTCTGTACAACAAACAGATGGTTGGTCGTGATTTCCTGCCTGTCCGGCCTGCCGTGCAGCCCGGATTACACCCCCCGGGCCGCTTCCGGCCAGAGCAGGGTATGGAGCTGGAGCTGCAGCCGGACCCGGAGCTGTCGCTCGAGGATCAGCCCGGCCAGGCGACCGGGGTCCATCCTGTCCCGGACCGGCGAAAACAGGACCGGGCACCATCCTGTCAGCCCCCTGTCCTCGGTCAGCCCGGCGGCCCAGGCAAAGTCCTCTTCCGAGCTGATGACAAACTTGATCTCGTCGCGGCCGCCCTGCCGGCACCGTTTTGCCAGCAAGTCGATGTTGGCTGCCAGGTTATGCCCGGCCATGCCGGAACCGGGACACTTGATGTCCATGATGATGGAGACCGCCAGCGGCACCCGGTCCAGGGGCAGGGAGCCGTTGCTTTCCAGGAGCACCTCGTGCCCGGCGGCCTGCAGGCGCTCCATGAGCCGGTACACACCCTCCTGGAGCAGGGGCTCGCCGCCGGTGATCTCCACCAGGGAGCCGGGATACGCAGCCAGCCAGGACATGATCCCGTCGCTGGTCATGGCGCGTCCCGTCTCCTGCCAGGTATAGCTCGAATCGCACCAGGAACAGCGCAGGTTACAGCCGCTCAACCGGATAAAGGCGCAGGGCAGGCCGGCCCGGGTCGATTCGCCCTGGATGGAGTAGAACAGCTCCGCGACCTGGAGGTTATCACCCACCGTAGTAGATTACGCCGCTGGTGTCGGTCTCGCGGACCTGGACACTGTGGAGGTGGTAGCGGTCCGAACGGAGCTCGTCTTCCAGCTCCCGGAAGATATGGATGGCAATGTTCTCCGACGACGGATTGCGGTCGCGAAAGGCGGGATGCTCGTTCAGGTCGCAGTGGTCCAGGTCGTCGATCACACGGCTGACATGCCGTTTCAGGACCTTGAAGTCAATGCCCATGCCGAGCCGGTCCAGCTCCGTGGCCCGGACACAGACCCGCACCTTCCAGTTATGGCCGTGCGGATGTTCGCAGTTGCCCGGATAGTCACGCAGGTGGTGACCGCCGGAGAAGTGGGTCTTTATGAAGATATCCATCATGGGATCGTTCTCCTTGAGGTTGTTGGCCCTGCCGCACGGGCGGGCAGGGATGCTCGTCACGGGGTACGCATTCGGGAGGTTCAGGGTCAACCAGCCATGAAGATGCCGTCACTGGCGCTGCGGACAAACGTTTTCGGGTAAAATCCGGGGCAGTTCGCGCCTGCGGCGGGGTTGACGGGGAAAAGCGGTAAAACCTGCTTGCAACCTGGTTCTGGATAGTGGTAAACAGGTTGGGATTTTCAGCCGTGCGCACGCCTGCTTGAACTCGAACATTGTAGCAGGATTTCCTTTTGTTTTCCAGCACCGAGGAGAGAATTTAATGGCCGTTGTTGCCCCGTTCAGGGGGATACGTTACAACCCTGACAAGATAGAGAACCTGGAGGAGGTGGTCACGCCGCCCTACGATGTCATCAACGAGGAGGAAGGCGCTTCGTTTCTGGACAGGAATCCCTACAGCATGATCCAGCTCGACCTGCGCAACACCTCGCAGGAGGCCGGCAGCGAGGAGGGAAGGTACCAGGACGCCAGGAGCCGCTTTGACCAGTGGCAGGATGACGGTGTGCTCATCCGCGACAGGGAGCCGGCCATCTACCTCTACTACATCGACTACACCCATCCCTCGGGCCGCCGCCTGACCAGGAAGGGACTGGTCGCCCTGGTCGGGCTGGCCGAGTTCGAGGAAGGGATCGTCAAGCCCCATGAAAAGACCTTTGACGGCGTCATCGCCGACCGGCTCGAACTGATGGACGAATGCCGGGCCCAGTTCAGCCAGGTCTTTTCCATCTATTCCGACCCGGAACAGTTCGTGATCCAGGTCCTGGAAAATGCCCGCGAAGAGGAGCCGGTCTGCGTCACCAGGGACCATCACGACAATACCCATACCCTGTGGCGGGTCACCGACAGCCGGGCCCTGGCCCTTGTCCATGATTTTTTTGCCGCCAGGTCGGTCTATATCGCCGATGGCCACCATCGCTACACCACGGCCCTGGCCTGCCGCCGCCGCATCCGCGAGCGCAATCCCGACCTGCCGCCGGACAGTCCCTTTAATTTTATCATGATGTATCTCTGCGCCTCCGAGGACCAGGGACTCTCTGTCCTGCCCACCCATCGCCTGGTGCGCTGGCCGGGCCTGCACACGGCCGACCAGGTGGTGGAACGGCTGCGGCACGGTTTTTCCGTGCAGGAACTTGGCGGCGGCAGCCGGGAGACCCTGGTCGGGGAGCTGCTGGCCCGGATGGAGGACGCCAGGGGGCCGGTGTTCGGCTTCTATCATGCCGGCGAGGACAGGGCCTTTCTCCTCGCGATGCTGGAGAGCGCGGCAGACGATCCGCACCTGGCAGCCCGGCCGCCGGTCCTGCGCCGCCTGGACGTGGTCATCCTCTCGGACCTGCTCCTCGACTCCTGCCTGGGGCTGGACCATGACCAGTGCCTCCGGCAGCGGCTGGTGAGCTATTACTCTGATCCCGACGAGGCCCTGGACGTGGCGGTCAAGGAGGCCATTGCCGACAACAACGCAACGCCCCTTCTTTTTCTTCTCAACCCGACGCCGGTGCAGCAGGTCCTGGAGGTGGCCGACAAGGGCGAGATCATGCCCCACAAGTCCACCTACTTCTATCCCAAGATCCTCACCGGTCTCCTGATCAACAAACTCGACAGCGAGGAGCGCATTCCCCTGGCCACCACCTGACGTGTGTTCAGCCCAGCCTGCCATAACCGAGGACAGCCTGTTCCAGGGCCGCCTGGTCTGCCGCCAGCATACGGACGGCTACCGGTTTTCCGTGGACGCCGTGCTGGCGGCCCATTTCTGCCATCCCGGCAGCGGGGCAACGGTCCTTGACCTCGGCGCCGGCTGCGGCGTGATCGGCCTGATCCTGGCCCATCGCCACGCCCACGTCCGGGTGACCGGCATCGAGCTGCAGCCCGGCCTGGCCGCCCTGGCAGCGGAAAACATCCGGCGCAACGCCATGCAGGACCGGGTCCGGATCGTGGAAGGGGACGCGCGGCAGATCGGCCGGGTCCTGGCGCCGGAGAGTTTTGACCTGGTGGTCTGCAATCCGCCCTACCGCGGCCTGGGCTCGGGCCGTGCCAGCAGCGCCGGCGAGGCGGCCATTGCCCGGCACGAGCTGAGGGCCACCCTTGCCGACATGGTCCGGGCCGCCGCCTTCTGCGTCCGTAACAGGGGAGGCGTGGTCTTTGTCTATCCCGCGGCGCGGATGGCCACGCTCCTGTGCCGGCTGCAGGAGAGAAACCTGGTGCCCAAACGGCTGCAGCCGGTGTACAGTTATCCTGAAGACCGTTGCGGCCGCCTGGTCCTGGTGGAGGCGGTGAAGAACGGTGGCGAGGAACTGCGCCTGCTGCCGCCGCTCTTTGTCTATGCACGGAAAAACGGGCCCTATTCCCGGGAGATGCAGGAGATGTACGACTGAGTCATGCTTGCCAGGGTACACAGCGGCGCCGTGATCGGGGTGCAGGGACTGGTGGTGCGGGTGGAGGTCGATCTCGGCCGCGGCCTGCCCGGTTTTTCCACGGTCGGCCTGCCCGAGGGCGCGGTGCGCGAGTCCAAGGACCGGGTCAGGTCGGCGATCAGGAACTGTGGCTACGAGTTTCCGCCCGGCCGCATCACCGTCAACCTGGCGCCGGCAGCGGTCAAGAAGGAGGGGACCGGCTATGACCTGCCCATGGCCCTGGGCATCCTGGCCGCGGCCGGGACCCTGGAGTGCCCGGATCTCGCCCGCATCTGCGTTGCCGGCGAGCTTTCCCTGGACGGCGGTGTCCGGCCGGTGCGCGGTATTCTCTCCATGGTGCTGGCTGCCCGGGAGGCGGGCATGGGCCGCTGCCTGGTGCCGGCGGCCAACGCGGCCGAGGCAGCGGTAGTCCGGGACATGGAGGTCCTGGGCGTGGAACGGTTGGACGAGGCCGTGGAACTGCTTGCCGGCAGGCGTGCACCACGGCCGGTGCGGACCGACATCGAGGCCCTCCTCGGCGGTTCGGACAGCTATGTTGTGGACTTTGCCGAGGTCAGGGGACAGGAGCACGTGAAACGTGCCCTGGAGGTGGCGGCTGCCGGCGGCCACAACATCCTGCTCTCCGGCGTGCCGGGAACCGGCAAGACCATGATGGCCAGGCGCCTGCCCTCCATCCTGCCCGACCTGGACCTGGAGGAGGCCATCGAGACCACGCGCATCTATTCCACGGCAGGCTTGCTGCCGCCCGAGACCCCGCTCATGGTGACCAGGCCCTTTCGCTCCCCCCACCATACCATCTCCGATGCCGGCCTGATCGGCGGCGGCCGTGTGCCCCGCCCCGGCGAGGTCTCCCTGGCCCACAACGGTGTCCTCTTCCTGGATGAACTGCCGGAGTTTCGCAAGCACGTGCTCGAGGTCATGCGCCAGCCCCTGGAAGACGGCGTGGTCACCATCGCCCGCGCCGCCATGAGCCTCCGTTTCCCGGCCCGGTTCATGCTTGTGACAGCGATGAATCCATGTCCGTGCGGATATCTTGGTGATTTGTCAAAGGAATGTACCTGTACGCCTGCCCAGGTCCAGCGCTATCGCAGCCGCCTGTCCGGCCCCCTGCTGGACCGCATCGACCTGCACGTGGAGGTGCCGCCGGTGCGGGTGGAGGATATCGAGCGCACCGAGCCGGGCGAGGGTTCGGCCGCCATCCGCAAACGGGTCAACGCGGCCCGCCGCATCCAGAGACGCCGTTTCGAGGGGATCGTGGGGGTGTATTGCAATGCCCGGATCGGAGCACGGCTGCTCAGGGAATGCTGTCCCCTGGACAGTGCCTCCGGCCGCATGCTCCGCCAGGCCGTGGAACGGCTGGGCCTCTCGGCCAGGGCCCATTCCCGGATCATCAAGATCGCCCGCACCATAGCCGACCTGGAGGGTGCGGCCGACATCACCGCCTCCCACATCGCCGAGGCCATCCAGTACCGGCGGATGCAGTACGAGTAGGTTGTCACCCAAATCCTGCAATTGCCAATCCCGGAGGGCGGGAAGATGCTACCGCCGGTATTGCCACTGCAGCAGGATGACGGCGCCGGTGGAGAGGATGGCGTTTACCGCAAAGGCCACAACCGGCCCCAGGGTCTGCCAGATAACGCCGAACAGCAGGGCGCCGGGCAATGCCGCCAGGCCGGTAACCATATGATAGAGGCCAAAGGCGGTGGCACGTTCTTTTGGCCGGGCAAAATCACCGATCAGGGCCCGCTCGGCGCCCTCGGTGGCGGCAAGAGAGGCGGCATAGGCGAGGAAGAAGGGCCAGACCGTGGCCGGGTGGGCGTCTGAACTGCTCCAGGCAAGGGCCAGCAGGAGCAGGATTCGACAGGACCAGCCTAAGAGAAGAACAGGAAACCTGCCGAACCGGTCGGACAAACTTCCCGATGGTCCGGCAACTACCGCCTTGACGGCGCTGGCAGCCGCCCACAGCAGCGGGATCCATGCAATCCGCAGCCCCTGTGCCCTGGCCCAGAGAACAAGAAAGGCCTCTGGTGCATTGGCCAGGGCCAGTCCGCCCGCGGCCAGGATCAGGCCGCGCAGCCTGTGATCGAGGACAGACCAGCGCAGTGGCGGAAGTTCTTTCCGCTCTCCCCTTGCCGGGGTGGCCTTCAGGCCGAAACCCAGCAGGCAGACCACGAGAATCCCCGGCACCAGCGACCAGAGAAAAACATGGGCCATGGGGACGCCTTCCCGGAGTATGGCCCAGGCACAGAGCGGCCCCAGCATGGCCCCGGCATTGTCCAGGGCCCGGTGGAAACCAAAGGCCCTGCCCAGCCGGGTCGCATCGGTGGAAGCGGTGATAAGGGCATCCCGTGGCGAGGTCCGCAATCCCTTGCCCACCCGGTCGAGAAAGCGTAAGAGCAGCACCAGGTTCCAGCCCAGGGCCAGCCCGACCAGGGGCCTGGCCAGGTTGGAGACCGAATACCCTCCCAGGACCAATCCCTTGTGGCTCCATCCCCTGTCCGCCATCCGGCCCGAGACAAGCTTGAGCAGGCTGGCCGTTGCCTCGGCCACACCTTCCACCAGGCCGACAACCGCGGGACCGGCGCCCAGGGTGGCGATAAGGAAAACCGGCAGCAGGGGGGTGATCATCTCGCTGGCCGTGTCATTGAAAAAAGAGACCAGGCCAAGGATGACAACCGTGCGGGGCAGAAAGGGCGTTTTCATGGCAGCCGGTTCCGGTTTCGGCCACGGGCGCGGAGAGTTGTCCCGCCGGCGCAGGGGGACGTATGTTCCGGTCGCCGCCGTGGCCACCGCCAGGGGGAATTACGGCCTTGCCGGGAGTTCCAACGGTTCCGCCTGCCCTTCTCCAGGATATGACAGGAACCGGTTTCAGGAGGTGAGCCTTTCTTTCCGGGTGACAAGGGCCGTAACGTGATCGACAGTGCGAAGAACTGTATCACCTAAATCCTGCAATTGGCAATTTTGCCGGAGATGCGAGGCATCAAGGGCGCAGACGTATACGAATACTTCAAGCCCTTGATAA
>WFUT01000143.1 GCA_015484845.1 Desulfobulbaceae bacterium
CACCAACCGCGGTCCCCTCCCCCTCTTTACCAGAAGCCGGAAAAAGGGCTTGAAGTCTTCGTCTACGTCTGCGCCCTTGATGCCCCGCATCTCCGGCAAAATCGCCAATTGCAGGATTTAGAGGAAAATTTTTTTTACGAAAAATCCTTGACTGGCAATATCCCCTTCCATATACTAGTATTACAAAATTAAAACATGTAACACCAAGGGATTCCCAAACCATGCATATTTCCGAAGGAGTACTCTCCCTGCCTGTCCTGGCCGGTGGCGGCGTGGTGGCGGCGGCCGGGGTGGCGGTCGGGCTCAGGAAGCTGGACTACGAGCACATCATGACCACCGCCCTGCTCTCCTCCACCTTTTTCGTCGCCTCGCTGGTGCATGTGCCCATCGGCCCCAGCTCCGTTCACCTGATCCTCAACGGCCTGGTGGGCCTGATCCTCGGCTGGGCCGCTGTCCCGGCCATCGCGGTGGCGCTCTTTCTCCAGGCCCTGCTGTTCGGCTTTGGCGGCGTCACCGTGCTCGGGGTCAACACCGTGGTCATGGCCGGTCCGGCGGTGGTGGTCTACCTGCTGTTCCGCTCCTGGGTCCGCGAGGGCGGCAGGAAACAGCTCATCGGTGGTTTTCTCGCCGGCGCCCTGGCCGTGGCCATGTCCGGCATCCTGGTCGCCGTTGCCCTGATCGGCACCGACGAGGCCTTCCTGAAGACCGCGCAACTGATCCTCCTGGCCCACATCCCGATCATGCTCATCGAGGGAGTGGTGACCATGTTCACAGTCTCCTTTCTCAGCAGGGTCCAGCCCGAGATCCTGGCCATCAAGAAATCCTGATCTTTTCGAGGTCACCCATGCGAACCATCATCCATTCACCGGTATTCCATGTCCTTTTCCTGCTCTGTTCCCTGCTGCTCTTCCGGCAGGAGGCATCCGCGCATGGCATCCGCGTCTTTGCCTATACCAGCGGCTCGGACATCGTGGTCGAGGGCAGGTTCTCCACGGGCCGCGCCCCGGTCAACAGCAAGGTCAAGGTCTTTAACACCAAGAACGGCAAGCTGCTCCTCGAGGGCAAGACCAACAAGGACGGGGTGTTCACCTTTCCCCGTCCGGAAACCGCGCCCGACGAGGGGCTGAAGATCGTGCTCAATGCCGGCGAGGGCCACCAGGCCCAGTGGACCATGACGCCGGAAGATCTCAGCGAGGAGCCCCTGCCCGCCGAACCGCCGGCCGCGTCCACCGCCGGCACCGCCGCCGCGCCGGCACCGGCGCCGGGGTCCGCGCCCGCAACCACGGCAGGAGGGACCACCGCTGTCCCGGCCGGCCAGGCCATTGACACCAAGGCCCTGGCCGACCTGGTCACCCGCAGTGTTGCCCGCGAGATCGCTCCCCTGAAAAAGATGATGATGGAGGAGATGAACCGGGGACCCACCATGCCCGAGATCCTCGGCGGCATCGGCTGGATCGTCGGCATTGCCGGCCTGCTCGCGGCCCTGAAAAAGAAGTAGGCCCCGCGCCGCCACCGCGATCACTGCCGGGAAGTGCCCGCGGGCAGGCGGGGGAGAAAACACACCATAAACAGCAAGACAAAAGGGGGAAAGTACCATGCACTGTCAAGAGGAGAAAAAAACGTTCGGCCTGGTTTCGACCCTGGCCCTGGCCTTCCTTGTGGTGGCCATGCCGGTAAGCGCCCTGGCCCACTTCGGGATGCTGATCCCGGACAGGAACATCGTCACCCAGGACCACAGGACGGCCAGCATGACCCTGTCCTTTTCGCATCCCTTTGCCGGCATGGGCATGGACATGGCCAAACCGGCCAAGTTTTTCGTCGATCTCAACGGCCGGAAGACCGATCTCGTCTCCACCCTGCAGCCGACCACGGTCATGGGCCACAAGGCCTGGAAGACCGACTACCGCTTCAGGCGTCCCGGCGTCTACATCTTCGGCGTGGAGCCCCAGCCCTACTGGGAGCCGGCCGAGGACACCTACATCATCCACTACACCAAGACCGAGATCGCCGCCTTCGGCGCTGACGAGGGCTGGGACCGGCCCATCGGCCTGAAGACCGAGATCATCCCCCTGCTGCGGCCCTTTGGCAACTATGCCGGCAACTCCTTTGTCGGCAAGGTGCTCCTGGACGGCAGGCCGGTGCCCGGCGCCCACGTGGAGGTCGAGTTCTACAACCGGGGCCAGAAGCTGACCGCTCCCAGCGAGTACCATGTCACCCAGGTGGTCAAGACCGACAGCCAGGGCATCTTCGTCTTTACCTGTCCCGCTCCCGGCTGGTGGGGATTTGCCGCCCTGAGCGAGGCCGACTACAAGCTGAAGGGACCCGACGGCAAGGACAAGGATGTCGAGCTCGGCGCGATCCTCTGGACGTACCTCGACAGGTGGCCAGCCGCAAAATGATAGAAGAACGCTTCGCACTGGGGTCGTCGCTGCTGCACCGGACCGACCCCTCGGTAAAGATCATCGGCGCCACGGTGCTGGCGATCATCATCGCCATCTCGCAGAGCATGGCCGCCATCCTGATCGGGCTGGGCATGGGCATCGCCCTTGCCCTGCTCGCCCGTCTCAGTCCCCGGGCCCTGTGGCCCAGGTTTGCGGCGGTCAACCTGTTCTGCCTCTTTCTCTGGGTCACCCTGCCCCTGACCGGCGGCGGCGAGGCCATGGGCCACATCTGGTCCATGGCCATCAGCCGCAAGGGCGTGATGCTCGCCCTGTACGTGACCATCAAGACCAATGCCATCCTGCTCGTCCTCACCGCCCTGCTCGCCACCTCGCCGGTGCACCACATCGGCCGCGGCATGCAGCGGCTGGGGATCTCGACCAAGCTGACCCTGCTCCTGCTGACCAGCTACCGCTACCTCAACCTGATCCACCAGGAGTTCAAGCGGCTGCAGCGGGCAGCGGAACTGCGCTGCTTTGACCCCAGGACCAACATCCACACCTACCGGACCTACAGCTACCTGGTGGGCATGACTTTTGTCCGCAGCTGGGAACGGTCGCGAAGGGTCCACAACGCCATGCTGATGCGTGGCTTCAACGGCACCTTCCCGGTCCTCGACACCACCACCTTCCGGCGGCGGGACCTCTATTTCCTCCTCCTCTTCACCGCCAGTGCCCTGGTCCTTGCCGCTGTCTCCCTGACCTGGTGAGCCTCCCGCTCACCAGGTCCCCTCCCGCCGGCGCCACCCGCCGCAAGGGTGCCGCTCTGCCTGCCTCCCGGGGAAAAAATGCCGGCCCGGCCTGTACCATGGCCTGATTTTCTGGTATTGTGACCCTATGGAAACCACGACAGACAGACACGACGTTGCTATCGAACTGCGCAGTATCTCCTTCACCTATCCCGGCCACGAGCACCCGGTGTTCGACAACCTGAACTTCTCGTTTCACGGCGGCCACATGGGCCTGATCGGCGACAACGGCTCCGGCAAGACCACCCTCTTCCACATCATGGTGGGCCTGCTCCGCCCCGATTCCGGCCAGGTGCTGTTCAACGGCAAGGTCATGGAGACAGAGGAGGACTTCACCCTCCTGCGCCGGCACGTGGGCATGCTGTTCCAGAATGCCGACGACCAGCTCTTTTCCCCCTCGGTGGTGGAGGACATCGCCTTTGGCCCCCTCAACCTCGGCCACTCGCCCGAGGAGGCCCGGGAGATCGCCATGACCACCCTGGAGCGGGTCGGTCTCCAGGGATACGAGGACCGCATCACCCACCATCTCTCGGGCGGTGAAAAACGGCTGGTGGCCCTGGCCACGGTCCTGGCCATGGAGCCGGAGATCCTGCTCCTGGACGAGCCGACCAACGACCTCGACAACGCGGCCCGCGGACGGCTGCTGGAGATCCTCGGCAGCCTGGACCAGTCCCTGATCCTCATCTCCCACGACTGGGACTTCCTCAGCCGCCTCACCTCGACCTTCTATGCCCTGGAAGACGGGCAACTGGTCCGCAGTAACCAGGTCTCCATCCACCAGCACCAGCATGTCCATCCCCTGGGGGACCGGCGCCACATCCACCCGCCCTGCTGACCCCCGGCCGGCAAAGGAAGGCCGCGGTGCAGCCGGCGACATTGCCGCCGGCTACAGGAGCACCAGGCCCCAGACCAGGACCACCAGCAGCAGGGTTATGAACACGGCCGCCGATCCCAGGTCCTTGGCCCGGCCGGACAGGGGATGGTATTCCCTGCCGATGCGGTCGACCACCGCCTCCACGGCCGAGTTGAGCAGCTCCACCACCAAAAGCAGCCCCAGGCTGGCCAGCAGCAGGGCCCGTTCCGTGCCGTTCCTGCCCAGCCACAGTGCCAGCGGCGTCAGCGCCGCCACCAGGACCACCTCCTGCCTGAAGGCAGCCTCTCCCCGCCAGGCCGCCTTCAGGCCCGCCACGGAACAGGCCGCCGCCCGCAGGAGCCGGACCGCGCCGGAACCGGCAGGTTTTCCTTCCTCACCCATCTTCTCTCCACCAGGAAACAAAAGCCAGGGGCCGAAAACCGGATCAGTTTGCGCCCGTGGCGAGTTGAAAGGGAAATTCCCCCTGTTGTTACCCCCTGTATGTACCCCGTTACCGGGAAGAGGAACAGACAATCTGGTCCAGCCATGCTGGTTTATCCGCCGACCACTCTAGCACGGCACGGCGACATCCACCAGCCGGAGTTGACCGTCCCCCCTGCCACAGGCCACATGAGACACCATAACTTCCAGTTTTTCGCTAAGCGAAAATATTCACTCAAACAGCAAAATGTATTTGTATTTTCCATGCCAGCGAGAGAAAATCATTGCCAAAAAGAACACAGAGTGGTATTTGTGTACATATGCACGTCCTTTTTCCGGGACCGGCCCGTGACAGCGGGTTTCGGCAGGTCGTGAACACCGCCGGGCGGTGTCACGGGACGGCGACGGATCCGGAGACCGGATGCCATACTGCCCCCTCCGTGGAGCAGCGCACCGCCAGGCGCTTTGCGCCTTTTTCGGATAGAGCTACATGCCCTGCGGGCACAACAACCCATGAAAACGGAAGCATTGAGAGGCCACCTGTCCAGCAATGCCGCCGCAGGCGCAAACCGATCCGGCTTCTGTCCCCTGGCTTCTGTTTTCTGACAAGCACCTGACCATGGACCAAGAAACATTTTCACTGGCCCGGGCCAAGCTCGGGAAGACCCAGAAAGCCCTGGCCGAGCTGCTGGGGGTATCGCTGAAGGCGGTACAGAGTTATGAACAGGGATGGCGGAGTGTTCCCCTCCACATCGAGCGCCAGATCTACTTCCTCCTGGTCAACCAGCGCAAAGGAACCAAGAAACGCCGGCGGGACTGCTGGAACGAAAAAAAATGTCCCCACAAGAAGCAGTGTCCCGCCTGGGAGTTCCAGGCCGGTCACCTCTGCTGGTTCCTGAGCGGTACCCAGTGCGAGTGCACCTCGGACAAGGACTGGAAGGACAAGATGGAGATCTGCCGCAAGTGCTCGGTTCTCTCCTCCCTCCTCTGAGCTGATCCGGCCGCGACACGGCCAGCCCGCTCCTGCCGGCGCAGAGGTGTGCGGTGGCGCAGTCCGCCTTTCTGCCGCACCCTTTCACAGGTCCGCCTGCCGTTCGTGCCCTCCTGTACCGGGCCGGAGCGGCCGACACGGGGCTCCAGCTCCGCCACGGCCATGAATGGAGAGCCGCCTCCGGCACGGTGGCCGGCTCTTCGGACAACGCATTCCCTGTTTACCCACCCCTCCCCTCCATGGTAGAATAATTCCAGGCCGGCCTTCCGGTTCCCTTTTCCTCTTCCAGTACCAGGTTCACCCATGAGCGGAACCCGAATCGGCATGGCCATGAGCGGTGGCGTGGACTCCACGGTGAGCGCCACCCTCCTGCGCGAGCAGGGGTACCAGGTGGAGGGCTTTTTCATGCTCCTGCCGGTGGCCGGCCTGGAGGGGCAAATCAGGCGGGTGCGCCACCTGGCCGGGCAACTGCGGATCCCCCTGCACCTGGTGGACCTGCGGCAGGAGTTCGGCCAGGTGATCCGCTATTTCGTGGACAGCTACCGCCAGGGGCTGACGCCCAATCCCTGCATCCGCTGCAACCCGGAGATCAAGTTCGGGGCGCTCTTTGCGGCCATGCAAAAGCACAACATGGAACAGATGGCCACGGGCCACTATGCCCGCGTCCTCCGGGCCGGGGACGGCTCCGCGGCCCTGTACCGGGGACTGGCCCCGGGCAAGGACCAGTCCTACTTTCTCTGCCGCCTGCCCGCCGGGCTGCTGGAGCGCATCGTCCTGCCGCTGGGGGAATGGCACAAGACCGAGGTCTACGAGCGGGCCGCCCGGCTCGGCCTCACCGGCTTTGACGGCCAGGAGAGCCAGGACGTCTGTTTCCTGGACCAGGGCCTCTCCGCCTTTCTTCGCCGCCAGGGAATGACGGACAGCGAGGGCGAGATCGTCAGCAGCGACGGCCGCGTCCTGGGCCGGCACCGGGGAATATGGCACTACACTGTTGGTCAGCGCCGCGGCCTGGGCCTGCCCGATGCCACGCCCTGGTACGTCCTCGGCCTGGACGGAAGACGCAACCGGGTGATCGTGGGCAAGAATGATGAGCTGTTCAGTGCCACGGTCATGGTCAGGGACCTGCACTGGCTTGCGCCCGCCGCCCTGCCCTGGCAGGGGTTGGTCCAGTTGCGCTCCCGGCACCGGGCCGCGCCGGCCCGGCTGGAGCAGGCAGGGAGCGGCGGCTGGCGCATCTGCTTCGATACACCCCAGCGGGCCATCACGCCGGGCCAGTTCGCCGTCCTCTACCAGGATGACCGGCTGGTGGCCAGCGCGGTCATCACCGGCCCCGGCCACCCGGAACGGGACACCACCGACACGTGAGATGAAAAAGAAATTCGCCATCGCCACCCTGGGCTGCAAGGTCAACCAGTTCGAATCCGCCTCCTTCCTGAGCGATTTCCGGGAGCGCGGCTGCGAGCAGGTCCCCTTTTCCTCGGCAGCCGACATCTACGTGATCAACACCTGCGCTGTCACGGCCCGGGCCGGCCAGCAGTCCCGGCAGTTGATCCGCCGCGCCATGCGCAACAACCCCGGCGCCCGCATCGTGGTCACGGGCTGCTACGTGCAGATGGCGGCCGAGGAGATCGTCGAGATCGTGGACAACCCGGTCACCATCGTCGGCAACGGCAACAAGGACCTGCTGGTGGAAGAGGCCCTGGGCGACTCCTGCTGCGAACTCTCCATGCTCATGGGCAACATCGGCCACAAGAAGGAGATCTGCGACCTGCCGGTGCAGCGCTTCAGCGGCCGCACCCGCGCCTTTCTCCGCATCCAGGACGGCTGCAACAACTTCTGCTCCTACTGCATCGTGCCCTACACCCGGGGCCGCAGCCGCAGCCTGCCGGCCAAGGCCGTGTTCCGGCAGGTGGAGGTCTTTGCCCGCCAGGGCTACCGGGAACTGGTCATCACCGGCATCAACGTGGGCAAGTACGGCCTGGACCTGGACGGGGAGATGGACATCTACACCCTGCTCGACACCCTGTGCGCGGAACACCCGGAGATGCGCATCCGCCTCAGCTCCATCGAGCCCACCGAGATCAACGACCGCCTGCTGGCGGTGATGACCGGCCGGGCCAACTTCATGCCGCACCTGCACATCCCCCTGCAGAGCGGTGACGACCGCATCCTGGCCCACATGAACCGCCGCTACACCGTGGAGGTCTTCGTGGAGGCGATCCGGAAGGTCACCGCCGCCCTGCCCATGGCGGCCATCGGCTGCGACGTGCTGGCCGGCTTTCCCGGCGAGGACGAGCAGGCGGCCGAGAACACGCGCCAGCTCCTGGCCCGGCTGCCCGTCACCTACCTGCACGTCTTTCCCTACTCGAAACGGCCCGGCACCCCGGCCGCCACCTTCACCGGCCAGGTGCCGCCGGCGGAAAAGGAGGAACGGGTCCGCCGGCTGCGCGAGCTGGACGGAAAGAAACGGCAGGAGTTTTATGACCGCCAGGCCGGACGCGTGCTCCAGGTGCTGGTAGAGCGGCGCCACCGGCAGAGCGGCAGGATGCAGGGCTTTTCCGAGAACTACGTGCCCATCCGGTTCCGCGGGCCGCGGCGCCTGGCCGGCTCGGTGGTCCCGGTCCGGCTGGACCGGGTCGAGGACGGTGTGCCCCTGGGCAGCCTGGTCGATGCCATCGCCTCCCCGCCCGGCGCGGCGGCCACCCCGCACGAGCGCCCCCGGACCGGACAGGAGAAGAACAGGGCCAGGGACCATGCGACTTGAGATAAATACCGGAACAAGGTAAAGTCATCCTGCCAGGAAATCCCGTCTCTTCTCATCGACACCCCGGTTTGCCCGCCCGTCGGCGCCACCGGCCTTCAGCGTACAGGACAGGGTAATGATTGGAGAAATTATCGCCATCGGTGACGAACTCACCTCCGGCCGCATCGCCAACACCACCAGCGGGTTTGCGGCCCGGCAGCTCTTTGCCGCCGGCCACGAGATCTATGCCATGCACACCATCGGCGACACGCCGGAGCTCATCGGCGAGGCCCTGAAACGGGCCATCGAGCGGGTGGATTTCGTCATCGTCACCGGCGGCCTCGGCGCCACCACCGACGACATGACCAACGAGGCCGTGTCCAGGGCCCTGAACCGGCCGCCCACCCTGAACCGGGAGATCCTGGAAAAGATCCGCTCGCAACTGCAGGGCACGGGCAAGGACCTGGCCACCCTGGAAAAACTGGCCTGGCTGCCCGAGGGCGCCGAGGTGCTCAATGCCGAGGCCCGCATGGCCGGCTACCTGCTGGTCCACCAGTCGACCCCGATCTTCTTCCTGCCGGGCGTGCCCTCGCAGATGAAGGAGCTCCTGGTCGAGCATGTCCTGCCCATCCTGGCCGGCTGGAGCAGGAACAACCGCAACCACGTCCGGCTGCGCGTCTACCGCACCTTCGGCCTGCCGGAGAACGAGATCAACCGCCGCCTGCTGCCCCTGGAGGGCACGGAGAAGGTCAAGATCGGCTACTATCCCGTGGACTGCGAGGTCCATGTCAGCCTGACCGTGCTCGGCGCCAGCGACCAGGAGAGCGACGAGCTGTTCGAGCGCACCGGCCGAGCCATCGAGGAGGCCCTGGGCGACGCCATCTACGGCCTGGACCACGAGACCCTGGCCTCGGTGGCCGGCAGGCTGCTGGCCGAGCGCGGCATGATGATGAGCGTGGCCGAATCCTGCACCGGCGGCCTGATCGGCGCCAGGATCACCGAGGTGCCGGGCAGCTCGCAGTGGTTCGCCGGCGGGGTCATCGCCTATTCCAACCAGCTCAAGGAAGAGCTGATCGGCGTGGACCGGGAACTGCTTGAAAACCACGGCGCGGTCAGCGGGCCCGTGGCCCGGGCCATGGCCGCCCGCCTGGCCGACCGGATCGGCGCCGACCTGGCCGTCTCGGTCACCGGCATTGCCGGTCCCGGCGGCGGCAGCCCGGAAAAGCCGGTGGGCACGGTCTACATCGGCCTCTACCTGGACAACCACGTCAGCGACCGGCGCTACCGGTTCGACGGCACCCGGAACCAGGTCCGGGAGCGGACCGCCTGCACGGCCCTGGACACCATCCGCCGCGCCCTGCTGGCCCTTTCCTGAGACAACCGCTACCACGGCACACCACAACCAGGCACACCACCTAGAGGAGATATACATGGCCGCAACAGACAATGCCCAGCGCGAGGGCAGGCTGAAGAGCGTCGACAATGCCATCACCCAGATCCAGCGCCAGTTCGGCAAGGGGTCGATCATGCGCCTGGGCTCGGACGAACGGGAAAACATCCCGGTCATCCCCACCGGCACCCTGTCCATCGACCTGGCCCTCGGCGTCGGCGGCCTGCCGCGCGGCCGGGTGACGGAGATCTACGGCCCCGAGTCCTCGGGCAAGACCACCCTTGCCCTGCACGTCATCGCCGAGGCCCAGCGCCGGGGCGGCAATGCCGCCTTCATCGACGCCGAGCACGCCCTGGACACGGCCTATGCCGAGCGGCTGGGCGTGGACGTGGACAACCTGCTCGTCTCCCAGCCCGTCTTCGGCGAGCAGGCCCTGGAGATCACCGAGATCCTGATGCGCAGCGGCGGCATCGACGTCATCGTGGTCGACTCGGTGGCCGCCCTGGTGCCGCGAGCCGAGATCGACGGTAACGTGGGCGACCAGCATGTCGGCCTCCAGGCCCGCCTCATGTCGCACGCCATGCGCAAGTTCACCGGCGTGCTCAAGCGGACCAACACGGTGCTGATCC
>WFUT01000144.1 GCA_015484845.1 Desulfobulbaceae bacterium
CAACAAAACCAGCCCGGCTGCGGAGGCTGTCTTCTCCTGGTCGGCCTGCTGGTCCTGCTTTTCGGCGGCGCGCCGGCCCTGCTCAACTTTGTCGGCTTTCTCTTCTTCTCCGGCCTGCTGGGGTTCCTGCTCCTGATCGGGGCCTTCTTCGCCTTCAGCTACTATATCCAGCGCCGGGTCTCCACCTACGAGGCCTCCCAGACCGAGAGCCATAACCGTTTTGTTCACCTGCTGGTGCATATCCTGGTCAAGATGGCCCAGGCCGACGGCCATTTCACCAAGGCCGAGCTGGCCACCATTCTCAACTTTTTCCAGTACAGCCTGCGCTATAACCAGGACCAGATGTACTGGGTCAAGCAGCTGATCAAGGATGCCCGCAACGCGGATGTGGAGATGGACGAGCTGCTGCAGGAGTTCCGCAGCCGGTTCGGCTACGAACCCCGGCTGATCCTGCTGGAGCTGATCTACCAGATCGTCTACACCAAGTCGCCGGTCATCGAGCAGGAGCTGCAGGAAGCGCGGCGGATAGCGGCTGTCCTCGGCATCTCGGCCTATGACCAGCGCACCATCGAGGCCAAGTACATGTATGGCCGCCAGCAGGGCGCCGCCTCCACGGCCCGGGACGAGGAAAAGTACTATGCCGTGCTCGGCCTGGAGCCGGGCGCCGGTTTCGAGGCCATCAAGAAGGCCTACCGCAAGCTCTCCATGCAGTACCATCCCGACAAGGTGGCCCACCTGGGCGACGAGTTCAAGCGGGTGGCCGAGGAGAAGATGAAGGAGATCAACGCGGCCTACGACTATTTCAAAAAGAAATTCAACGGCAGTTAAGGGAGAAGCCGCTGAATCCGTGCCATGGGAGCGTGTTCAGCGGTAGTAAAGTAAACGCGTATCACCCACGGGAGGGAGAATGGCTATAGCGAAGAAGATGCAGGCCTTTGCCGAGAAGTCGTCCTGGATCCGCAAGATGTTTGAAGAGGGCGCCCGGATGAAGGCCGAGTTCGGCGCGGACAATGTCTTTGACTTCAGCCTCGGCAACCCGGACGTACCGCCGCCGCCGAGGTTCACCGAGGTGCTGCGCGAACTTGCGGCCGAGGACCGGCCGGGGGTCCACGGCTACATGCCCAACGGCGGTTTCCCCTACGTGCGCGAGGCCCTGGCCGCCAGGCTCTCGCAGGAGCAGGGTGTGGAGTTCGACCAGGGCGACGTGCTCATGACCTGCGGCGCGGCCGGGGCCCTGAACGTGGTCATGAAGTCCCTGCTCGATCCGGGTGACGAGGTCATCATCCTGTCGCCCTTTTTCGTGGAGTACAACTTCTATGTCGACAACCATGGCGGAACAACACGGATCGTTGCCACCGATGCAGAGTTCAACCTGGACCTGGACGCCATCCGGGAGGCGCTGAGCGAAAAGACCAAGGTGGTGCTGATCAATAGCCCCAACAATCCCACCGGCCAGGTCTATCCCGCCGCTGACTTGCAGGCCCTGGGCCGGCTCCTGGAGGAGGCGGGGGAGCGCTTCTGCACCACCATCTACCTGGTCTCGGACGAGCCCTACCGCAAGATCGTCTTTGACGACTGCGAGGTGCCGTCGATCATGAAGGCGACCACCAATGCCATCGTGGTCTCGTCTTTTTCCAAGGACCTGTCCCTGCCGGGCGAGCGGATAGGGTACCTGGCCGTGCACCCGGAGATGCATGAGAAGAACGAATTGCTCGACGCCCTGACGCTCGCCAACCGGATCCTGGGATTTGTCAATGCACCGGCCCTGATGCAGCGGGTGGTGGCGCAACTGCAGGGCGTGAGCGTGGACTGCTCTGTCTATGCCCGCCGCCGCGAGGTCTTCTGCCGGGTCCTGGACGAGGCCGGCTTCGAGTACGTGAGACCCAGGGGCGCCTTTTATCTCTTCCCCCGCACACCCATGGATGACGTCGAGTTCTGCGCCCTCCTGCAGCAGGAAAAGATCCTGGCCGTACCCGGCCGCGGATTCGGCGCGCCTGGCCATATCCGGCTGGCCTTCTGCGTGGACGAGGACGTGATCGCCCGCTCGGCCGAGGCCTTCAGGCGGGCCATGCAGCGGGCAACGTCCGGCTGACGTGGGGCGCGGCCGGGAGCGGCGGGGGATCAGATCCTGTCGGCCCGGCGGATGATATCGCAGAGGTCCAGGGCAATGGCGGTGATCTCCTTTTCGTCTTCGCCCTCGGCCATGACCCGGATCACCGGCTCGGTACCCGAGGGCCGCACCAGGATGCGGCCCCGCTCGCCCAGCTTTTGTTCCGCCGCCTCCAGGGCCTTGGGGAAGCCCGGGATCTGGTCCGGTTCGATCCGGGTGGACATGCGCACGTTTTCCAGGACCTGCGGATAGGAGGACATGATGGCGGCCAGCTCGGAGAGCGGCCTGTTCTTCTTGATCATGATGGCGAGCAGCTGCAGTGCCGCCAGGATGCCGTCGCCGGTGGTGTTGTGGTCCAGGAAGATCAGGTGGCCCGACTGCTCGCCGCCGAAGTTGTAGCCCTTGGCCCGCATGGTCTCCACCACGTAGCGGTCGCCGACCCGGGTCCGTTCCATGCGGCCGCCCATGGCCTGCATGGCCTTCTCCAGGCCCATGTTGCTCATCACCGTGGCCACCAGGGTTTTTTTTCGCAGTTTCCTGCGCCTGAGCAGCTCGGAGGCGCAGATGGCCATGATGTGGTCGCCGTCCACGATCTCTCCCTTTTCGTCGCAGACAATGAGCCGGTCGCCGTCGCCGTCCAGGGCCAGGCCGATATCAGCCCCGGTCCGGCGTACCTTTTCCGCCATGACCTCGGGGTGCAGGGCGCCGCACTCGTGGTTGATGTTCTTGCCGTCCGGGCTGACGCCGATAGTGGTCACCCGGGCGCCCAGCTCGGAGAAGACAAACGGCGCCACCTTGTAGGTGGCACCGTGGGCACAGTCGAGCACGATGTGGAAATCGTCCAGGGTATACTTCCTGGGAAAGGCATTTTTCAGGAAGACGATGTAGCGGCCCCTGGCGTCGTCGATGCGCGATGCCTTGCCCACCTCGTCCGCCACCGGCCGCAGCGCGGCCATCTTCTGGGAAAAGATCAGGTCTTCGATATCGGCCTCGGTCTCGTCGGGCAGCTTGAAGCCGTCCCGGGAGAAGATCTTGATGCCATTGTCCTGGAAGGGGTTGTGGGAGGCCGAGATCACCACGCCGGCGTCGGCGCGCATGGAGGTGGTGATGAAGGCGATGCCCGGCGTGGGCAGGGGACCGACGAGCTGCACGTTGACCCCCATGGAGCAGATGCCCGCTGCCAGGGCGTTTTCGATCATGTAGCCCGAGAGCCGGGTGTCCTTGCCGATCACGATCTGGTGGCCGCGGGTCTGGTTCTTGACGATGAAGGCGATGGCGCGGCCGATCTGCATGGCGATCTCGCTGGTCATGGGATAGATATTGGCCACGCCGCGGACGCCGTCTGTTCCGAAGAGTTTGCGCATGGTTTTCCTTTGATTGTCGGGGTGTTGTGCGTTGTCAGCGGGAAGGTTTTCCCGCTGCTGTCTGCCTGTTTTTCTTCCCGGGCAGGACCCGGACCGAGGGGGGCTTGACGGAGATGATCCTGATCGGTGCGTGGTCCGGCACGTTGACGCCGATAACGTTGACCCTGGCCGTACCGGGGACCTGCAGGCCGGCCACGTTGACCGAGGCCCGGAAGAGCATGGCCAGCTCCGGCGTGTTGCGGACAAGGTTCTCCGGGATACTGGCGACCACGGCCACGGTCTTGGGCACGGTGGTCACCGGCTCCCGGGTGCCGCGGACATTGACCGGGATGCCGCGCACCGTCTTGGTGAGCAGGGTCTCTGCCACCTCCAGCCTGGCGGTGACAACGGTCTCGCCGATCAGGTCAAGGAACTGCGGACTCAGGTCGAGCTGAACCTGGAGGGTGGTGGAGCGTTGCAGCCCGTCCAGGTTGATGACATCGGTCTTCAGGGCCGTCTCGGAATCGAGGATGCTCTTGGGCCCGGAGACGGTCAGGTGGTCCGGGCTGACCGTGATCTTTTTCAGGGTGTATCCCGGTTTTGGCGATCCCTCGGTGACCGGGCGGATGGGAAAGTCCTTGCGAATCAGCCGGTCCAGGACCAGGGTGATATTGGTGGGCTGGACCCGGAGCACGGAGATGCCCCTGGGAAAGGGGATGGAGTTCTCGTCGTTGCGGACCACCACCGGACCCGGCTTGGCATTGGACAGGTCCACGGGCCGGGTGATGTTCTTGTTGCGCAGCTCCTGGATCAGGCTCCGCGGCCCGCGGATGGAGACCTCGAGCTCCTTCTTGTACTGGTTGGCGATCACCAGGTCCTGGGGCAGGTTCAGGATCTCGATGGGTACAAAGATATTGATGTCCACCTGGTCCTCGCCGACCACGAAGTACCAGAGAAAGACCCCCAGGCACAGGGAGAGCGCCTTGAGGGCCCATTCGCCGCTGCGTCGTTTTCCCCTTGATCTGCCCATCACGAGTTCTTTGCGGTGTTGAGCCAGTGTTTCCATGTCGGACCGGAAGCGGGCTGGTTGATGAAGATGGCCTGCAGGGCGGAGGTCAGGGATTCCTCGTCGTGCAGGGTGGTGATCTCGCCGTGCTGGACCAGCGAGATCTCCTGGGTTTCCTCCGAGACCACGATAACCAGGGCATCGGTCTCCTCGGACAGGCCGAGGGCGGCCCGGTGCCGGGTTCCGAAACGTTTGTCTATGTCGGGATTCCGGGAGAGCGGCAGGAGGCAGCCGGCCGAGTGAATCCTGCCCTTGTGGATAATGACCCCGCCGTCGTGCATGGGCGAGGAGGGCAGGAAGATGGCAATGAGCAGCTCGTTGAGCAGCCGGGCATCCAGGTGGAACCCGGTCTCGACATAGTCGCGCAGGCCGTTTTCCCGTTCAATGATGATCAGCGCGCCGATGCGTCGCTTGGCCATGTAGGTGGCGGCCTTGATGATCTCGTTGAGATCGTGGACCGCCATGTCCAGGGTCCTGTGGAAGGGGGTCTTGCCCACCTGGGTCAGGGCGCGGCGGATATCGCGCTGAAAGACGATGATGATGATGAGCAGGATCGAGCTGAGAAAGGTCTGCAGGAGCCAGTGCAGGGTGAGCAGGTCGAGCTTGTTGGAGATAAAGTAGATCACCGTGATGACCGCGATCCCCAGCAGCATCTGCACGGCCCTCGTCCCCCGGATCAGGAGGATGATGCGGTAGATGATATAGGAGACGATCAGGATATCAACGATATCCTGCCATCGCATGGAGGTGAGGACATCAAGCATGGACGAGGGTGTTGACGAATAGTTTGTCTGCAGGGATGGTTCGGATACCCTGCGGGGCCGGACCATGAACCTTCGGGAACGCGCCGTTGCCGGAAATCAGAGGCCAGGAACCAGGGGACAGGTCAGTTTCGCGGGGTTGATGGTGCTTCTGTCTCTTTCTCCTGCCGCCTGCACTGCCATGCCTGCGGAGCATGAACATTTCATGTTGAAATTTATCATGTTACGGGGGAGATGAACAGAAAAATAAATCCTGAATCCCGCAATTGGCAATTTTGCCGGAGGTGCGAGGCAGCAAGGGTGGAGATGGAGGGGAATGATTCGACCCCCTGATAACCTCTTGCCCACCGCCGCGACTCAGGGTATCTTCGGGTGTCGGATCGGTTCCTTCCGGCAGGAGATTCACCTGTTGCCCGGTCGGCCGGGGAGCTGCGTATGCCGCTCTGCCCCGGTATACCCCCGGGCTCCGGGCGCCACCGCCATCTCGTGACATCGCTCTTCGGTGCCACGTAGTGGTTCCTGCCCATTTTCATTATTGGTTGTGCCCGCTCTGCGGGCAGGGGTAGTTATCTGCCGAAATCACAGAATATACAGATTGTACCCCTTGATAAGGAAAGGGATGCAGTGAACTTGCCAATCCCGAAGGGCGGGAACTAGCCCCGCCTCTGTTTCCTGATTGATATGCTCCGTCCACCCCACACCAGCTACGATCAGCTCCATGTCTATTATCTCGATCGCCGGGACCTGCCGGCTGTGGACGATCCTGCGCTCATCGGCATCTGGATCGAGGATGAGACCGCGATCCTTTTCTTTCACCAGGAGCGTGGGGAGCTCGTCTCCAGGATCTGCCAGCAATGCGGGGCCAGGATCATCTACCAGGCCAGCCTGGAGTACCGCGACTGGGAGGCCGGGGTGCAGGTCACCTCGTTTACCACCGCCGCCCTCAGTGTGCGGCCGGTCTGGGAGGCGGCCGGCACGGCTCCTGCCGGCCTGGTGGAGATCGTGCTGGATCCCAGCGTGATCTTCGGCAGCGGCTTCCATGCCACCACCCGCCTCTGCCTGGAGACCCTGGAGTCGCTGCTGCTCGAGGAGGGGCGGCAGATCCGGTCCGTGCTGGACCTGGGAACAGGAACGGGCCTGCTGGCCATTGCCGCGGCTCGGCTGGGCGCGGAGCGGGTCCTGGCCCTGGACAACAACCCCCTGGCCGTGGAAGTGGCCCGGAAGAACGTTGCTCTCAATGACTGCGGCGACCGGGTCCGGGTCGAGCAGGCGGACCTGCTCGACAACGGGCTGCCGGCCACCGGCGGCTATGACCTGGTGATCGCCAATCTCTACAAGGGGCTGCTCACGCAGCTCTTTGCCAACGAGGTGTTCTGGCAGGGACAGATGTACCTGGTCTCCGGGTTTCTGCCGGGCATGGAGGCGGAACTCCTGTCGGCCCTGCCCGCGGGTTCCATCCGCATGCTGTACCGCGGCCGGAGAGAGCAGTGGCGGCTGTGGCTGTTGCGGAAAGAGACTTGAGTCCACCTGTCCCTGACGGTCCGCCCTGTTACATGGCGTGGTCGCCAGTGAGGACGTCGCCCTTGGGCGGGGCCGGTTTCGGCTTGAGACCGGCCTTGGTCAGGGCCTCGCTGAGATCCATGAAATCCGAGCCGTTGGGATGGCCCTTGGCCGAGGCCGCATCCTTCAGCCAGGGAGGCTGCGGATCTTTGTTGGCGGCTGTCTGCAGGACCTTCTCCGGCACCTCGCCCTGGCAGCTGAAGGTGCCGATGACCGTTGCTCCGGCCAGCATCTCCATGGCCGCGTTCATGCCGAGTGCGGCCGCATTGGACCCCGGCGCCGCTCCGTGGGTGGCAAACAGGAAGACCTTGCCGCTTTTGCATTTCTTGAGATATTGCTGGGCCGCCGGATCAGGCTCGCCGCCCTTGTACCAGAAACCGACACAGACCACGTCGTAACCCGAAGGATCCGGCGCCTCGGCCACGGGTGCGATATCCTTGTTCTCTTCCGGGAGCTGCTTGAAGAGCTCCTCTGCGAGTTTTTTTGTATTTCCCCCCTGGGATGAATAGACAACAAGCTGTTTCATGGTTTCCTCCTTGGTTGAAAATAAGAAACCGGGAGCAGGGTATTTCCGGCAGCCGGGCAAACCCGGTTTGTGCACCCTTCCCTGTCTTTTCCGTTGCCTTGGAACCTGCCGGGGCAGGGACGCCGGGCCAGGTCGCGGACAATGAATGATGATTCAGGAGCACCTTACGTGTTTTTGCGCTTCTTTTCAAGGTGTTTGCCACAAATTCAGATGGAAAGGGTTCTGTGGGCGCCCCTGTACCGCGGCAGGGGAGGTGCTCTGTCCAGCCAGGCCGGCTCCGGCTGTTCCCCTTGCCTGCCGGGCCGGCCTGGCCAATGCCGCGGTGGGCAACCAATTTATTCGACCCAGTGACAGCACGAGCATATTTTTTTATCTTCTCCTCCTTCGGGATTGGCAATTCCAACGAATCCGCTTTGTTAGCGAGTGGAGGAGGTGTTTTTAGACGCCTGCGCTCTTGATGCTTCGCATTTCCGGCAAACATGCCATGGGCAGGATCGAGGGTACAGGATTTCCGGCGAGATCATGAAAGATATGCCACTTTTTCGGAGGGCCTTGCTCTCCTGGTTTGATCGGAACCAGCGTGCGTTGCCATGGCGGCAGGAGTACAATCCTTACCATATCTGGATCGCCGAGATCATGGCGCAACAGACCCAGATGGAGCGGGTGGTGGACTACTTCAGCCGCTGGATCGAGCGGTTTCCGGATATCCATGCCCTGGCCGTGGCGCCGGAGCAGGAGGTCCTGAAGGCATGGGAGGGACTGGGTTATTACAGCCGGGCCAGGAATATCCACCGTGCGGCCTCTCTGCTGGCTGCGCGCCATGGCGGGGAGATCCCGGACGATCATGGCCAGTTACTGGCCCTGCCGGGCATCGGCCCCTATACCGCTGCCGCAATCATGTCCATTGCCTTTGACCGGCCGTTTCCGGTCCTTGATGCCAATGTGCAGCGGATCCTGGCCCGTTTGACCGACCTGGACCGGCCCCTGCGGGCCGCCGGGACGCAGCGACTGCTGCAGGAGGTGGCGACCCGGCTGCTGGCAGGGGAGAGACCACGGCTCTTCAACCAGGCCATGATGGAGCTGGGCGCCCTTGTCTGCACGCCGCGGCACCCTGGCTGTGACCGCTGTCCTGTCAGGGATCACTGTCGTGCCCTGGCCGCTGACGTGGTGGCGGAGCGGCCCCTGCCGCGGCCGAGGCAGGAGGGCGTCCGCATAACCATGGCCTGTGTCATCCTGTGCCATCATGGCAGGGTCTATATCCAGCAGCGCCTGCCGGACGATGTCTGGGGCGGCTTATGGGAGTTTCCCGGCGGCAGGCTCAAGGCCGGTGAAAGTCCGGACCAGGCCGCCCGCCGGGAACTCAGGGAAGAGACCTCTTTCCGGGCCGGCAACCTGCGGCCCTTTCGGACCGTGACCCACTGTTACACCCGTTACCACGTCACCCTGCACGCCTTTTTCTCAAATCTCGGCCAGTGCAGCCACGTGCCGGTGCTCCGTGCCGCAACCGATTATCGGTGGGTTGACCTGGCCGGACTGTCGGGATTCCCCTTTCCGGCCGGTCATCGGCAGCTTGTCGGCCATCTGAAAAAAAATTGGAAAAATGGGTAAGGTTACCTATATCATTTTTTGGATTTCCGGATAATAATAAAGAGCTTGGCTTGACACAAACTGTAGGTATTGCGGGAAGTTTTGTGCCAACACCATGCCCGGGCAGAGGGCTGCGCCCGGGCCCTTTTATTTCCAGGGAGTTTTTTTCTTTGTATTTTTAGTAAGTTTTGCCTGTTCCAGGAGAAGATTCCTGTCCGTTGATGATTCTTTTTCTGGTGAAAAGAAAAAAAATCCGAATTGCCGGACCTCTTTTTGCCAAAAAATCGGAATTGTGGTATGCTCTACTTGATCTACCAACCTAAGACTGCAGCAATTGGCAATTCTGCCGGAGAAGCGAGGCAGCGGGGACGCAGAGGTAGAAATAATAT
>WFUT01000145.1 GCA_015484845.1 Desulfobulbaceae bacterium
CCGGTACGGTCCGTCCTCATGCCGTGGCCGCGCCGGAGGCAGGGCCTGCCCGGCAGGCCCTGCCTCCGGCGCGGCCACGGCATGAGGACGGACCGTACCGGGACCGGCCCCAGGCTGCGCGGCCTCTTGTCCGGCAACCTTGTGGTCACCACCGGGTTCAGCGGGATTGGCCGCAGCAGCGTCTTCCCGTGTTGCGGCCGGTTCTGCAACCGGCACGGTGGTCGTGCCTGCTGCCTGGCTGCTTTGCCGGCCATCTGCCGTGGTCGTGGCCCGGGGCGCTGCCGGGGCAGCGTCCATTTTCCGCGGCCGCTGTTCCAGCGGCGCACCGGAACCGCCGGCGGCAGGGGGATCGACAGGAGGTGTCCGGCCGGATCCGTGAGGCCCCCGGTAGTAGAGAAAGCCACCGACCAGCAGGACCAGCACCGCCGCCACGGCAAAGGAGGAAATCACGGCAACGCCTCCCCGCCGGACAGGCGGCTGGTCACTCCCGGGCCCGACAGCATCCTGGCCCGGCGAACCGTCTTCGTCCCGGCCGGCCGGAACCTGGCCCGGCTCTGCGGCTGCACACTCCCTGCCGCCATCCTCCCCGACCGGAGCAAGGGACCGGTCCGGACCTGATCCGGCATCCGCCCCGCGGCCGGCAGCACCGTATGCTCCATCCTCGGCCAACCGCAGGCTGGCGCCGGAGCTGCGCACCACGTCGGCGGTGACCTGCGCCATCTCCCGGTTATAGGCGGAAAAGAGGGCAAAATCGCAGAGGCCGTTGATCAGGCCCGGATACCCCTCGGCAAAGCGATGCACCTCCCGCAGGGCATCGTCGGTGAAGATCTCCGACTCTGCCCCGGCCACCTGGAGACGGTGCCGGATATAGCAGGCGCTCTCCTCTGCTGTCAACGGGGAGAGGTGGCAGGTCACCGTGACCCGGTCCGTAAAGGCGCCGCCGACCAGTTCCATCAGGGCGCGGGGATCGTTGATCCGGCCGACCAGGCAGACACTGAGGCCGCCGGCCGGACCGGGCCCCAGCTCGAGCATGGCGTCGATCTCCCGGATCACGCTGTCCGCCAGCCGCTGCGCCTCGTCAATGACCAGCAGGACCTGGCGGCCCAGGCCTCCGGCCCGCTCCAGGAGAGCGAGCAGGTGATCGTGAAACTCGTCCCTGCCCTGTACCCGTTCCGCAACACCCAGGGCGGCCAGCACCAGGTTGAAAAACTCCTCCTCGGTCAGGCAGGGATCAGGGATCATCGCTGTCAGCACCCGCTGGTCTTCCAGGCGGCGGAACAGGGCATGGACCACGGCGGTCTTGCCGATGCCGGCATCCCCGGTGAGCAGGGTCAGGCCACCGCGATGCTCGAGGCCATAGCGCATGGCCTGCAGGCCGTTTTCATATTTTGCCCCGGCCCAGAAAAAATCCGGGTCAACGGTAAGCTGAAACGGCGCCCTGTGCAGATGATAGAATTTCTGGTACATGGTTTCCCCTCCCCCCGCGCCTGGCGAGCCTCTTCGCCCGGAATGCCGAGGTCCGGCGGTGCGGACTACGGCTCAAGGCCCGCAGGAACAGAACGAGCCGGCAGCACGCCGGTGGACACTATTCCTGCAGCACCTCCTTGATGGCCTTGAGCACGGGGTTGATCTCACCGGGCGTGGCCTGGTAGGCAGGAGAGGCAACCAGCTTCCTTTTCACACAGTCATACTGCTCCCAGCCCTTGAGCGGAAAATCCAGGTCAACCGCCTTCCACTTGGGATGGCCGTGTTCCCGCAGCCAGTCCAGGTGTTCATAGATGAGTTGCCCCACCCTGCCCACGTTTTCGCAGTTGGAATGACGGAAATTATAGGAGATCAGCACCGCCTTGACCGCAACGGTGGCGACGTCGCCCTCCTGCCAGGCATAGGTGCCGGCCGGAATGGTGGTGCGGGGATAGAAATCGGTTATCTTGGAATCCCGGATGGGCAGCAGGGCCAGGTGGTCGTCACTGCTGACCTCGGAAGTCAGCAGCCTGACCGGATAGCCTGCCACGTAGAACATGGCATCCACCTGGCCGGCCTTGAGCGCCTTGAGGGCCTGGTCCGTGCCGATGGGCACCATGGCCGCCGGCACGACACCGGAAATCTCGAACAAAAGCCGGGCCGTGAGATAGGTGCCGCTGCCCTCCCTGCCGATGGCCACCCGCCTCCCCTGCAGGTCGGAAAAACCGGCCAGGCCGGAGCGGCCGAGCAGGTGGATTTCCTCGTTGTAGAGGGGAAAGACCATCTTGATCTTCTTTGCGATCTTCTTCAGAACCGGGTCGGTCTGGACCCGGGCGACAAAGGCGAGCACGTCGGCCTGGACTATGCCGAGCTGGGTGTTGGGCCGCTTGAAGACGGCATAGATGTTCTCCACCGAGCCCCTGGAGGGCGCGACCTTCAGCGTGATGCCGTAGGGTTTGACCAGTTCGGCGATATTGAGGCCAAACTGGTAATAGGTTCCCTTGGTACTGCCGGTGACAATACCCATGGTGACGGCAGACACCGTTGCCACCGAACAGAGCAGGTAAACAAGACAGACCAGGACCAACGCACTTTTTCTTCCCATGGAGCCCTCCTTCTCCCTGGATCAGCACGGCGACCGGACATGCCAAACCACGGTCGAAACCCCTCACGCCAGCGCGTCTTCCCGGTCCGACCCTGCTGATTCGATACCATTTCGCAGCCGCTTGCCGACGGTTTCCCCGGCAACGGCCATCATCCCGGCATGTCGTAACATGACCAACAAACAGCGGCCTGTCAAGATATTCGTCTGCAGCAGCCGACAGTCAGCCCACCCGCGGCGACCATGCCTGGACAGAAGCAGGATCCCATGGTATTTATTATTGATTCACCCTTTGCCCCAAAACTCCCGGAACCGTCGCCTGCGGGCGCCTGCCATGCCTGCTCCCTCTCTCAGCAACTGCGCCGCGTCCATTGCCACCCGCCGGCGTTTCCCGCCGCCCTGCCCCGGCCTGGCGCTGCTGCCGGCCCTTCTCCTGTTCCTGTTTGCCGCCTCCGTGGCGTTGGGTGCCACCGATGCCGAGACCATTGTCATCGAACGGGACGAGATCCGGGCTCTCAATGTCCAGCGTGTCGCCGATATCCTCAACACGGTGCCGGGGGTCAGGGCCGGGGACACCTCGGTGTCCATCTGCGGCTCCTCCAGGGTCAGGGTCCTCCTGGATGGTCGCCCCATCAATGACCCGACCTCCAGCCACGGCCGGATCAACTTCGACTTCATCACGCCGGATGCCATTGAACGGATCGAGATCCTGCCGGGAAGGGGGGCACTGAGGTATGGCGACGATGCCAGCGGCGGCGTGATCCTCATCACCTCGCGCGCCGCCGGCCGGGTGCGCGGCGACATCAGGGTCTATGGTGGCAGCCAGGACACGGTCCGGGCCGACGGCAAGCTCAGGTGGCGAAAAGACGGCTGGGCCCCGCAGCGCTGGCTCTTCGGCGTGCGCACGGAATACCGGCACAGCAAAACGCTTCGTTTTTTTTTGCCGAGATACGCAACATGGCCAACATCAGCTACCTCTACGGTGGCGGCTCCCTGGCCCCGCCGCGCACATGGCTTGCCGGCATACAACTGAGCTTCTGACCGGCGCAGAGCGCAGAAAATGCCGCTGGCCGGGCGAGGCGGGGGAACCCGGGAGATCTCTCAACGGATGTCCCGGGTCACGACAAAGGCGCCGCGGATATCACCGGGCCTGAAGCCCCGGGCCCTGTCACCCGGGTAGAGCCGGTCCAGCTCCTTTTTCACTGCCGGCGCTATGTCCGTGCCATGGCACATGGTGCAGATGGCCCTGGTCGGTATGGCCTTCATGAACCGGAACTGCCGGCCGGAGGCGGTCCGGACCACGGCCGCATAGGTGAGGGAGGCGACAGGCCTGCCCTCGCGCTTCTCTTTTTCAAACTCCTCGAGCACCTTTTTCTCCCATGCGGTGGGCGCATTGGCCGGGTTCCGGTTCTTCAGGCTCACCCTGCCGACAGTCAGCCCGCGCCGGCTGCCGATCTCCTCGCTTATCGCCCGGGCCCTGGTATTGCAGACCGCGATGGCATGGACCGGCCCGCCCTCCTTCATGGCCTTTTTCAACGCTCCCTGCAGGCGGCCGGCCAACGCTCGCACAGCCTCCATGGCCTGCTGCTGCTCGGCCTTGATGCTGACGGCGGCCACAGGGGCAGCAGAAGAACCGCCTTCGGCATGGACAAGAAACGGGACCACCAGGATGGCGGCCATGGCAAGCACGATGGTCTTCATTGCAAAACCCTCCGGAAAAGTTAACATTTTCAAACTGATATTTCTCCGCCCGCATCCGCGCCGGGCAGGGAGCGGATACCAAGGCGCTGATAATCCGTGGACAACACCCGGACCGCCCTATCATAGTCCTGATCTTCGCCGGGATCAACAGGCCGCTCACCGCCACCGGCGGCCCTGCCAGGGAAATCCTGCAACCAACCAGCAGGCCGGGCCAGGCTTTCAGCTCACATCCTCAACACAACATGAAAATTCCACCGCACCTTGCACGGCGGGCAGGCACTTCGGGTAAACTTGGAAAAGAATACCCTGTTTTTCCCTTGAAACCAGGCGGCAAAAATACTACATTGTGGTTCTATCGCAGCGGAGGGCAGAAACCCGTGAATGATGCTTTCCGCAGTCAGGCGGCATATTCAGCCATCAGCGAGGGCCCCGACGGTGCAGATAAAAAGGTACATGCCGACACTCCTGTTGCTCATCGTTCTCGCCTGTGCTGTATCGTTTTCCCTGCTTTACCTGTTCCACCATGGCCTGGGCAGATTCCTTCGCCTGGCCGGTTACGTCTTTCTCGCCACAAGCTTTCTCTCCTTTCTGTTCTTCCTGAGCATCGATCCCGGCTACGGCTGGATCAGCTCCCCTGATCTCCAGAAGAACCACATGGCGCTTTCCATCTTTATTATCCTGTTCATCCTCAGCATAGGGCTCATTCTCCTTGGCCGACAGATGAGCACACCCGGTCCTGCCGCCGACGGCGGAACAGAACAGGCCGGCAGGAGCATCCCGGCCCGATAGCGCGCACCGGGATGGAGGTGTCAATACTCCACGACCCTGTCGCGGATTGACTGGACGTAGCGGGCATAGGCCCCGGGCGAGGTCGCCAGGTGGCGGTATGTCTCGAACACCGACATGGGCTGCAGCCCTGTTTTCTGCAACCACTGGGTGTTGTCGCCAGTGCTGCCCTTGGTCATCATCTCGATGGTGTCGTTATCCAGTTTCGACAGAATGCCGAGGCGGTACAACAGGCGTTCCGGCAGGCGCTGAATAATGTTGGTGAAGACCTGCGCCACCAGCAGGGGCGTGCGGACAAAGATGCCATGCCTGCGTCCCAGGGCATTGCAGACACTGAGAAAGACCTCTTTCCAGGTCATGACCTCGGGCCCGGTCGCCTGGAGGATGGAACAGTCGGCCCTGGAGGGATTTTTCATCAACCGGACAATGCCGATGGCCAGTTCCCGACAGTGGATGGGCTGGATGGGGCTGTTGCCGATATAGGCAATAACCGGCAACCTGGCGATCTGTTCCAGCAGCAGGTGGCCGCGGCCCGGTTCGTAGATGACATTGGGCCGCACGATGATGAACTTGAGGCCGGTGGTCTCGACCAGGGATTCGTCGATGAGTTTTTTTGATTTCGGATACCTGTAGGCATCGCAGTCATCCCAGTTGACGCCGGTGGTCGAGATCTGGATGACCGGGACATCCCGAGGCAAGCGGCCTGCCTCCCGGTTTTCGCGGCAGTAGAAATAGACCGCCTCAAAAAGAGCCAGCGGCGCATTGACATTGACATTTTCGATGGACTGGCCGCCAAAGGCATTGGCAATGCCGACATTGTTGACCACGCCGTCGACCCGGTACCGACGCAGGCGGTCCAGCCAGGTGTTGGGGTTGAGATCCTCGTTCATGTCAACCCTGATCACCTCGACATTGGCAAAATCGAGCTGTTGCGCGGCACTGCGGAGGTTCCTGACCCCGCAGACGACGTGAAAGCCGGCGCGGGAAAACTCCTCGACCAGGGCGGGACCGACAAAACCTGTTGCTCCGACAACCAGTATTCTTTTCATTGGCTCCCTGCTTTTCCTGCTTCTCGGGCCGAAAGGGGGCGGGAGAGAAGAGAGTCTCCCGGCTACAGGTCCTTCATTGTAGCAGATCGGGACGGGATCATGAAGGGAACTTTCTGCAGGTAGAGCGCATAGGGCTGACCGAAGCGGGCGAGCATCTCTTTTTCCTCGATGCCCTTGATATAGGCGATGCCCAGGGCAAGGCCGAGGACGAGGGAGAACAGGCCGGTGGCGAGTGAACCGCAACAGATCCCCACGGCCAGGATGTAGAGAGCAGTGCCCAGCTCAATGGGGTTGCGGCACCAGTTGTAGGGACCAGTGGTGACAAGCCTGGTGGTCGGCGCGATCGGCGCCGGTGAGCCTTCGCCCCTGGTCCAGAGTTCGACCAGTGCCCAGGACATGAGCGGAATGGCAACCAGCAGGGCCCCGGCCATGACGGCCAGCTCGAACGGCCGCGGCAGGTGCATGGGGACGAGACGTGCCGGGTAGCGGGCGACGGAAACAATAACAAGGGGCGAGAGAACAAGAAAGATCAGGATCCCCGGCACCATGGCAATGGCCCGTTGCAGGGGCGTATAGCGCCGGCCGGTGAATCTGAGAAAGAAGTGTGTCAACGCGTTCATCGGGGAGTTTTAGCAGAAGGCGGGACAGCGGGCGGGCCCGTGGTCTTTTCAGGCACTGGAGACTACGCGGTTACAACAGGAATTTCAACGACGATCGCGGCGGCGGCTGATTTCTTTTCCGGCCAGGGCCCGGCAGATGCCTGCCCGGACACAACAGCGCCGTAGCGCAAACGCGCACCCCACCGAGAACACGTGCTTCCTCACCCGGGACCACGTACCATACCGGGGCCGGCAGGCGGCCCCGGCTCACTGACCTACGATGGAGGGTAATCCCATGGCAGCAGCATGGCGGCTGAGTTTCCTGATGTTTGGCATGTTCATGATCTTCTCACTCCGGGCCGGGCCGGCCGGCGCAGCGGACAAGCACGGCATCCCGGAGTTCTCGGTACCGCCGCCCCCCTTTTCCGAGGGCATCTTTCCCTGCTCGAACTGCCATGCCGACATGGAGACCAACCCGGAACGGCGCCAGCTCGAGGAGCATACCGAGATCGTGAAGATGTTCGATCACGCCAGCGACCAGCGCTGGTGCCTGGACTGCCACAATCCCGATGACCGGGACAAGCTGCGCCTCGCCAGCGGCAAGCTCGTCACCTTTGAAGAATCCTACTACCTCTGTGGCCAGTGCCACGGCACCATCTTCAGGGACTGGAAGGCGGGCGTGCACGGCAAACGGACCGGCGAGTGGAACGGTAAAAAGA
>WFUT01000146.1 GCA_015484845.1 Desulfobulbaceae bacterium
AGTCTGAGCAGCCCATGATTGAAGAAATCAGCACCAAACTGAAATCCGCCCTGGACGCCGCGGTCATCTCCGCCCGCAGGGAGCTGACCACGGTGCGCGAGGAGCTCGGCAGCCGGGTCAAGGCGTTGAGTTCCCGCCTGAGCGCTGTGGAGGAATCCGTGCAATCCGCCGCCAGCGGCGAGGAGATGGAAAAGGTCACCGCCGATGTCGATGGCATCAGCGAGACCGTTGCCCGCCTGGAGAAGAGCCTCGGGCAGGTCCAGGCCGATCTGGCCGCGATGACCGCGCAACTGGCTGACCTGGCGCCGGAAAAATTGCTGGGTGATCTGCCCGGACGTCTTGCCGCCCTCGAGGAGCGGGAGATTCCCGAGGCCGTGGACCTGGGTCCCCTGGAGGAGCAGGTGAGCTCGCTGCGGGCCGAGATCGTCGAGATCCGGCAGAGCGTGGAGAGCCTGGTGCCGGCCTCCCTGGAGGCGCCCCGGCTGCCCGACGAGGAGGCGGAAAAGGAGAGCGACAAGGCCGCTGCGGCCGGAGAGGAAGGGGAGAACGAACACCGCCTGTTCAGCTACTTTGACGATCCGGCGGACAGGAAGAAGCTGGCCGACCTGGTGGCCTCCACCCTGAAGAAGGACATGACCTACGCCCAGGTCATTGATTTTCTCGTCGAGGAGATGGGCCCCGAGCTGGGCCAGATCATCACCGATCATCCTTCCCTGGCCAAGGACTATATCCGGCAGTGCAGAAGGTCTGCCTGACGGATCGCCAGCGGCACGCCCTGCCGCAGACAGAGACAGAGGCCAGACAGCCCCGGTGCCGGCAAGGCACCGGGGCTGTCTTGTTTCAGGGGACGCGGTCGCCGCGAACCGGGACGAGTTCCTTGAAATAGTCGATGGAGGGATACCTGGCCGAGTAGCGGGGCTGCTGCCGGCTCGAGGGGCGGGCGACAAAGACCAGCAGGCCCATGCCGGAGCCGCGGGCCGAATCCAGGACCTTTTCTGTGTCATCGGCCAGCATGGTCCGACCGGGGTCGTAGCCGAGCATCTCCTGCAGCCGCTGCCAGAAGGCGGGAACCTCCTTGGCCAGGCCCACCTCCGAGGCGCAGATGATGCGGTCGAACCAGGGGCCGATGGAGGTCTTCTCCAGCTTGATGCACAGGGTCCGGGGGTGGGCGTTGGTGACCAGGTAGAGACGCTTGCGGCGGCGCAGGCAGTATTCCAGGAATTCCACCACGTAGGGATGGACCCCGATCAGGTGGTTGATGCGCAGTTTCAGTTCCGGGATGTCCAGGCCCAGCTCGCGGGACCAGTAGTCGAGATCGGTCCAGTCCAGGGTGTTTTCCACGTTCCGGTAGCGCGCCAGCAGCTCCTCGCGGGCCCGGGCCACGGGAATGTCGTGGACCAGGCTGTAGTGTTCCGGCACGTACTGCTCCCAGAAATAGTCGTCAAAGTGCTTGTCCAGCAGGGTGCCGTCCATGTCGAGCAGCACGGTGTCGATATCGGCCCAGGAAAAGGAGGGGCCGGTCTTGCCGCCCGCCTGCCGTCCCTGTTGCTTCATCCGTTATCACCTCCGAGCGATGCCAGTACCCTGCCGATGGTGCCGAACAGGTCGGCCCCCTCTGCCAGGGGTATGATCAGGCGCTGGTCCGGGGTCAGCCGCACCGGTGGTTTGCCGCTGGCCCTGCCGCTGGCGCCGATGAGGCCGACAATGGCCTGAGGATCCACCGGCGCGTTGTCGATAAAGGAGAAGACCAGGGCCGCGGTTCCCTGTTCCAGCTTCCTGATGCCGAGACGCCGCAGGGGCTGCTTGAGGCTGATCATCCGCAGCAGGGTCTCCGCCTCCGGCGGCAGCCTGCCGTAGCGGTCCTCGAGTTCGTCGCGCAGCTCGGCCAGGACGGCGCTGTCCATGGTGCCGGCCGCGGAGATACGCCGGTACATGTGGTAGCGCTGGCCGGGGTCGGTGATATAGTCGTCGGGCAGGAAGCCGCTCACCCGGAGCTTGATCTCCGGATCGATCTCCGGCTCCGCGTCCTCCCCGCCCATGGCGGCCCTGCGCTTCAGTTCCGCCACCGTGGACTGGACCAGTTCCAGGTAAAGGTCATAGCCCACGGCCGCGATGTGCCCGGACTGGGAGACACCGAGCAGGTTGCCGCCACCGCGGATCTGGAGGTCGTTCATGGCCAGCTTGAAGCCGCCGCCCAGCTCGGAGCAGTCCATGAGCGCCCGCAGCCGTTTCTTGGCGTCCCGGGTGAGCTCCTCCAGGGAGGGCACCAGCAGGTAGGCGTAGGACTGGCGGGAGGACCGCCCCACCCGTCCCCGCAGCTGGTAGATGTCGGCAAGACCCAGGTGGTCGGCCCGGTTGATGATGATGGTGTTGGCATTGGCGATGTCCAGGCCCGACTCGATGATGGTGGTGCAGACCAGGACATCGAGCTCGTGCCGGATGAACCGGACCATGATCTCCTCCAGCTGCCTGGCCGGCATCTGGCCGTGGGCCACGCCAATCCTGGCCTGGGGCACCTGCTCCTCGATCATCTCGGCCATGCGGTGGATGGTGCGCACCCGGTTGTGGACAAAGAAGAGCTGGCCGCCCCGGGCCAGTTCCCTGGTCACGGCCTCGCGGATCACCAGCCGGTCGGCGCGGGCAAGAAAGGTCTTGACCGAGCGCCGCCGCCGGGGCGGGGTCGAGATCACGGACAGGTCGCGGATACCGAGCAGGGACATCTGCAGGGTCCGCGGGATGGGGGTGGCGGTCAGGGTCAGCACGTCCACGGCGGCGCGCATCTTCTTGATCTTCTCCTTGTGCGTGACGCCGAAGCGGTGTTCCTCGTCCACGATGAGCAGGCCGAGCCGGTTGTAGCGGATATCGGCGGACAGCAGGCGGTGGGTCCCGACCACCAGGTCAAGGGTGCCCTCGGCCAGCTCCCTGCTGATCCGGCGCTGCTCGGCCGGGGTGCGGAAGCGGTTCAGGCAGGCGACCTGCACCGGCAGGCCGGCGAACCGCTCGGCAAAGGTGGTGGCGTGCTGTTCGGCCAGTACCGTGGTCGGCACCAGGACCGCCACCTGGAAGCCGTCCTCGATCACCTTGAAGGCGGCCCGCACCGCCACCTCGGTCTTGCCGTAGCCCACGTCGCCGCAGATCAACCGGTCCATGGGGCGGTCGCTGGTCAGGTCGTCGAGCACGTCGGCGATGGCCCTGGCCTGGCCCGGGGTCTCGTTGTGGGGAAAGGACTCCTCCAGGGCGCGGTACAGCTCGCCGGGCGGCGAGAAACGGTGCCCTTTCCTGATCTCGCGGCTGGCATAGATCTCCAGCAGCTCGCGGGCCACCTTCCAGACCTCGTCCGTGACCTTCTTCTTGGTGGCCTGCCAGCGGGTGGAGCCCAGCCGGTCCAGGCGCGGTTCCTGGTCGCCCAGCCCCTGGTAGCGGCTGACCCAGTGCAGCCGGTCCACGGGCACGTAGAGCCGGTCGCCGTCACGGTACTCGATCTCCATGAAATCGCCGCGCTGGCCGGCAAACTCCATGTTGACCAGGCCGCGGAAGATGCCCAGGCCATGGTCCCGGTGCACCACCACGTCGTCGGGTGCCAGCTCCTCGATCCGGACCGGTTCCCCTTCCGGCGCCTTGCGGCCCCTGCGGGCAACGCCCAGCCGTTTCTCGCCAAAGAGCTCTGTTGCCGACAGGAGATGGAGTTTTGCATCGGCCAGGTCAAAGCCGCGGGACAGGGGATGTTCCACCAGGTGGACATGGTCGGCCGCGGGCAGGGCGTTCATGTCCAGGGGGGCGTCGATGTCCTGGCAGCGGATCTGGTAGCCGGCCAGCATCTCCTGCAGGTGGCCGGCCTGGCGGCCGGAGCGGCAGGCCATGATGGTGGTCTCGCCGCGCTGCTGCCAGCGGATGATCCGGTCGGCCAGGGGCGCGAGCAGGCCCCGTTTTTTCCTTTCCAGCTCGATCTCCTGGCGCAGCAGGCTGTGGTCGCCGGTGTGGATGGTGACCGGCTCCCCGTCCCGGTCGGGATCAGGCAGGGTGCAGAGGCGGACCGTGGGAAAGCGGGCCGAGATCCGCTGAAACTCTTCACGGTCCAGGAACAGGGTCTCCGGCGGCAGGGCGGCGATATCACCCTCCCGGGCCTCGAGGTAGTTGGCCTGGATCCGTTCCTGCACCAGGTCCTGCTGCCGGCCCAGCAGGTCCGGCTCGCTGAGGACGATGAGGGCATCGGCGGGCAGGTAGTCGAACAGGGTCTGCAGGGAGCCGGGGCCACCGTAGATGAGGGGCAGGAAGAACTCAATGCCGGGAAAACGGACCTGCTGGCCGAGACGCTCCTGGAGCGACGCTGCCTGCTGCCGCGGCAGGCCGAGGTCGCTGATGGCCGTGCGCAGCGACTCCTGCCAGCGGCGCCGGTCGGCCGGAAAGAGGATGTCCGAGGCCGGCAGGAGGATGGCCTCTTCCTGCTCCCGGATGGAGCGCTGGGTCAGGGGGTCAAAGGAGCGCAGCGACTCCAGGGTATCGCCGAAAAAGTCGAGGCGCAGGGGATCGGGCGGGCCGGCCTCGGTGGCCGGGGCAAAGATGTCGATGATGCCGCCGCGCACGGCCACATCGCCCTCCCTGCTGACCATGTCGCAGGCCTGGTAGCCGGCCATGGTCAGGGTGTCGATGAGGGCTTCCCGGTCCACCTCTTCGCCGCGGATGAGCAGCTCGCTGTGGTCATTGAGGGCCTTGCGCGGCAGGATGCGCCGCAGAACGGCCTCGGCCGAGGTCAGGACGATGGCCGGCGCTTCCTGCAGCCGGTGCAGGGTGGAGAGCCGGGTGGCCACCGTGGCCGGGTCGGGCGAGAGCGGGGTGTAGGGCGGGATCTCGAAGCTGGGATAGACCAGGACCGGGTCCCTGGCGAACAGGCCGATGTCCTGGGCCAGGGGCTCGAGCAGGTCGTCGGTGGCAACGATGGCCAGGACCGTGCGGCCAAGCCCGGCACAGGCCTCGGCCAGGAACAGGGCCCTGGAACCGCCCTGCAGGCCGCAGATATCGGCAACGGTGCGGCCTTGCTGCAGCCGCCTGATCATCGACTGCATGGCTGTGCTCGTCGGCTGTCAGGACGGCGGGCCTAGAATGCCCCGCCCATGGTGAAGTCCCAGACCGACTGGTCCTCGCCCTCTTTCCGGTCCAGGTTGTATCCCCAGGCGAGGCGCAGCGGGCCCATGGGCGACATCCAGAGGAACCCGATGCCGGCCGATTTCTTGATGTCGCTGAAGTCCCAGGAGTCATCAACACCATAGACGTTGCCGAAGTCGGTGAAGACCTCGCCGCGCAGGCCGGCATCCTTGAGAAGCGGGAACATGACCGCGATGTTGGCATACCACATCTTGTCACCGCCGATGCGCTCGCCGGTCTTGGGATCGATGGGACTGATGTTGGCCGACTTGAAGCCGCGGATGGAGTTCATGCCGCCCAGGTAGAAGTGCTCGTAGACAGGCAGCTTGCCGGCCTCGTTCTCAAAGGCCTGGCCGGCTGCGCCCTTGATGTGAAAGACGGTCTCCCAGGGCATGGGGAAATACCAGGAACTGTAGCCCTCGACCTTGGTGAACTGGGCGTCGCCCCCCAGGATACCGCCGGCGTACTTGACGCTGATCGAGTTCTTGGAGCCGCGGCTGGGGGCGAAGATCCGGTCGCGGGTATCCCGGACCAATGCAAGGCGGACCGAGCTGGTCAGCTTGATGTCCTGGGAGTCGATGATGATCTGCGACGCGTTCTCGGACAGGTCGGAGAGCGTGGTGTTGGAGATGGTGTAGGCGTAGTAGATGCGCCACTTCTCGAAGAAGGGGTGGCCGATCCGGATGCCGCCGCCGGTGGAGTTCTTGGTGTAGTCGTCGTAGACCCGCTGCCAGTTGAAGGCGTCAAATCCGGCCGAAACCCTGGAGTCGAAGACGCGGGGATTGGTGAAGTTAAGGTTGAAACGGGTGGTGACGCTGCTGAGGTTGGCGGACAGGGAGAGCCGGTTGCCGGTGCCCAGCAGGTTATTTTCCGAGATCTCGCCCATGAACATCAGGTTCTCGGAAGAACTGTAGCCTGCGCCGACGCTGAACTGGCCGGTGGATTTTTCCTTGACCGTGACATCGACGTTCATCTGGTCCTCGTTGAGGGTGGGCTTGGGTACGATGTTCACCTCTTCGAAGAAGCCCAGCCGCTGCAGGTTCTGGGTCGACTTGCGGATGGCCTTGGAGTCAAAGAGGCCGCCCTCCTTGATGGTCAGGTCACGGCGGATGACATTGTCCCTGGTCCGCGTGTTGCCGCGGATCTCGACCCGGTTGAAGTAGACCAGCGAACCCTTGTGGATGACATAGGTGATGTTGACCCGCTTGCCGGTCTTGGAGCGGCTGACCCTGGGCCGGACCTCGGCAAAGGCATAGCCGTGCTCGGCATAGAGGTCGGTGAGCTTGAGGCTGTCCTGGCGCACCGCCTCCCGGTTGAGATATTTTTCCTTGCGGATCTTGAGCATGGCGAGCAGCTTGCTCTTGTCCTCGATCAGGTCGCCCTTGATGTCCACGGTGCCCACCCGGTAGCGCGGCCCTTCCTCGATGGGAAAGGTGACATAGAGGGAGTCGTCCTTCTGGGTTACCACCGGGTCGCCCACCTTGGCCTCCATGAAGCCGTGGTTGTGGTAGAAGGCGGCAAGACGGGCCGCGTCCTGGCGCAGGACATCCATCTTGAGAACGCCGCTCTCGGTGAGCCAGGAGAAGATGTTCCAGGTGCCGGTCTGGATGACATCCTTGAGATCACTGTCGCTGAAGGACTTGTTGCCCTGGAAGGTGATCTTCCTGATGGACATCTTTTCCCCTTCCTTGATCACCAGCCGGACCTCGACGGTGTTCTCGGTGGGATAGCTGAGCCGGGCGCTGACCTTGGTGTTGTAGTAGCCCTTGGACTTGTAGAGCTCCCGCACCCGCTGCACGGCCTCCTTGAGCTTCGTCGGGTTGAGGATGGTGTTGGCCTGCAGGTTGGCGGCCTCGCGGACGTCCTTTTCACTGATCTCGTCGGTGCCGGTGATGACGATCTTGTCGATGACCGGTTTCTCCTTGACGTTGAAGACGATGGCCTTGCCCCTGGGGGTGTCGCTGGCGTCGATCTCGACGTTATCGAAATAGCCCATGGCAAAGACGGCCTTGAGATCCCGGCGCAGCCTGGCAGGGTTGTAGAAATCGCCCGGCTTGGTGCTGATCTTGCCCAGGATGGCGCCCGTGTCGATCCGCTTGTTGCCCTTGACCGATATGCTCGCGACGATGATGTTGCGGTTGGTGTAGCTGAGCACGTCGGTGATGGCCTCGCGGGTGATCATCGGCAGGTCGGCCAGCGAGTTGCCCTCCCGGTAGAAGGAGTGGGGCTGGCCCGGCGAGAGCATGTCAAAGACCTCCATGTCCACGCTGATCCGGTTTCCGATCATGGTCAGGCTGCCCACGGCAACGTAGTCGTGGCCCGTGGTCTCGGCCACCTTGGCAAGCGTCCTGGCCGGCGGCGGCCAGGAGCCGCTGTAATCGACCATCTTTTCCGCCCTGGCCCGCGGGATCAGGGCAAAGTTCTTCTCCGCCAGCTCCCGGGACAGGGCCGCGTCGGCCTTGCGGGCCACCTCGGCCGCGTCCGGGGCATTGATCTTCAGCGGCAGGAAGGCGGTGTTCTGCTCGGCGGCCGAGCCGGGAGCCGGAATGAGGAGGGCGACCAGGCAGATCAGCGAAAAGAGGACGGCAAGGGGGAGGGCTGATGACCTGGTGGAGATGCGGGCTGGTATCTGCATGGGATACGTCCTGTCTACCTGTCAGTTGAGCAGAAACCAGGGGCAGGGGACGGTCGCGGGACGTTGGCCCCCCTGCTGCTGGTTTCGTGTTGATGTTCGTGGGCTGTCGAGGCCGTGACCTGCCCGGGCCGGCCGTTCCGGCGGCATCCGGGTTCGGCGGCCGTGGAGGATACAGTGGCGGCCGGCAGTTGTTCCAGAGTGCGGAAAATGGCGCCGAACCATGGCCTGACAATGAATTGCGGGTCATTATGCCATGTCCGGGGAAATTTGCAATGGAATATCCCCGGCAGCCGTTGCCGCCCTGAAATGCCGCTACACCCTGCCATCTCCTTGGACCGCCTCCTGTTCCCTGTCCTGTTCTTCCGCGGGCCGGTATTGCGGGTCAAGGAGCTCCGCTACCCGCTCCTGGAGCAGCGTGGCCAGGTGCTGCTTGTCCTTTGCCGTGTAGCCGCTGGTGGGGATGGGGGTGCCGATGCGGATGGTGATCTGCCCCCTGTTGGCGACAAGCCGTCCCTTGGGCAGGACCTCGTGCGTGCCGTTGAAGCCCAGCGGTACCAGCGGCACGCCGGCCTTGATGGCCAGCATGATGGCGCCGGTCTTGAAGGGGCGGAGGCGGCCGTCCGGGCTGCGGGTTCCCTCGGGGAAGATGAGGACCGAGGTGCCGGCGGCGATGCGGCGCGCAGCGTTGGTCAGGCTGCGGGCCGCCGCCCTGCCCCGGGAACGGTCGATGGGGATGTAGTTGACCTTGCGCATGGTGTAGCCAAAGAGCGGGATCTTGAAGAGTTCCTTCTTGGCCACCCAGCGGAAGTCGTGGGGGAAGTAGCCCTGGAAGGCGTAGATGTCGAACTGGCTGGCGTGGTTGCCGGCAAAGATGTAGGTCTGCTCCGGGTCGATGTTGTCCATGCCGGTCACCTGGACGCGGGCGCCGGCAATGCCGCAGATGACCCGGCCCCAGGCGCGGGGAAACTGCTGCGCCTTGGGAATGGATTTGCGGAAAAACCGCAGGTCGATGAGGGCGGCCACGCAGACCAGCAGGGTGAGCGGCGGCGCGGCGGCCATGGCCAGGGAACCACGGAGTATCTGGATGGGTGACATGTTCATGGTATCGGAAAAGGCTGAACACCCGGCTCAGCCATGTTGGTTTACCTGGACTCCTCCCGGGCCTGGTCCAGTTCGGGAAAGGGCGAGGTGGAGTCGGCATGGATGGACTGGAGCAGGTCCTTGGGCCGGAGGCGGAAGTCCTCCTCCAGTTCGTTGCAGCCAAAGACCTCGTCGTTAAAGGTGGTGATCAGGTTCAGGTGCCCCCAGCGGGTCAGGTAGTAGATCACCAGCCGCGGCAGGGCGGTGAAGATCGTCTCGTCGGGAAAGGGATCGACAAAACTCGATTCCCGCAGCTTGTCCGAGGCCAGGGTCTGGGACTTGTAGAAGTTTTCCAGGAACATGAGTTCCGGCGGCAGGCGGACCGTGATCCCGAACCAGTTGAGCAGCTTGGCCAGCCGTTCCAGGAAGTACTTGCCCGCCCTGATCACGGGATAGGGGACATAGAGCTCCCGCGGCGTCTTCAGCTCCAGGTAGGAGCGGATGGTGAGGATGAGCTCATCCAGGGGCACCGGCTCCGGGTCCACGAAGTGATAGGTCTCGCCGGAAAACTCCTCGCGGTGGTCCAGGACATGGTGGACAAAGTAGGGGAGCTTGTTGGCATTGGTATAGGAGTGGCGGACCCCCTTCTTGGTGATCAGGAAGGGCATGGATTCGTCGGCAATGGTGAAGAAGAGGCGGTGGAAGCCCTGGATCTTGTGGTCGTGCTCGCCATAGACGATGGCCAGCCGGATGATGGTGAAGTCCAGCCCCTTGTGCTTGCCCATGTAGCGCAGGGTCCGTTCTGCCATCAGCTTGGACTTGGCATAGTGGGTCAGGTCGGAGGAGAGCGGCAGGTGGTCGTCCTCGGTGAGGTTCTCGCCGCAGGGAAGCGTCGAGGCCGAGCTCATGTGGATGTAGGGGATCTGCATGGCGCAGCAGGCCCGGGCCAGGTTGACCGCGCCCAGGTAGTTGACCTCGAAGGCCAGCTGGGCGTCGCTGTCCAGGGCAGCCATGGCCGTGTTGATGACAAAGTCCGGCCTGACACGCAGGAGATAGGTCCTGATGTCCTCGGAGATGCGGATCGAGAGTTTCTTGGAGCTGGGCGCACGGATCTCGATATCGTCCGGTGTCCTGGTCTTGAAATAGTGGACCAGGGTGCCGCCAATCAGTCCGGAGCCGCCGATCAGGACACCGAGGCGCTTGCGGCGGCCCCCGTTACAGGGTGTTGTGTCGCTCTTGTTGTCGTTCTTGGTCACCGGCTAAACCTTCATGCCCGGCGGGCACAACATACAATGAAAACAGGGGCATGAAAGGCCGCAGTCCCATCACTTCCGCGGCAGGCGGAAGCGGAGCCGGCTTCGTCCCCTGTCTTCTGTTTTCTGATAAGCAGCTCGCTGATTCTTTAACCGAAAATGGCGCAGAGCCCCTGGCGAGGTGCTGCACCGCAGAGCGGTGCAGCAAGAGCAACCACCCACCGGGTTCTCCCCCGTACTCCGGGCGCCGCCGGGGTGGCCCCGGCCTGTCTCTGCGCATCCTGTTAATATAGCATAACAACGACCTAAATCCACGAAAAATAAATTTCCCCTGCTTGCGCGCAAGGCCGATGGGCGGCTGACCGCCTTCCGGGCCACGGGTGGCTTGTCCCGCGCATCCCGGCGGATTGATGCCGGTATTGGAGTGTTCTGTTGACGGCAAATGGATGATGGCATATAATCAGCAGGTTTTGCCTGTTCGCCTGTCCCGGTCCTGCCGGAGCGGGACAGGCCGGAAGGTCCGTGCGTGCGGGCCCGCTCCAGCGGTGACCACCAGGATCCCGGCACCGGCAAGGCCGGGCCGGGTCTCATACCTAAATCCTGCACTTCGAAAATGAAGAAAAAAATTTTCTTTTGCCGTATCAGCGGATTATACGAACGTGATCGTTTTTTTCGACTCACCGATCGGGTGAAGGATTTTTTTCTTCATTTTCTCGCCCGCAGGGATTGGCAATTTTACCGAATCTGCTTCGTTATCAAGGGCTTGAAGTATTCGTATACGTCTGCGCCCTTGATGCCTCGCATCTCCGGCAAAATTGCCAATTGCAGGATTTAGGTCATTTTTTTCAGGAGGATAGCGATTTGACAGCAGAAACCATTACCGTCAACAGTGACGGCTCACTCAATGTTCCGGCCTGTCCGGTCATCCCCTTCATCGAGGGAGACGGCATTGGCCCCGATATCTGGGCCGCGACCCGCAAGGTACTCGACGCGGCCGTGGAAAAGACCTATGGCGGGGAGAAGAAGATCGAATGGCTCGAGGTCTATGCCGGTGAAAAGGCCGTGGAAAAGACCGGCGAGTGGCTGCCCGCGGCCACCCTGGACGCCCTGCGCCGTTACGTGGTGGCCATCAAGGGGCCGCTGACCACGCCGGTGGGCGAGGGCATGCGCAGCCTCAATGTCACCCTGCGCCAGGTGCTCGATCTCTATGCCTGCGTCCGGCCGGTACGGTACTACCAGGGCGTAGTCTCGCCGGTCAAGGCGCCGGAAAAGGTCGACATGGTGATCTTCCGGGAGAACACCGAGGATGTCTATGCCGGTATCGAGTGGCAGGCCGGCAGCGCGGAGGCCAACCGGGTCATCGAGTTCCTGCGCAGCGAGATGGGCGCCGATATCCGGGACAACTCGGGCATCGGTATCAAGCCGATCTCGGCCTTTGGCACCAAGCGGCTGGTGCGCAAGGCCATCCAGCATGCCATTGACAACAACCGCTCCTCGGTGACCCTGGTCCACAAGGGCAACATCATGAAGTATACCGAGGGCGCCTTCCGCAACTGGGGCTACGAGCTGGCCCGGGACGAGTTCCCGGAACAGACCATCAGCGAGGACGAGGTCTGGGAGAAGCATGGCGGCACCCCGCCCGAGGGAAAGATCGTGATCAAGGACCGGATCGCCGACGCCATGTTCCAGCAGATCCTGCTGCGGCCGGACGAGTACTCGGTCCTGGCCATGCCCAACCTCAACGGCGACTACATGTCCGACGCCCTGGCGGCCCAGGTCGGCGGCCTGGGCATCGCGCCCGGCGCCAACATCGGCGACGGCGTGGCCCTGTTCGAGGCCACCCACGGTACCGCGCCCAAGTATGCCGGCCAGGACAAGGTCAACCCGGGCTCGCTTTTGCTCTCCGGCGTGATGATGCTGGAGTACCTGGGCTGGAAGGAGGCCGCGGTCCTGATCCAGGAGGCGCTGGCCACCACCATCTCCAACAGGACCGTCACCTATGACCTGGCCCGGCTCATGGACGGGGCGACAAAGCTCTCCTGTTCCGCCTTTGGCCAGGCCATTATCGACAACATGTGATCCGCCTGCCCGGACATTCCCTGGCGTCCGCCCTGTTCGCGGGCGCCAGGGATCTCCTCTTTCCCTCCTTCTGCCTGGGGTGCGGCCGCCAGCTGGCCACGGCCCGGCTGCCCCTGCTCTGTTCCGCCTGCCGGGCCTCCCTCGCCTTCAGCCGTTCTCCCCGCTGCACCTGCTGCGGCCAGCCCTTTGCCACTGGCAGTGACCATCTCTGCGGCGACTGCCTGCAGGGGAACCACCGCTTTGACCTGGCCCGTTTCGCTGTCCTCTACAGCGGCCCCGTGCCCCGCCTGGTGCAGGACCTGAAGTTCCTGGGCCGGACAACACCCCTGGCCACCATGGGGTGCCTCGCCGGGCTCTCCGGTGTCCTCGACGAGCTGGCAGAGCCGGACCTGGTCCTGCCCGTACCGCTTCATCCCTCGCGCCTGCGCAGGCGCGGTTTCAACCAGTCCCTGCTCATCGCCCGGGCCTGTTTTCCCCGCTGGCGGGCCAGGATCCAGCCCGACCTGCTGGTGCGCAGGCGTGCCACTGTACCCCAGACCAGCCTCACCGGCAGCAGCCGCCGCCGCAACCTGCAGGGCGCCTTTGCCCTCGGGCAGGGTGAGCGCCTCCATGGCGGCCGCGTCCTGCTCGTGGACGACGTCTTCACCACCGGCAGTACGGTCCGTGAGTGTGTGGCCGTGTTGCGACGGGCGGGCGCGGCCAGGATCGAGGTCTTCACCCTGTGCCGGAGCATCTGACAGGACAGGATCCTGGCCAGGGATTTTCCCCCTGTTTCCGGCTCCGGAAATGCGGAGCGCGGCCGTTGTCAAGACTGCCCGGGGCGACACATTGTGGCCGTTTGCTCCCTTTTGGGCGGTAAAAAAATTTTTACGACAGGGGGCGGCCGCAAAGGTTGGAGTGGGGGGCGGTTGAAACAGGCAGGGGTGACGTAAGAATTGTTTTGAGTATTTTAGC
>WFUT01000147.1 GCA_015484845.1 Desulfobulbaceae bacterium
CGCCACCTTGCCCAGGAGGCTCGATTGGCCGCCAGGCTGGAGGCCGGACCGAAAGAATCACCCCGTTTTTCACCCCAACTACCCATCTCACGCCTTAAAGAGGAGATAGGCTCTCAACATACTGTAATAACTATCTATATCGCACAACTACTCTTCAGGCCCCTACAAGACGAGTTAAGGGCGCAACGTGCTGAAATACATTCATTATCTCAACAACTACTCAATCTGACCGGTCAAGACGAGATGGCCACCTCCGGCCCGGGTTCGATACCATCGCAGGCAATCGACCACCATAGCGAAGGAGGGACCCATGGAAACCGATCATTCTCTTGTCGAGCGCTCAGAAGACGAGATCAGGGATATTCCCCTGGCCGATATCGGCCATCGTTACGAGCGGCTCCGCATTGTCAACCCCAGGGCGGAGAACGCCATTTATCGCTCCATGGCCACCTACGGCCAGTTTCTCCCGGCGGTGGCCAGCGGCGACAACGATACGGTGGAGCTGATCGACGGTTTCAAGCGGCTCCGGGCTGCCAGGGCCCTGGAATTGCCGACCCTGCGCGTACGGGTGATGCGTCTCACTTCCCGGGCCGGCAAGGCCCTGCTCCTGCAGCTCAACTGGCAGGTGCGGACCATCAGCGCCATCGAGGAGTCGTTGACGGTCCAGTCTCTCCACCGCGACGACGCCCTCAGCCAGGTGGAGGTCGCCACCCTTCTTTGCCGCCACAAGAGCTGGGTCTGCCGGCGGCTCGCCCTGGTCGAGCGCCTCTGTGACGAGGCCCTGGAGCGGGTCCGCCTGGGGCTGATAACGGTGAGCATCTGCCGGGAGCTCATCCGGTTGCCACGTGGCAACCAGGAAGCGGTCCTGGAGGCGGTATGCCAGCATCGCCTGACCTGCCGGGAAACCAGGCTCCTGGTGGACGCCCTGATCGCCAGGCCGGAGCAGGAGCACCCTGCGATCCTGGCCGAGCCCCGCCGCCTGGAGACCAGCGCCAAGGCTGCCGGCTATTCACAACCTGTCATGGGCCTGGCACGCAGCTTTCCGGCGCTGGAAGGTCACTGTCGAACCGTCACCGCCATCCTGGCGCAGATGGATCTTGACACCCTCACCAGCCAGGATCACCAATTCCTGAGGGAGCGTACCGGGCCGGTGGCGTCCTGTCTCGAACAGACCGCCATCCAACTCCGTTCCATGATCGAGGTGCAGCCATGACCATCATCCGTAGTCGGGCCGAACTGGAGAACCTGGTGGTGACCCGCCACCAGGACGGCGCCTCGATACGGGGTCTGGCCAGGGAGTTCGGCCTTGGCAGAAACACCATCCGCAAGATTCTCCGCAACCATGCGGCACGCCGGGACCAAGGCCACGACGCCGTGGATGACAGGCGGCCCCGGCGCCCCAGGGCCAGCAAGCTCGACCCCTTCGAGCCGGCCATCCGCCAGCTCCTCGAACAAGACCCGGAGATCACCGGCCAGCGGATCTACGAGGAGATCAAAGAGCAGGGCTATGAGGGCGGCATCACCATCCTCCGCCAGCGGGTCCGTCAATTACGGCCCACACCAAAGAAGACACCGGTGGTTCGTTTCGAGACCGAGCCCGGCATCCAGGGCCAGATGGACTGGAGCCCTTACACCATCGACTTCCGGAACGGTGGCAAGACCAAGGTTCTCTGCTTCTCCTACATCCTGGCCTTCTCACGCCGCCAGTACATCACCTTCACCAGGCGCCGGGATTTCTTCACCCTGATCCGGCGCCATATCGACACCTTTGACCATTTTGGCGGCGTGCCCCTCCACTGTCTCTACGACAACGAAAAGACCGTGGTGCTCCGCCGGGAGGCCGGGCAGCCGGTGTTCAACCCTCGCTTCGTCGATTTCATCACCTACTACCAGTGCCGGCCGAAGGCCTGCCTCCCAAGGCGGGCGCAGACCAAGGGCAAGGTGGAACGGCCGTTTCGGTACGTCGAGACAAACCTTTTGAACGGTCGCCGCTTCCGCGACTTCGACGACCTGCTTGCTGTGACCCGCTGGTGGCTCGCCAACCGCAACGACACCCGCATCCACCGGACCACCCGCCGGCCGCCCATCGAACTCTTTCTCGAACAGGAAGCAGGGGCGTTGCAGCCCTTACCGGCCCATCCCTACGACGCCAGTGAAGTCGTCCTGCGGGCCTGCACCATCGACGGCTACATCGAATTCGCCACCAACCGCTATCCCGTGCCCTACGAGTACGTGGCCGACATCCTCACCGTCAAGGCCACCGAGGACGAAATCTTCATCTATTCGCCGGAGATCAAGCTCATCGCCCAGTACGAGCGTCTGCCCGCCGGCGCCAACATCACACTGGATAACGCCGGCGTCCACCGGCCCAAGAAGATGCGGTACGACCTCGAACCGGTCCGGGAACAATTCATCGCCCTCTGCCAGGGAAGTCAGCTCTTTCTCCAGGGGCTGCTCACCAGGTTCCCCAAAAACGCCGTCTTTCATGCCCGGGCCATCTCAAGGCGGTTTTGCAAATGATCTTCGCGATAACAGTTGCTCCGTTGGCCACCCGCGAAAATCGGCCTCGCTGTCAATTTTAACTTTTTACGAGTCCATCAACATTACCAAATGATAATATTGGGATAATCTTCCGGTAATGTTTGTGTAGTAGGGTGTTCGTATGCCGTAACAGCTGTTATTCCAGCAGGTTAAAGTCCTGCAAAAGGAGTTGTCCGTACGCCTTTTTAGCACCAGGAAGCAGCGTCTGAGTAATCAGGGGTTGTAAGTTTCCCATGGGCAAAGATGCAGGCCGTAACGCAAGTGAACCTACGTGTAGCCTCGTTAACTTTATGTGGAGAAGCCGACCTTCTGGACACTAAGGGAAGGCCGTTGTGTTCGGGATTGGAGAACGGAAGCGTCCCGAATGATCTCCCGGGGTATCAGGGATGGCATGTATCGGAGGAATGGCAGCGCAGTGCGGGAGACCCGATGCGGAAACGGCTCAGGACCGTGAACCAGGGGATATAAGGGCAACCGAAATTTCCCTGGGCCGTATCGGGAGTCGGAGGGGTTCATAGTACCGATTGAGGCCAGGGGACAACATAACCCCCGGCCGAGGGAAGGGACCCTACTTTGTTCACGCAACCAAAGAGCGGAGGGTCAGGAGATTGCCATGCTATCAACTCCGAACAGTATCAAGACGCTACAGAGGAAGCTCTACCATAAGGCCAAGCAGGAGCCGCATTTTCGCTTCTACTCCCTGTATGACAAGGTCTGTCGGGCAGACATCCTGAGTCATGCCTATGATCTTGTCCAGGCGAATAAGGGTGCCCCCGGGATTGACGGGGTGAGCTTTGAGTCTATCAGGGAAGGAGAGGGCAAGGATGTTTTTCTGCAAAGGTTGGAAAAGGAATTGCGGGAGAAGCGATACCGCTGTCAAGCGGTGCGCCGGGTCTGGATACCGAAAGCCGATGGCAGCAGGCGTCCCCTCGGGATTCCCACAATTCGCGACCGGGTAGTGCAGCAGGCAGTGAAGCTTGTGATCGAACCGGTTTTTGAGGCCGATTTTTGCGACAACTCGTATGGGTTTCGTCCGAAACGGTCGACTCATCAGGCGGCCGACGCCATAGCCGGGGCACTGGTGACTGGCCATCGTCGGGTAATCGACGCGGATTTGTCTAAGTATTTTGACACCATTCCTCATGCAAAACTGCTGGCCGTGGTAGCCGAGCGGATTATCGACAAGGGTATCCTGTCGCTACTCAAGCAGTGGCTCAAGGCGCCGGTGGTGGAAGAAGAGGGGAGAAAGCGTCGGAACATCGGCGGCGGCAAGGGGAACCGGGTCGGCACACCCCAGGGAGGGGTAATTTCTCCTCTCTTGGCGAACCTGTATCTGCATCTGTTGGACAGGATATGGGTGCGGCACGACATCCCCCGCCGTTATGGTGCGCAATTGGTGCGCTATGCCGACGACTTTGTGATCCTGTGCAAAGGCAGTGTGGATACGCCCATGCAAATCGTGAAGACGCTACTGGATAAATGCGACTTACGGCTCAATGAGAAAAAGACCTCGGTGATCGATGCGAACCGAGAGAGTTTCGACTTTCTCGGGTTTACCTTTCAGATGAGGAAGAGCTATCGCAGCGGGAAAGTCTACCCGCATGTCGAGCCGTCCAAACGATCCGTGGAGCGTATCAAGGCCAGGATCAAGGAGTTGACCAATCGCCGGAGGACCTTGGTGCCGTTGCCCGTTCTGGTACAGGAGGTTAATGAAGCCCTTCGGGGCTGGACCGCCTATTTCCACCATGGAAACAGCAGCCATGTGATGGGCCGGGTCAAGCACTTCACCGAGGAACGAATGCGTAAACACTTGCGTATCCGCCACAAGGTTCGTACTCGAACCGAGGGATACAATAGGTTTTCAACAGCGTACCTCTACCGATGTATTGGCCTGTATCGAGTTCCGACCTATGCGAAATGGAAGCGTCAGGCGCAAGCCTTATGGTGAAGAACATCGGAAAGCCGTGTGCGGGAAAACCGCATGCACGGTTTGATGAGGGAGCATTGAGGAAGCACGGCCTTGGAACACGTAGTAGCCGCGGGCGGCGAGGCGTCTTGAATATAAAAAGAGCTGGGGAACCGGCTGAATCAATGCTCTACTCTACAAAAATACAACCATATTTATTGGTGTGTTACGAGATCTGTAATAAAAAAACACCCCGGCCGCAGGAGCGACCGGGGTGCTGTCTGTCTCTGTCTTTTGTGGGGCCGGGGCTTACATGCCGAGGACGGCGCCAAACCATGCCTTGGCCAGGGCGATGGGGCCGCCGGTCATGACCATGGCGCTGGCCAGGCTGGCAAAGGCCCACAGGCCGACAACCGCACCTGCGGCTGCCATGGAGACGACCGCGCCTTTCGAGACCTCGGCCTGGGTGTTGACGGTGCTCTGAACACGGGTTCTGGTGGTTGCTGCGGTCATGATCGTTCCTCCTGGCTATGTTGTCAATCGGTATTTCCGTGGAATGTTTTCCTGTTTGCCTTTCTTACTGCTATTCGCGTGCCATATAAAAAAGTTCAATGATTTCAAGGAAAGTCGTGGATTGATCCTCCTGCTCCCTGCCAAAATGGCATGCGTGTCTGCCAGGATGGCATAATACAGGCTCCCTGTTCTTTACACTGCCCGCCTTTGCCGGTAGATTGTGAGGCAAACAACAGCAGAAGCATGGCTCATTCCCCGGCCCGGGAGAAGGGCACGAACAGGAGGAGGATACAGTGGAGCAGGAAATCAGGATCGAATGTCTTTTTGCCCCGGGGTGCGGATCGCGCGAGCACACCCTGGCCCTGGCCGCCGAGGTGGCGGAATCCCTGGGCCTGGATGCGAAGATCGAGGAGACGGTCATCAGCACGGCCGAGGATGCGGCCAGGTACCGCTTTCTCGGTTCGCCGTCGGTGCGTGTCAATGGCCGGGATATCGAGCCGGGCGCGGACGACCGTACGGACTTCGGCATGGGCTGACGCGTCTACCGTGACGAGGCGGGTCGCTTCGGCAAGATCATTCCCAGGGAGCTGCTCCTCCGCGCCCTGGCCTGAAGGCGGGTGCCCGGCGAAATATTCCCATGCTGACTTCTCCCTGCATTGTCCTTGACTTCGAGACCACCGGTCTTTCCCCGCAGCATGGGGACCGGGCCATCGAGATCGGCGCGGTGGTCATCGAGAACGGGATCGTGGTCGATTCCTTCCAGGGCCTGATGAATCCGGGCTTTGCCATCAGCTCCTTTATCGAGTCCTACACCGGCATCAGCAACGAGATGGTCGCCTCGGCGCCGCCCTGCGGGGAGGTCATGGCGCAGTTTGCGGATTTTATCGGTGATCTTCCCCTGGTCGCCCACAACGCCACCTTTGACAGGCGGTTCCTGGATGCCGAACTGGCGGCCATCGGCAGGAAGCGGCGGGCCGAGATGGCGTGCTCCATGCTGGCCGCCCGCCGCGTTTTCCCGGATGCGCCCAACCACCGCCTCGGCACCCTGGTCCGCTACTGCGGCCTGCCCACGGACGGCACCTTCCACCGGGCCCTTGCCGATGCCCAGATGGCCGCCCACCTCTGGCAGGCCATGATCGACGAGGTCAGCGGCAGGTATCGTCTCCGGGATGTCTCCTTTGACCTGATGTGCAGGTTGTCGCGCGTGCCCCGGGCCAGGGTCCCCGCCTTCCTGGCCCGGGCCGCCGCCGGGCAGGGATGACGGAGGTACCGCTTCCCGGACCGGGTATTTTCCAGGAACAGTGGAAATTCATGGTCGATGTCATGTAAAGTAGTGGGTAATGGGTAAACAAAGAACGTCCCGGAAACCGGTGGCACAACTCAACCAGGCCCTGCGCCGTCCCGACCTGGACCTGCTGGATGGCGCCATCAGGTCCCTGCCGCCATCTCTCTGGCAGGAGCGCATGTTCTTCATGGGGGTTCCGGACACGGACCTGCGCCGTTATACCGGCAATTTCCCCGCCACCCTGCGGCAGGAAAAGGATACGCACCCGGTCTTTGTCCTGGACCACCATCCTGCCGGCAATCTCCTCTGTCCCTGCTCTTCCCGGGGCAATCCGCGCACGATGCGCTATATCAGGAAGGGATGCCGCCTGGACCTGGCCGATCACGTCATGGACAGGGACTCCTTCCTGGTCGAGACCTTCATCTTTACCATGCCCCTGGACAGCCGTTTTTCCCGACGACTCTTCTTCAAGGGCCGGGTTCCGGAAGAGTGTATCCGCGGGGGCAGGAGATGACGCCGGCAGAGCAGGCTGCCCGGGCGCTCCGGTCCTGGTTGTCGTCGTCGGCCGGAGACTCCTGGATCCGCGACCTGGTGGCGCACAGGAGCGCCAGCCTGCGCGAAGGCGTGGCGGGCAACTATCTTGCCCATCGTTTCGGCCCCGATTCCGGTCAATTGCAGGAAGATCTCGTCCAGGAGTTCCACGAGTTCCTGCTGGGCTCCTTTTTGCCGCGCCTTGACCGGATGCCGGACCAGGTCAACGCGATCATCAACGGCAAGACAGGCCAGGTGCTCCGGTTTGCCCTGCAGAAGTTTTCCTGGGAGCTGCAGAGTGCGGCCAGGCACAAGAAAAACAATCCCAGGGGCTACCTCTACCGGCGGATCAGGGAGGTGCTTGCCAGGGACAGCCGCTTTGTCCTGCACCGGCACGGCCGGGATTCGATAAGCTATGCGCCTGCCAACCTGCCGGAACCCGGCCGGCACGAGCCGGCGGAGCTGAGCCCGGTCGAATATGGTGGCTGGCCCCGACCACCCGAGCCGGCCGGCCGAGACGCCCTTTTTACCGCCGCCTACCTGGGTGAGGCGGCCCTGTTCTTCCACAGCCAGGTCACCGATCACCTGGGGCGCGCCATGCAGGTGCCGCTCAGGGAGCTGGCCCGTTACCTGGCAGCGCACCATCCATGGATAGATTGCCCTCTGCCCGGGTCCCTCTCCGACCAGCACTCCTCTACTGCTGACAACGAGACCATGGAGGAGCGGATTGCCGGCATCAGCGCCCTTAACTCCATCACCGTGCTGGCCGAGCAGTTTGCCTGCCAACTGGACGAGACGGCACGCCGGATCTTCTACTGGACCCTGGAGGATCCTCCTCTCAGCTTCGCGGAAATCGCCCGTCGCCTCGACCTTCCGGACCATAACCGTCCCTACAGGATCCACCAGCGAACCACCACTGCCCTGAAACGTTTCACCGCCACATGGCCCGGCCCGCCCCTTGCCGAACTACCAGAGGAGGTGGGCCTGGTTTTCATCGAACACCTGAGAAAAATCTGCAAAAAATCCCTGGCCCGACCGTAGCAGAGGGTAGATATGAACAACCACCGTGTTTCATACCATGACGATCCAACCCGATGATCCCCGCCTGGTCCTTGCCTGGATCCAGGCCTGGCGCCTGCGCTGCTGTCCGCCGGACACGATCCTGGCCGGTGAATTGACCCCCGGGCTGGCGCACCATCTGCAACATTGTCCCTACTGCAGGCAGGACAGGGAAGAGGCACTGCCGCCGCCTGCCCTTGATCTCGCCGTCGTGCCCGCCGGCGCAGGCATCTCCCCCCTGCCCGGGGAACTCTGGTCCCTGGCAGCCACGTCCGCTGGCTGGGGTGCAAAGGATCGCTACTACTCCCCACCGGTGGTCCTGGTCATGGATGTGGTCCCTGACAGTGGCGGGATTGTCGTGGTCCAGACCTATGGCGATATGGCGTTGGCAGGGCCGGATGATATTGCCCTTGGCAACGGCTGTTCGGGTTTTGCCGAGCCCTGGAATCGCTACACGGTCCGGACCACGGACCTGGCAATGCGCATGGGCAGGGTGAGTGACCAGTGTGCAGCCGCCGTGCGCAAGGCGCTGCAGGAGAACGCCTGTCATGCGCCAGAGGAGGGATCCCTGCTCTGGTTCTTCCGCCAGGTGGAGGTGGAGACAGGCTACCACTTTACCCAACAGGCCCTTGCCGGAGTGTATCCCCTCGGGAACAGTACCAGTACTTCGTCCCTGTCCGCCCTGGACCCGGACACCCTGGCAGAGGACCTGCGCCTCCTGCCTGTCCGGCTGCCCGAGATCCGGCCGGGCGACCCTCCGGATCAGCTCCTGGCCCGCACCATGCCTGCTGACGATCTTCTTCCCCTGGCAGCGGCAGGACAGGCGCACAACCGGATCACCATTCTTTTTTTTACCGTGCTCCGGGGCAGGATTCGGGAGGTCAGGGCCGTGCCGGGCGAGCTCACCCTCCAGGCCGTGCAGGACGGCGTGCTCCAGGTCAGCGGCCGCTGTGACATCTGCCCGGTCCGGAACAGCAGGTGGATCTTTCGCTGGCAGAGCCGGGAATGGTCCATCGAGCCACTGCCGGGACAGCATGGCATGGCAGACGGGGTGTTTTGGGCAGTCTTTCCGGTGGCAGACCTGCGCGAGCCGGAAAAAGGCGAACTGACTGTCCGCGTCCTCCTTTTCCCGGAGGAAGGTGATGCCTGCTGAGGGTCACTGGCATTCCCTGTCTGTCCTGCTTAGGACCGCTTCTTCCGTGGCCCGGAGCCACATGCGGCGACCTGCGCCGCCGGGCCTGCCCCGGGCGGCAATGCTGCACCAGCTTGGCCGGGCAGCGGCGGAAACAGGTACGGAAGAGCTGTTTGCAAGGCACCTTCTCAGCGGCGCGCTGCTCTCCGGCTCCCGGCAATCATATCACCACCTGGTCCGGGAACTTGCCTCAAGCTTTCTCCCGGGCGCTGATGCCGAAACATTGACCAGGTGTTCCTGGATCGGGGTGCCGATCCTTGTTGTCCAGGGAGGCCGGTCGCACGAGATCTGGCTGCTGGCAGGGCGCCTTCCGGGTACGGGCATGTGCCATTTTCTCGACACTCCCCTGCCGGACCGGGAAACAAGAACATCGATCCGCAACGCGTTGTGTTACAAAAGCCGCGCGTATGATTATTGGTGCTGGTTTTTGCAGTGCGCGGACGAGCAACCGGTGTCGGGTGACTCCCTGGGCCTTCCTGTTGCCCTGGCGGCCTGCCTCCTGGAACGTTCCAGGCCGTGGCCCGATGGCGTCTATGCCACTGGCGCCATTGAACCGGACGGAACGGTTCGTGCCGTGGACCATGTCCGGAAAAAACTGCAAGCGGTCAGGATCGGGTGCCAGGTGTTTCTCAGGCCCTGCCGGAAGAGTATTACCGGGCACGGCGACGGGGTGGAGCAGGAGTGCGGCACCATCACTGACGCCCTGTTTGCGCTTGACCTCTTTACCGGCGGCATTTCCGGGTCTGATATCATTGTGTACCGCGCCTGCGGTCATGATCCCCATTTCCTGCTCTCCCGGTTTCACGATCTGCCGCTTTCCGTGCTCGATACGGATGCGTGCCGCAAAACCCTGGAGCAGGCCGCAGCCGATCCGGGCCGTTTCCTGGGTGAGCTGGTCCGGGCCCTGAGACAGTGTGGTTATGACCGTTCCAGGGGCAGGCGTCTCGTTGACCTGTTTGCGGCAAGAGCAATCCAGGAGATCGCGCGCCAGGCCACCGGTCTCGCCCATGCGGCCTTTGACTGGTGCATGGCCTGTATTGCCTTTTTCAACCACCAGGGTGATACAGGGGCAAGTGCGGACTGGATCGAGGTCGCCCAGGGCCTGCGCTCCTTGATCGATGAAGGGGAGCTTGCCAGGCTTGTCAACCATGCCTTTGTCAGCAGCCGTTTCAACCGTTATGATTTTCGGCCCGACCCACCCCCGGAATTTATGAAC
>WFUT01000148.1 GCA_015484845.1 Desulfobulbaceae bacterium
GACTGAGACCGGTCACGGTTGCATGTTCGCCCGGCATATCCGCAGGGCAGGAGACGCGGGCCAGGGCACTCTGTACTCTTCGCAATTTCTTCATGCGACCTCCCTTTTGAATAATCCAGCATGACTGGAGCAAATTTTTTAGGTCCCAGCCACAACAATCCATGAAAATGCCGCCGTCCCTCTCACTGCGTGCGGTGATTGTCGTATATGAAAAGCGGGAAACAGGTGAACCTGTTTCCCGCATGCCTTTCCTGCTCCATGCCGGTCCCGGCAGAGGCCGGCACCGGCACACGATATGGGAATCAGTCCTGTACCGCGATATAGCGGGCCGATCCCCGGACCTTGGCGATGACATAGTTGGAGGTCGACCCGACCACCGTGGCGCCGGTATCCGGCTCATAGGCATTGCTGCCCGGATCCTGCCGCCAGATCCGCGGCTGGCCCGAGCCAGCCGCCGTCATCGGCAAATAGATAATCAGAGTCTCCTGCTTCTCCTCGTTGAAGCCGATCCGGACCACGTAGGCATTCACCTCCCTGCCGTCGGAAAGTCGAATCTCTTCCGGGAACTGGACCATGCCCATCTCCCTGATCTCCGGCTTCAGTTCCTCAGGAACATAGTAGTGCTGCTTATCGTTCCACGGACCGGTAACGATCTGCCGGACATAGGTAGCCTGGCGCTCTTCACTGGTGAGGAGACTCTGGTCAATACCGGGGATGTCGCTGCCGGTAATGGTCCCCTCGTCGGCCAGGTAGAAGAGCTCCTCTGCATGGTGCCTGCTTAGGGAAAGGACATCATCGGCCCTGGCACCGAGGAAACTCGTGCCATTGACATGTTGCGGCTCGATGTAATCCACTTCGCCGTCAACAATGAAAAAGCCGTTCGGGTTGGCCGGCACCATCTTGCCCTGCTCCCTGTCGTAGCGAAGGGCCCGGTTCTCGTCACGGAACCATGGCGGCGCCCAGGGCAGGTAACCGATGCGCCGGTCAGTGACCCGGTGCGCCCCTGGATCCTTGCTCAGATCGCCGTGGCAGTCGTTGCAGGACTTTGCGCCCAGGGCCTTGGCAGCCGGTTGAACACCGTGGGTATCGGAAAAATAGTGGGCTGCCATGAACAGCATGGGCTTGGGATCGACCTCACCCTCGGCCTTCAGCACGCTGGTCAGAGCCTGCTGCATGGCGCGGACATCCTCGTCCCACCAGAGATCGGGATACATGTCGCCGGTGTGGTCAAAGATCACGTATCCCGAGTCCTTGAGCACGATCCTGCCCACATCCGGATTCTGGGCCCATGAAGGATCATTGGCCGGGATGGCGGCCAGGGTCTCGGGATCCACGGCGCCGTAACGGACAGGCATCTTGTACTCCTGAATGGCCGCCACGATCTCGCGGAGAAAGAGCACCTTGGCCCCGCCATATGGCAGGGAGCTCATGTCATGGTCAGGCTGCGGGTTGCCGTCCACCCAGGTCATGATCGTGATCGGATTGCCGATGACCACCTGCGGATAACCGTTCCTGCCGTTGGCATAGTACAACGGCGGAAAGACCTCGTTATCCACCTGCTCGCTGTACCGGAGGGGCAAGCCCTGGGCGATCTTCCTGTCCAGGGTTCGCTGGTAGAAATATTTCCAGAAATCAAACTTCGGATTGGTGGGCATGCCGTTGACCAGGCGGCCCGGGTCAGAGGATCCGGACATCTGGAAGTAGTCCACCATCTGGCTGACATAGTCCATGGGTACCGTCCCCTTGCCGTCGGCGTCCACATGGTTGGCCAGCATGTTGAAATGGGGAATGCCGTAGCCGGGCGAGGTGCCGTAGACCGGGCTCAATGCATACTCCGGCGGCATGGCCATCAGCCTGGCGTCCTCACTGAGCACGTCATAGCCCATCCGGTTGTCAAAGTTGCTGTAGTAGCCGAGGGTATCGTCAAAGGCGCGGAACCGCCAGGTGCGCCGGTAGGGCACATGGCAGACCTCGCAGGCGATATTCTCTATATGGCGGGCCGTGGTCTCGCCGAACTTCTCGCGGTGCTTGACCATGGGATTGACTGCGTCCGGATCCTGACCGGCCAGGTGACAGGACTCGCATGTCCTGGGCCGCGGATTGTTGTCCAGGTCGTTGCGGACCATGTGGGCGGTATCGGTCCCTTTCAGTATATTATGCAGATCCTCGAGGTTCCTGTTGCCCATTCCCCCCATCCGGCGGAATCCGCCTTCCTTGAGGTGACAGGAACCGCAGCCCATCTTCTTCTTCGACAGGTGAACATCATAGCCGACAGCCTCTTCATTGTCGGTGATGTTGACAAAGACGCCGTTCTTGACCCAGTCGGCATCCAGGCCGAGGCCGTAGGTCCGGGCATGATCCCAGTCCGAGTTGCCGTAATCCCTGGTCATGACATGGCACTGGCCACAGACCGAGACCCACTTGGGCGACTCGAGATATCGGCTGCTGCCGCCGAACATGTTCTGGTGGAGTGAATACTGCAGGTCATCGACATTGTAATAAGTCTTTGCCTGCCACTCGTCTCCGTCCCTGACAAGCTGGACATAGGTCATGGGCGCTCCGTCCTGGTTGGGATCAAGCCCCATAAGGTTGGCGGTCGGCATGACCGAGAAGAAGGATGGGAGGTAGTCGTGGAGTACCGAACCGATATCATCCTGGCTGATGACCCCGGCCTGCAGATCGGTGATCACCCTCGCAGTGTCCACCATGCCGGTATCGGGATCGATATAGGTGTCGTCCCCCAGACTGGCAAGACGATCACCGTACTCTGTCGCCTTCCAGGCCAGGCCGACCCGTCCCATGTAGGGAATGCCCTGGCCCTCGACCAGCGGTGCCCGCACGTAGTCGCGGACCGAGGCGTTGGGGTTGTCCCAGTCCGTGTAGAACTTGCCCGGTTCATAGGCCCGCAATGGCACCGGCACTGGCAGCAGCCGGCCGGCGTTGTCCATGATGCGGTAGCCATAGATGAAGTCGTTGAAAAACAGCGCATTCAGGGCATCCATACCGTCGTCCTCGGAAAGAACACCCTGCCCCTGCAGATAGGTAAGAAAGCCGGCAAAGAGATCATTCAGGGCATCATGGGCGCCGTTCAGGCGGGAAGTCTCGTCCTCAGAGCCTGCGGGATCGGCGCAGTAGGGTGTTCTGATACGGCCGCTGCTGTCCCATATCTTGGCCACGTTGGTTCCGTAAACCGCGTATGGAAGCTCGATGCCGTCTTCGCTGATCCGGTCCAGTCCGTCAGACCACATCTGCATCAGTTCGCCGATCACCGGAACAGGCAGTTTTTTCAGGGGCATCAGCGAGGTGGGCCTGCTCATCCGCTGCAGGTCATTGGTATAAGGGAGGGCTGATTCGTTCTCCAGGCCGACCTTGAGCGGCATCCCCAGGGATACCCGCGTTACCTCACCGTTTTCCCGTTCCGCAAAGATCAGCATCCTGGGGCGGAACGGCTTGGCCTTCAGCCCGTCGGCCGCATGCAGCACCACGTCACTGTCCGGATCGATATGACAGCCGAGACAATCCGCCTCCATGACCCCGGACCTGGACCAGTCGTGCCGTTTCGGATCGCCGATGGCGGCTATGGTCTGGTCGATGGTCTGGTCGCTGAGCAGGGCCTGGGTTATGTCATTTGAGCTGTATGAATAGAAATCGCGATCAAAGGTATGGATCGGCGACAGGGAGGGGTCATCATAGGGAATGACCGTGCCATCGTCCTGGACGATTCCCTCGGCGGGCCCGCCGCCCAGGTGGCAGGAATAACAGACCTGCATCTGGTCAGCCATGCCCATGTCAAAGAGGTACGGCTTCCCCTCGGTGGTAAAGGGGTCGGCCACGGTTCCACGCTCCTTCTTGGCCGCCAACTGGCGGTAGGAAGGCGGTCACCATGCACCATACTGGCCGGGGCTGCTGAGATAGGCATAGGCATTGGCAAGATACTTGTAGAGCGTGCCATCCTTGTTCTCATCACTCCAGTGGTCGCTGAGGATTTCGCCCTTTCGGCCGGTCCCTTCCCGGAAATGGAAGGCCCTGGTCACGGCCTCATAGTCATGACACTGACCACAGGTCTTCCTGGGGCTGTACGGTGGCCCGGCCATGTAGATCGAACCATTGGCCGCGGTGATAGTGTCCTCGGGATCGAGTTGATCCATGATAGGATTGCCGTTCCTGTCCCGCAGCGTAAACTTGCGGGCCGGGCCCATCCCGCCACCGCCGGGCCCCATGGCAACAGCCGTGTCCAGTATCACCAGGGGCAGACTGGCCCCCAGCACCACCATCAACAGATAACTGGTTGTCCTTTTTTTCATTTGCACCTCTCCTCTGCACCACAGGAACCAGTCCTCGTCAGGCAGGTCCCTGCAGCCGGATCTCCAACCGGGCCACAACAGGCACCTCCCCACGAGACGCTCTGGTTCTGTTGCTCCCCTGGTTGTACATGAACCCGGGATCCGGACTCTCCGATGCCTTGCTCTCTTACTGCTCACCTCCTTTCATTTCTGTATTGCTGATCCCGGAAAAACGGTACCCTAAGCTCTCCGACCAGAGGGCCGCACCCGATCTGTCACGCCTCGTGCCGATCTGCGACCAAAAGACAGAAAAATATCGCACAATCAAGTACGATGCGCGGTGTTACGCACCCTCTCTCGACCATCCTTTTTAAAACTTAGATATACTACATTGTGCCACCATGGTAAAGAGGGGGCG
>WFUT01000149.1 GCA_015484845.1 Desulfobulbaceae bacterium
AGTCGGCCAGCTTGAGCGCGACGCGGTCGGCGATGACCGAGGACTGGCCGATGGCGATGTTGGCAAAGGGCCCGGCATGGACGATGACCGGCTGGCCCTCCAGGGTCTGCATCAGGTTGGGGTTGATGGCGTCCACCATCCAGGCGGTCATGGCACCGTCCACCTCCAGGTCGGCGGTGGTGATGGGCCGGTCCTGCTTGTCGTAGGCGACCACGATCCTGCCGATCCGCTCGCGCATGTCCCTGAGGTCGGTGGCAATGGAGAGGATGGCCATGATCTCCGAGGAGACGGCGATGGCGAACTTGGACTGCATGGTCATGCCGTCCATCTTGCCGCCAAGGCCGATGGTGATGTTGCGCAGGGCCTGGGCGCAGAAGTCGATGATCCAGCCGAACTCCACCTTCTTGGGATGGATGTCGAGCCGCTTGAGGTTGCGCTTGGCAAGCTGCTCGTCGGTGTAGTTGCACTCGTGCTGCATCCGCGAGGTCAGCGCCACCATACCCAGGTTGTGGGCGTTCATGATGGCGTTGATGTCACCGGTCATGCCCAGGGAGAAGGGGGTGAGCGGGATGCACTGGGCCAGGCCGCCGCCGGCCGCCGACCCCTTGATGTTCATGGTCGGGCCGCCGGACGGCTGGCGGATGGCGCCGACAACGGATTTGCCGCGCTTGCCCAGTCCCTGGACGAGTCCCATGGCGCAGGTGGATTTTCCTTCTCCAAGCGGGGTGGGGGTGATGGCGGTGACATCGACATATTTTCCGTCCGGCCTGTCCTTGAGCCGATCGAGAATCTTGCGGTAGTCCAGCTTGGCCAGGTAATGGCCGTGGGGCAGCAGTTCCTCTTTTTCCAGGCCGAGCATCTCGCCGAGTTCGTACACGGTCTTCATGCGGCTTTCCGCTTCCTCGGCGATCTCCCAGTCAGCGTGCTTGGTGGGATCCAAAACCATAGGGTCCTCCTCCTTGATGTTTGATGTCTTTGAAAGCGCCGGCCGTGGCAGGAAAGGCCTGGCTTTCCGGGGTTGGTTGCGGCTGCGGGCCGGTCTTCGGCCATGCCGGGCGGTTCGGCAGAGCGCAGGGAATTCCTGCGTCAAAACCATGTGTAACCGGCAAAAGTAGCAGGATTACGATCTGATGTCAATACCGGATGGCAGGGCAGGGGAGAGGAGGTGTGGCTGGCTCAGCGGAACACTGCGGGGAAACGGTCCCTGAAGTCTTCCTGCAACGGGATCATGACCTCGCGCATGGAGGGCTCGGCCGCCTTACTGGTGCGCAACCGGAAGATGTGCATCCATTCTGCCAGGTTACAGTAGACGATCAGCTCAGTCTTGCAGGAGTTGGGCAGGACAGTACGGGCCGCCTGGGGGGTACAGGTCTCGAGAAGCTGCAGGTACATCTTCTCGCACTCGCGCATGGCCTGTTGCCAGACATTGTACTCCACGCTGCCCTCGGCAAAGAACAGGGGCCGGATAAAGGTCACCTCGCTGCCGAACTTGTCGTCGCTGTAGCGGCAATACCGCTGGCTTTCCTGGAGAAAGGAGCAGGGGCGGTGGCGGACGATCTCGTGGGTAACGGCCCGGTTGACCACGAACTTGACCGCGATGTGACGATGTTTTTCAAGAAGGGCGGCGGGCAGCCGATCCACCTCTTCCAGCCGGATCCTGGAGACCCGGATGCCGTCTTCCCCGGCCGGGGCAATCTCCTGCGGGATACCGGTGAAGAACCAGTCGTGGCGCTGGTGCAGGAAACTGCTCATCGCCCTGACCACGGCGTCCCGGGGATGGAAGAGGAGCATCTCGCGAAAGGCCCGCACCGAGCCGGTGACCAGGAGCCGGTTGTCGGCCGGTGTGTCAATGAACAGGTAGCGCGGCTGACACCGGAACAGGCCATCGATGCTCTCCTGTTGCCGGCACTCCACCTCCAGGGTGAGCACGCCCATCTCCAGGACCGAGTTGTGGCCGTGCTCGGCCATCCGGGCCACGAAGGGAATGGCGGACTCCCGGTCGATCCTGTCCTCGCTCTTGTAACAGACGCGGCCGCAGTACTCGATGCGGACCGGCAGGCTTTCCCGGTCGAGCTGCTCCAGGACGGTGAAACTGGGCGGGATGATCTTCATGGCCGGCCTCCGTGGCTGTGGTTGTCAGGGGACAGGGGGCGGGTTTGCCCACCCCCGGCTTGCGGCCGCTGCCTACTGGTCAGGATTCCAGAAGGGCGACATCTCGCGCAGACCGGCGATGATGGCCGGCATCTTGTCGAGTACGAAGTCCACCTCCTCTTCGGTGTTGTAGATGGAGAGACTGAACCGGATCGAGCCGTGGGCCGCGGTGAACGGGACCCCCATGGCCCGCAGCACGTGCGACGGCTCGAGGGATCCCGAGGTACAGGCCGAGCCCGAGGAGGCACAGATGTTGTACTCGTTCATGTGTAGCAGGATGGCCTCGCCCTCCACGAACTCGAAGCTGATATTGGTGGTGTTGGGCAGCCGCTTGTCGGGGTGGCCGTTGAGCCGGGACTTGGGGATAGAGGAGAGCAACCCCTTTTCCAGCTTGTCGCGCAGGGCCCGGACCCGGGTGTTTTCCTCTTCCATCTTCTCGGCGGCAAGGCTGCAGGCCCTGCCCAGGCCGATGATGGAGGCCACGTTCTCGGTGCCGCCCCGGCGGCCCTTTTCCTGGTGTCCGCCGTTCAGGAACGGCACAAATGGCGTCCCCTTCCGGATGTAGAGAACACCGACCCCCTTGGGCGCGTGCAGCTTGTGGCCGGACAGGGAGAGGAAGTCGATGGCGTTGGCCTTCATGTTGATGGGGATCTTGCCCACGGCCTGCACTGCGTCGGTGTGGAAGAGGATGTCGCGTTCCCTGGCCATGGCCGCCATCTCCTCCACCGGGAAGATGACCCCGGTCTCGTTGTTGGCCCACATCACCGAGACGATGGCGGTGTCCTCGGTGAGGGCCTGCCGGTACTCCTCCATGTCCAGGGTGCCGTCTCCCTCCACCTTGAGGCGGGTGACGCGATGCTTGTGGCCGGTGAGCTGGGCGAGGTTCTCGCACAGGTTCTTCACCGCCGGGTGCTCGACCCGGGTGGTGACCACGTGCCGTTTTTCCGGCCAGGTCTGCAGGGCCGAGAGGATGGCCGTGGAGTCGCTTTCCGTGCCGCAGGAGGTGAAGACGATCTCTTCGGGCTCGGCGCCGAGCAGGTCGGCGATCCGGCCGCGGGCCTCCTCGATGGCCTTGGCCACCTGGCCGCCAAAGGTATGCATGGAGGAAGGGTTGCCGTAGCAGTCGGTGAGAAACGGCATCATGGCGTCCACCACCTCGGGGGCGATCCGGGTGGTGGCGTTGTTGTCCATGTAGATGACCTTGTCGCTGTTGCAGTTCATTACCTGTCCTCCTCGACGATCAGGCTGTCCGCCACCTGCTCGCGCAGTTTTTTCTCCACGTACTCCTTGAGCGTGGTCCGCGACGACTGGCAGCCGGAGCAGGCGCCACGCAGGGAGACGGTGACAAAGTCGCCGTCCACGTCCACCAGTTCGATGTCGCCGCCGTCCTTGCGCAGGGTGGGCCTGATCTCGCGTTCCAGCACCTGTTCGATCTTCTTGATCTTTTGCAGGGTGGTCATCCGTTCCTGCTTTTTCGGCTTGGCCGGTTCGGCCTCGATGCCCTCCACGGTCTGGCGCAGGATCTCGCGCAGCCGGTCCTCGCACTTGCCGCAGCCGCCGCCGGCCTTGGTGAAGTTGGTGATCTCCTCCACCGAGCGCAGGTCACTCTCCTTGATGGCCCGGATGATCTCGAGATCGGTGACCCCGAAACACTCGCAGACCACCTCGCCCTGGGCCATGGGCAGCACCACGCCCCGGTAGTCGGCAATGGCCGCCTCCAGGGCCTCCCGGCCCATGACCGAGCAGTGCATCTTTTCCTTGGGCAGGCCGCCCAGGGCCTGGGCGATGTCCTCGTTGGTGATCTTTTCCGCCTCCTCCAGCGGCATGCCCTTGATCATCTCCGTGAGCGCGGACGAGGAGGCAATGGCCGAGGCGCAGCCAAAGGTCTTGAACTTGGCGTCGGTGATGATGTTGTTCTCGTCCACCTTGATCATCAGTTTCAGGGCGTCGCCGCAGGCGAGCGAGCCCACCTCGCCGACGCCGTCGGCATCCTTGAGCTCCCCCACGTTGCGTGGGTGCATGAAGTGTTCCTGTACCTTGTCTGTATATTCCCACATTGTATTACTCGCTGATTATATTGAAAAATTAGTATAGTTGAGTCTTCGGGTGCCGTTTTGCCATATGGCGGCGCACCAGGCATGTTCCGCCCTCGAGCCACTGTAAAAACAGTCAATAATACACCTTCACCGGCGGCCCGGCAATATATCTCCCGGCCGCGGCCCGGATTTTCGGCCGGCGCGGTGAACGGCCGGCCGGCGGCGCTGTTTTTTTTTGCCAGCCGGCGGCCGGCGGTGGCTCAGGAGAGCAGGCCGATCTCGGCCAGCATCTCCCTGGCCTTGTCCACCAGTAGGCGGGTCTCGTCGCGGTCACGGGCCTCGACGTAGAAACGGACCTTGGGCTCGGTGCCCGAGGGGCGGATCATGATCCAGGAGCCGTCCTCGAAGATCATCTTGCGGCCGTCGATGGTGATGACCTTGGCGATCTTTTTCCTGCTGCCGCCGATCTCGACCTCCACTCCCTCCCCGTACTTCTCGAGCCGGGCCAGGGTCTTTTTCAGTTCCTCGCCCTGCTGCGAGACGGCCACGCCGTCCCTGGCCGGATAGAAGGGGCCATAGGCGGACTCGATCTTCTGCAGGTAGTCTGCCAGGCTCCTGCCCAGGCTCATGGTCATGTCCAGGGCCAGCAGCAGGCCGATGAAGGCGTCCTTTTCCGGGGTGTGGCCGATCACCGAGATACCGTCGGACTCCTCGAAATAGACAAGCGCCTTGCCGATGACCGGCTTGAATTCCTTGAAGCCGACCCGGGGTTCGAAGACCTCCTCGCCCAGCGCCCCGGCGACGCTGTTGGCCAGGTTGCTCGTGGCCACGGTCTTGGCGACCATGCCCTTTTTGCCCTTGATCTCGTGCAGGAAGTGGTAGGCCATGGCGCCAAACTGGTTCATGGAGATCTCGGTGTCGCCGTCGGTGAACCGGATGCGGTCGCCGTCGGGATCGATGATGGCGCCGACCCGAAACGGCTCGGGACGGGCGGCGAGCGCGGTCATCACCGGCTGCATGTTGGTGGACGAGGGCTCCGGCGCGATGCCGCCGAAGGTGACATCGGCCTGGTCGCGGAGAACGAACAACCGCTCGGGCGGCGGATCCTTGAGCAGCCGGGAGATGTAGGTGCGCGAGGCGCCGTGCACAGCGTCCACGCCGACCACGATGTCGTCGCGGCTGGCAAGCTCGGCCATTACCCGGTCATAGTCGATGCCGTGGCGGTGCCGGTTGTCGCGGACCAGTTGCTGCCAGCTGGCCAGGGCGTCCTCCTGCTCCACGTCCCTGATCTTCTCCAGGGGACGCTGCAGGTCGAGGCCGGGCGGGACAAAGGCGCTTTCGCCCCGGTCGATGATCTGGCGGGCGAGACGGGTGATCCGTTCGGTGAGGATGGCGGCCGCCGGGCCGGCATCGGCGGCATTGTACTTGAAGCCGCCATATTCCAGCGGGTTGTGGCTGGGGGTCAGGTTGATGGAAAAGGCGGCCTTCCGGACCAGGACCGACGCGGAGAGGATACCGGTGGTGGCCTCGCCGGCGTAGAGGATCCGCACCCCGCTCTCGGCGAGCACGTTCATGGCGGCCAGGGCCAGGAGGGGACCGCCGAAGCGATTGTCAAAGCCCACCACGCAGCCGCGGCGGCACATCTCGGCAAAGCCGGAGACCCCCAGGGCCTGCCGCAGCTCCGGGTCCTGGTCGGCGTCCCGGTAGAGCTGCAGGATGGCGGCGGTGACAAAGGCCACCGAGCGGACAAAGATATCCTTACCCAGCATGCCGCGCCAGCCCGAGGTACCGAACTTGACCGGCGAGACCGGCTTGCCGCTGTTGGTGAGGAGTTCGTCCCGCAGCAGGTCGTAGACGGTGGCCATGGCGCGGTCGATGGCGGCCGTCTCCTCCGGGGTACCGGCGCGGCCCTTCAGGTCAATCAGTTGCCGTATGGCGTGGAAGTAGTCGCTTTCCCGGTGATTGTTTTCCTTGATCGAGCTGGCGAGAATCGTCTGGATGGTGTCCTGGACTGTCATGGGGTCTCCCTGTCTGTGATTGGCCGTACGACCGGTCCGGGCGGCGCCCTCCGGTTCCCGGTACCGAACAATATAGCCATTCCCCGCCGGCTTGGCAATGTAGGCAGGGCCGGAATGCGCGGCACGTGGGGACAGCGGAAACCATGGTGGCCGGAATGTATTCTCCGGCAGGGGAAAACAGGGGAGCGGCCGGGTAAAATCCCCAATCTGGTCAATATTTAGACGACCTTTGGGTTGACCACTGGCGAAAAATTTTTTACTACTACCTAAATCCTGCAATTGGCAATTTTGCCGGAGATGCGAGGCATCAAGGGCGCAGACGTATAATAATACTTCAAGCCCTTGATAACGAAGCAGATTCGGTAAAATTGCCGATCCCTGCGGGCGAGAAAATGAAGAAAAAATCCCTTTACATGGTCAGTGAGTCGAAAACGATCACGCCCGTATAATCCGCTTAATGCGGTGGCAAAAGAAATTTTTTCTTCATTTTCGAAGTGCAGAATTTAGGTAGTAAGGACCTGGACATAAAGGCAGCAGGACTGTCTTGAGGATGTATCGCTGTTTTACGAATCAATCTATGATGGAGACAAGAGATGGGAAACGCGCACGATAAGGCATTGATTCTCTGGTTTGACGAGATCGGTATTGAAGATGTGCCCCTGGTCGGCGGCAAGAACGCCTCGCTGGGTGAGATGCACCAGAAGCTCACTTCCAAGGGGGTGGAGGTGCCCAACGGCTACGCCATCACCGCCTATGCCTACCAGTACCTGCTCAAGGCCGCCGGTATCGAGGATGCGATCAGGGAGACCCTCAAGGACCTGGATACCCACGACCTGTACAACCTGCAGGAGCGGGGCGAGAAGGTCCGCTCGATCATCCGCAATGCCGAGTTTCCCGATGATCTCCGCCAGGCCATCGTCGACGCCTACCGCAAGATGGAAGAGGAGTATGGCGAGAACGTGGACGTGGCGGTTCGTTCCTCGGCCACGGCCGAGGACCTGCCCGATGCCTCCTTTGCCGGCCAGCAGGACACCTATCTCAACATCTGCGGGCCCGACGCCCTGATCGATGCCTGCAAGCGCTGCTTTGCCTCCCTCTTCACCAACCGGGCCATCTCCTATCGCCATGACAAGGGGTTTGGCCAGTTCGATGTCTATCTCTCCATCGTTGTCCAGAAGATGGCTCGTTCCGACTCGGCCTGCTCCGGCGTTATGTTCTCCATCGACACCGAGTCCGGCTTCGAGGACGCGGTCTTCATCACCGGCGCCTGGGGCCTGGGCGAGAATGTCGTCCAGGGCGCGGTCAACCCGGATGAATATTACGTGTTCAAGCCGACCCTGAAGCAGGGCAAGCGGCCCATTGTCGGCAAGCGGGTGGGGACCAAGGAGATCAAGATGATCTACGACGCCGATCCGGGTGCCGAGGAGCCGGTCAAGAACGTGGAGACCACGCCCGAGGAGCGCGGCATGTACGTGCTCAGCGATGACGAGATCCTCCAGCTCGCCCGCTGGGCCTGCATCATCGAGGATCACTACGGCCGCGGCATGGATATCGAGTGGGCCAAGGACGGCGATGGCGTCAAGGTGGGCACCGGCAAGCTGTTCATCGTCCAGGCCCGGCCCGAGACGGTCCACTCCCAGGACAACAAGAACGTGATGGAGACCTACGTCCTCAAGGAGAAGGGCAAGGTCCTGGCCACCGGCCAGGCCGTGGGCGCCAAGATCGGCCAGGGCGTGGCCAACGTGCTCGAGGACGTGAGCCAGATCCACGACTTCAAGGCGGGCGAGGTCCTGGTCACCGACATGACCGATCCCGACTGGGAGCCCATCATGAAGATCGCCGGCGCCATTGTCACCAACCGCGGCGGCCGGACCTGCCACGCGGCCATCATCTCCCGCGAGCTGGGCATCCCCTGTGTGATCGGCACCGAGAACGGCACCGAGGCCATCAAGAGCGGCCAGGAGGTGACCGTCTCCTGCGCCGAGGGCGAGACCGGCAACATCTACGAGGGGTTGCTCGACTTCGAGGTCGAGACCCTGGATCTTGAGAACGTGCCCAAGACCCGGACCAAGATCATGATGAACGTCGGCATCCCGGAAAAGGCCTTTATCGAGAGCCAGATCCCCAACGACGGCGTGGGCCTGGCCCGGGAGGAGTTCATCATCAACTCCCACATCGGCATCCATCCCCTGGCCCTCTATAACTTCGAGGAGCTCAAGGAGAGGGCGGCCAATGATGCCGAGATCGCGGAGATCGTGGAGCTGATCGAGGCCAAGACCACGGCCTATCCCGACGACAAGCGGCAGTACTTCATCGACAAGCTGGCCGAGGGCGTGGGCCGCATCGGTGCCGGCTTCTATCCCAAGGACGTGATCGTCCGCCTGTCGGACTTCAAGTCCAACGAGTATGCCAACCTCATCGGCGGCCATCTCTACGAGCCCGAGGAGTCCAACCCCATGATCGGCTGGCGCGGCGCCTCCCGCTACTATGACGAGCGCTACAAGCCCGCCTTTGAGCTGGAGTGCAAGGCCCTGCTCAAGGCGCGCAACGACATGGGGCTCACCAACATCAAGCTGATGGTGCCCTTCTGCCGGACGCCGGAGGAGGGCAGGAAGGTCATCGAGGTGATGCGCGAGTTCGGCCTGGTCCAGGGTGAGAACGACCTGGAGGTCTATGTCATGTGCGAGATCCCCTCCAACGTCATCTCCGCCGACGCCTTCTCCGATGTCTTTGACGGGTTCTCCATCGGCTCCAATGACCTGACCCAGCTCACGCTCGGCCTGGACCGGGATTCCGACCTGGTGGCCCACATCTACGACGAGCGCAACGAGGCGGTCAAGACCATGATCAAGATGGTCATCGAGACCGCCAAGCGGCGGGGACGGAAGATCGGCATCTGCGGCCAGGCGCCTTCCGATTTTCCTGATTTTGCCACCTTCCTGGTGGAACAGGGGATTGACTCCATGAGCCTGGTCTCCGATACCGCGGTCAAGACCCGGCTGGCCGTGGCCGAGAAGGAAAAGGAGCTGGGTATTGCGCCGTAAGGATGGTGCAACCCATAGAGCAGGGCAGTAATGCAGAAAGCGGGGCTTGGCCCCGCTTTTTTGTTTTTATCCGAGAATGGCGCAGAGCGCCTGGTGAGGTGTTGCACCGCAGAGCGGTGCAACAAGAGCAACCACCCGTTAGGTGTACCCCCCACACTCCGGGCGCCACTTCAACCTCGTGACACCGCTAAGCGGTGTCACGTAAGTCCTGAGCCCATTTTCATTGCTGATCCTCTGTCCTCTTGAGGTGGATGTCGCGCTGGGGAAAGGGGATCTCGATGTTGCGGTCGGCAAAGGCGGCATGGATCATCTTGAGCAGGTTGTGGGTCTCAAGGCCCTTGTGCCTGGGGTCGCGCACCCAGACCAGGAGCTGGAAATTGATGGCCGACTCGCCAAACGAGCGCACCCGGACCCGGGGCTCGGGTTTCCTGGCCAGGGCCTGGTTCTCCGTTGCCACCTTGAGCAGGGTCTTCTCCACCAGGCGCAGGTCGGATCCGTAGGCCACGCTGACATCGATCCTGATCCGGAACCTGGGCTGCGGTGCCGATTCGTTGATGATCTTGGTGGACGCCATGATGGAGTTGGGAATGGTGATCATGACGTCATCGCGGGTCTGGATCTTGGTGGAACGGATGCCCACCTCCACCACCTCGCCGCGTTCGCCACTGTCGAGGATGATGTAGTCTCCCACCTTGTAGGCCGCATCGACAAAGAGGGCTATGCCGCCGAAGAAGTTGGCCAGGGTGTCCCTGGCCGCCAGGGCGATGGCAATGCCGACAATGCCGGCCGAGGCAAAGAGCGGCGTCAGGTTGACCTGCCAGATGACCAGTCCCCACAGGATGCCGGTGAACAGGATCACGATGCGGGAGACATTCTTGAGCATGAAGAAATGGGTCCTGTCCATCCTGCTCAGGATCCATCCCATGTTCTGCTCGTTCATTAGGGTGATCTCCCGGATGACGCTCACCCACCAGACGAGCAGGATCAGGGTCTTGATGAGATTGGGGATCACCGCGTCCCAGGGCGGCGCCAGGTCCGGGGAGATGGAGGCCGCGTGCATGGTGCCGAGGAGGAAGATCGACCAGCAGATCGGCCGGTGCAGGAAATCGATCATCCGGTTGTCGAGCTCGGAGTGGGTCCGGTTGGCGAGGCTCCTGAGCAGGTGGTCGATGAAGAGATCCGCCGCCTTGGCCAGCACCGCGTAGATCAGCACGATGACCAGGCGCTCCGGCACCTTGTACTGGGCAAGAGCGCGCAGGTAGTAGTGGCCCTGGTTGATGAGTATTTCCTTGAAAATGGCGATATCCATGGATCCTGTCACCTGAATCCTGCACTTTGAAAATGAAGGAAAATTTTCTTTTATAATATCAATAAATTATACGAACGTAATCGTTTTCTTGACTCTCTGGCCGTGTGACAGACCTCGTTAAATAGCACGACAACCTATTTGTAACATGTTGATATATCAATATATTACATGGTAGTTGGACATAAGGCGGTCTGAGTTATCAGTTGGCAGTTTTCAGTTACTGATTACTGAAAACTGCCAACAGGAGCATTACGT
>WFUT01000150.1 GCA_015484845.1 Desulfobulbaceae bacterium
CTTGAAGTATTCATATACGCCTGCGCCCTTGATGCCTCGCATCTCCGGCAAAATTGCCAATTGCAGGATTGAGGTGGTATTCTGCAGGCCCGGGCCTCGCCGCCCGCTTACTTGTAGCTGCGCCGGGACGGGGTCACGTTCTCGAAGCGCAGCGGTTCCCGGTGCATGCGCGGTTCCTGGCCTTCGCCCGTGTACTCCCAGACCGCGACATGGGAGAAGTGCTCGTCATCCCGCCTGGCCTCGTGCTCCTCGGTCTGGCTCTCCTCGCGCAGGTGACAGCCGCAGGATTCCTCGCGGGCCAGGGCGTCGCGGACCATGATCTCGGCAAACTCGAGAAAATCGGCCACCCGGCCGGCCCGCTCCAGGGACTGGTTCAGCTCCCGGCCGCTGCCGGGGACCAGCAGGTTCTGCCAGAATTCCTCGCGGATCTCCGGGATCTTTGCCAGGGCATGGGTCAGCCCCTCCCGGTTGCGCGCCATGCCGCAGTAGTCCCAGAGCAGGGCCCCGAGCCTGCGGTGGTAGTGATCCACGGTCCTGAAGGTGCTGCCCCGGGCGCCCGAGTTCTTCAGCAGTCGCTTGATCCGGCCGCGCACCGCCTCTTCGGCCCGGTCGTATTCGGCACTGTCCGTGCGCAGGGCCGGGTGCCCGGCCCCGGCCAGGTAGTTGCCGATGGTGTAGGGCAGGATGAAGTAGCCGTCGGCCAGCCCCTGCATCAGGGCCGAGGCGCCGAGCCGGTTGGCGCCGTGATCCGAGAAGTTGGCCTCGCCCAGCACGAACAGTCCCGGCAGGGTGGACATCAGGTGGTAGTCCACCCAGAGCCCGCCCATGGTGTAGTGGACCGCCGGGTAGATCATCATCGGTTCCCGGCTCGGATCCCTGCCCGTGATCTTCTCGTACATCTGGAACAGGTTGCCATACTTCTTCAGGATCACCTCCAGGCCGTCCCGCTCGATGGCCTGCCGCAGGTCGAGATACACGGCCAGGCCGGTCTCGCCCACGCCGCGGCCCTGGTCGCAGACCTCCTTGGCGTTGCGCGAGGCCACGTCCCGGGGCACCAGGTTGCCGAAGCTGGGGTATTTCCGTTCCAGGAAGTAGTCCCGCTCGTCCTCCGGGATATCGTTGGGATGCCGCGTGTCACCGGCTTGCTTCGGCACCCAGACCCGGCCGTCATTGCGCAGGCTCTCGCTCATCAACGTGAGCTTGGACTGGTAGTCGCCATGGACCGGGATGCAGGTGGGATGGATCTGGACAAAACAGGGGTTGGCGAATCCGGCCCCCTTTTTGTGGGCCCGCCAGGCAGCGGTCACGTTGGAGGCCATGGCGTTGGTGGACAGGTAGTAGACATTGCCGTAGCCGCCCGTGGCCAGGACCACCGCGTGCCCGGCATACCGTTCCAGCTCGCCGGTGATCAGGTTGCGGCAGATGATACCCCGGGCCCGGCCGTCCTCCACCACCAGGTCCATCATCTCGCGCCGGGGATGGATGGTCACCCTGCCCGCCGCCACCTGCCGCATCAGGGCGGAATAGGCGCCGAGCAGGAGCTGCTGGCCCGTCTGGCCGCGGGCATAGAAGGTGCGGGAGACCTGGGCGCCGCCAAAGGAACGGTTGGCCAGGGTGCCGCCGTATTCGCGGGCAAAGGGGACACCCTGGGCCACGCACTGGTCGATGATGTTGTTCGATACCTGGGCCAACCGGTAGACATTGGCCTCGCGGGAACGGAAGTCACCGCCCTTGATGGTATCGTAGAAGAGGCGGAAGATGGAGTCGCCGTCGTTCTGGTAGTTCTTGGCCGCGTTGATGCCGCCCTGGGCGGCGATGGAGTGGGCCCGGCGCGGACTGTCCTGGATACAGAACGACCTGACCCTGTAGCCCAGCTCGGCCATGGTGGCCGCGGCCGAGGCTCCGGCCAGGCCGGTGCCGACCACCAGGATCTCGTACTTGCGTTTGTTGGCCGGGCTGACCAGTTTGTTCTCAAACCGGCAGGTATCCCACTTCTCGGCCAGCGGCCCTTCCGGTACGTGTGCGTCAAGCTGCATGGTGTTCTTCTCGGCTGGAATGGGAAAGGGGATTGGCGATCTCGAGGAGATTGCCGTCCGGATCGCGGAGGTAGACGGACAGGATGGGGCCCCGGGCGCCGGTTCGCTCCACCGGGCCGGCCACGGGGTTGATGTCGTTGGCCCGCAGGTGGCGCAGGATCTCGGCCATGGGCGTGGCGCTGAGCAGGCAGATGTCGGCCGATCCGGGCAGGGGCGAGGCCGCCCGGGGCAGGATGGTGTCGTCCTGCCGGTGCAGGTTGATCTTCTGGCTGCCAAAGACCAGGGCCCGGCGCCCTGTACCGAACTCGACGGCCCGCATGCCCAGCACCCGGGTATAGAAACGGCAGGTCGCCTCGATGTCGCGCACGGTCAGCACCAGGTGATCCAGGGCATTGATCTGCATGGCGGTCAGGGGCGCAGGTAGCTGCCGGCCACGAGCAGGAGCAGGAGGATGCCGGCAAAGACGCCGATGACCGCTGCCCAGCCCAGCCGGGCCAGGACCCGGATGGCCCGGTCATAGCGGGGATGGCTGATGCCCAGGCTCTGGAACAGGGACCAGAAGCCGTGACTGATGTGCAGGCCGAGGGCTGTCATGCCGATGCCGTAGAGAAGGGTGTAGAGCGGGTTGGACAGGATCGGGGTGACGATGTCGGCAATGGGCCGGTTGTGGTCGGTAAAATGGAAGTTGGCCAGGTGGAGCAGGAGAAAGGCCAGGATGACAAGGCCCGTCCAGGGCATGGTCCTGGAACCCCAGGTGCGGCCGCCGGCGCTGCGGTTGATCTCGTAGCGGCCGGGCCGGGCCTTCCTGTTGTCCAGGAAGAGCAGGAGCCCGGTGCCGACGTGGACCAGGAAGACCGCCAGCAGCATGACCTCGAAGATGTTGACCAGCACGCCCAGGGAATGGAGGTGGCGGGCATAGGAGATGAACGCACTCCGGCCCCAGAAGATGGAGCTGTTGCCCGCGGCATGGACCAGGAGGAAGCCGCCGAGCAGCAGGCCGGTGGTGGCCATGATATACTTCTTGCCAAGAGAGGATGTACAGGTTTCAATGAACCACGACATGGCGATGTTCCGGTTCGATTGCAGGAATGGGGGGTGCCGGTGGACGCTCTGGAGGTCTGCCATGGTCCGCCAGGTACCGGTTGACTGTTGGACTGTATTCTTTTCAGGTTGCGTTGACAATGGCAAAAACGAAAAAAGAGGCCTCCTACCTTGCCCTGCACCGCCGGGGTGAGCTGCGCCGGCGGGCGGCCGAGGCCCGTGTCCTGCTCTCCCCCTGCCGGCTCTGTCCGCGCCGGTGCGGCGTGGACCGGCTGCGGGGTGAACTCGGGGCCTGCCGGACCGGGGCCCGGGCGCGGCTGGCGAGCTATGGCCCCCATTTTGGCGAGGAATCACCGCTGGTGGGCAGGAACGGTTCGGGCGCCATCTTCTTTGCCGGCTGCAACCTGCTCTGTGTCTTCTGCCAGAACGAGGAGATCAGCCATGCCGACACCCTGGGCGATGCGGCACCGGACGCGGCCACCGGCGGGCAACTGGCTGCGGTAATGCTGGACCTGCAGGACAGGGGATGTCATAATATCAACCTGGTGACCCCGTCGCACGTGGTGCCGCAGATCCTTGAGGCCCTGGCCATTGCCGCAGACGGCCTGCGCCTGCCCCTGGTCTACAACTCCAGCGGCTATGACGCGGTGGAGACCCTGCGCCTGCTGGACGGCGTGGTTGATATCTACATGCCGGATGTCAAGTTCTGGTCCGATGCCACCGCGGCCCGTTACACCGGGGTGAAAGACTATGCCACGGTCATGCGCGACGCGGTGCGCGAGATGCACCGCCAGGTGGGCGACCTGGAGCTGGACGACGAGGGGATCGCCATCCGCGGCCTGCTGGTCCGTCACCTGGTCATGCCCGGCCAGCTCGACGAGACCGCCGCCATCATGCGCTTCCTGGCCGACGAGATATCGCCGGACACCTATGTCAACGTCATGGACCAGTACCATCCCTGTGCGCGGGCGGCCGATTACCCGGAGATCAACCGCGCCATCACCGCAGACGAGTACCAACAGGCCAGGGACATGGCCCGCAGGGCCGGCCTGCACCGGCTCGACGAACGGGACTGGGCCGGGCTCTTCCGCCGCCTTGGCCTGTAGGCCGACAGCCGGAAATCAGCGCCAGCCATGCTGGGCGAATCGGAGTTTCATGCAACAACCATCCTCTCTCCCATCCCGCTTTTGGCCCGTTCCGATCATCCTGGCCGTGGTTCTGTTCGCCGGGATCACGGCGGCCGGGGCAGCCCCTGTGCCGGTCCCGGACCGGACCGCCGATATACAGCAGCTCATGGTCCAGGCCTACCGCTACTATACCGGCTTCGGGGCGCCGCTCTCCCGTGCCCGGGCCCTGAAACTCTATCTCCAGGCAGCGGAACTGGGTGATGCCGAGGCCCAGTTCATCGTTGCCGGCATGTACTACCGCGGCCTGGGCACGGAAAAGGACCAGCGGCAGGCCTTCAAGTGGTTCCTGCGCGCCGCCGAACACGGTCGCTACACGGCCAGGTCCCTGACCATCATCGGCTCCATGTACCTGCGCGGAACAGGGGTGCCCCAGAACTACATGGAGGCGAAAAAATGGCTCGAACTGGCGGTGAAAAAGGGCAGTGTCCGGGCCATGAGCGATCTCGCCTTCATCTACTACAATGGCCTGACCGGGAAAAAGGATTTCAGGCGCGCCCTGGCGCTCTACCGGGAGGCGGCCCTGCAGGGTGATATCCAGGCCCAGTACAACGTGGGCCTCATGTATGCCAACGGCATCGGCACGCCGGTGGACACGGTCCGTGCCTATGCCTGGTACAGCCTGGCCGCCAGCCAGGGCAACACCATGGCCTCGGTTGCCCGCAACTCGCTCATGCCCGCCATGAACTGGCAGGATCTTACCCGGGCCCAGGCCCTGTCGGTCCGGCTCTACCAGGAGGTGGAACAGAACCGGGAAAAGCGGCAGGCAGAAGAGCAGGAGGAGGACAGCGGCAAGGGAGGAACAACGCCGTAACAGGGGAGATCAGAAGATGAGCCTGGCCGTGTAGCCGGCCATCACGGTCCAGAAGAGGGCGGCATAGGAACGTTCCCCGATCTCCTCGTTGATCAGTCGGCCCAGGTAGACGGCAAACGGCATGATGAGCACCGCGGAAACCAGGATGGTGAGCGTGGTGGAGTTGACCAGCGAGGAGCGGATAAAGATCGAGGACTTGACCGCGTCTCCGGCCAGGGAGACGATGGAGGCGGCGCCGACAAACTGCATCCGCTCCAGGTTGAGACTGCGCAGGGCCACGCCCTTCAGCGGGCCGGAGGTGCCGGAAAAGCCGGAAAAGGCCCCGGCGAAGAAGGCGAGAACCAGGGCCATGATCCGCCGGGCCGCGAACCACCGGCGGGACTCGACCAGGAAGCTGAGGGTGAAACTGACAACCACGGCCACGTCCACCCACCGTTCCGGCACCGCCACCATCAGGCCGGCGCCCAGCCCGGCCCCGGCCATGGTCAGGAGCAGGACGCCCAGGGCCGCCTTCAGGGGGATGGTCTGCCGGTAGGCCCAGACCTTGAAGACATTGTTGATGCCCAGGAGCAGGGCGGCAATGGCAATGCCCTCCTTGGAACCGAGGAGCAGCGACATGGCCGGCACCAGGATGAGCGAACCGCCCAGGCCGGCCGAGGCCGACAGGGTAAACGAGAGGCTCGCCACGATGAGCGCCAGGACGATCAATGCCGCTTCTCCCCGGATACGGGCAGGGCTGCCGGCATCTACTCGATCTCGGGTGCGGCGCCCGCCGAGATCCCGCCTGCGGCCTCGCCGGCCCGGACAATGGCCTCCTCCCGGGCAGCCAGGTCCGTCTCCGTCTCCGGTCCGGCTGCCGCACCCGCATCGGCCGGCAGGCCCTGCGGCTCCCCTGCCTCCTCCTCCATGACCAGCGCCGCCGGCCCGGCGTCCAGGGGCTCTGCCCCGGCCCAGGGCGCGGTCTCGACAGTGTCCGCCTCGCCGGCGGTGTTCCCTGTTGCGCCGGGTTGTGTGGTGGTGATGGTTCCCTTTTCCTCTGCGTCGATTTCGATGATGATTCTCATGGCTTCCCCTAGCTGTTCATGATCGTGTAGCGGCCTTCGAATCGCACCTGCCTGTCGGTCAGGTTCTTGACCGTGATCCAGTAGGTGCAGCGGTTCGACTCGGCCCGTTCCACGGCCACGTCCCAGTCGAGCTGCGGCGCGCCCCGGCGCGGGGACGTCGGCATCATGCACCAGTGCACGTGCCAGCCCGCATACCAGTTAAAGGTGAACCAGCGCTGGCTCTGCCTCGGGCCGATGGTTCCTGTCCACTGTACTCCTGTTCTCATGGTGTTCTCCTGTGTAAAAGGTATCACCTCGATTCTGCGATTGGCAATTCAGTGAAAGCTGAGAATGCAGTAACGGCCTTCGAACCGGACAGTGGTGTCTGTCAGGTTCCTGACCGTGATCCAGTAGGTTACATGCTCGGCATCCGCCCGTTCCACGGCCACGTCCCAGGTCAGTTGCGGTGCGCCCCGGCGCACGCTGGTCGGCATCACGGTCCAGACCATGTGCCAGGTCGCCGGCCAGTTGAAGGTGAACCAGCGCCGTGACTGGCGCGGCCCGAGGCTGCCGGTCCATTGCCGGCCGCAGATGGGCCTGGCCAGGGGACCGTTGACGTCGATCTCCCAGACGCCGCGGTTCCTGGTGCCGGCCCTGAGGACGCGTGCCAGGGGATGGTAGAGCAGGTCCGCCACCAGGACGTTGGGCAGGCCGTTGGCAAAAGGCCGCCAGTTGACCCCGCCGTTGAAGGACTGGTAGACCCCCACGTCCGCCGCCACCCAGACCCGGTTGGCATTGCCCGGGTCCACCTCGACGGCGTTGACGGGCAGGCCGGGCAGACCGTCCGTGCGGTCCGTCCATGTCGAGCCGCCGTCATCGGACCGGAAGACCCGGCCACCCCCCAGGCTGGAACTGGTTGCCCACAGCCGGTTGGTGTTGCGCGGATGGGCGTGCAGGTCGCTGATCCAGGCGGTTCGCGGCCGGGTCAGCTCTGTTGCCGCGCTCCAGGCCCCGCGCCGCCAGCGAATGCGGAAGATGCGGCCGTCGGTGGTGCCGACAAAGACCAGGTCCGGCGTGGGCATGTGCATGGCGCTGGCAACGGGATTGCCGGCCAGGGCGATCTCTGTCCAGGTGGCGCCGTTGTCCCGGGAGATGAACACGCTCTGGCCCGCCTGGGCGATGGTGTTGCCCCTGCCCTCCATGGGCGGGTAGAACAGGGCCCGGTAGCCCGGCCGGTTGCGGCCGTTCTGGATAAAGCCGCCCCAGGTGTCGCCCCGGTTGTCGGAGCGCTGCAGGCCCATGCCATAATAGGAGTGGAAGACAGAGTCCGGGTTGATGGAGTTGACGGCGCAGTCGCCGCCGTCGCCGTCGGCGATATGGTCCCAGACCGGGCCGCCGCGGAAGCGGATGGTGCCGTTGTCCTGGGTGCCGCCCATGAGCCAGCGGTAGGATCCGGGATCCTGGGCAATGTATTCCATCTCGGTGATGGCGAGATTGGTGTTGAGCGACCTCCAGGAGATGCCCCGGTCCGTGGAGCGGTACAGGCCGCCGTCATTGCCGATGTAGACGATGGCCGGGTTGGTGGGGTCAAAGGCGATGGCATGCTGGTCCGGGTGGATGGAATCACCCGAGGTCTTTGACGAGATATTGGTCCATGTCCAGGTCCCGCCCGACAGGTCTCCCCGGTGGGCGTGGATGGCGCCCAGGTAGACCTGGCCTTCGCGGTCCGGGGCGGCGGCGACGAACCAGTCGTACCATGCCTGGCCGGTGGAGAGGTCCGAGGGCGTGGCCAGGCGGTGCCAGACGCCGCGGCCGTCGCGTCGGTACAGGTAGGCCCTGTCGCCGGAGGCCCCGAAGGCGTAGGCGATCTCCGGCCTGGCGCGGACATGGTCCACTGCCAGCCGGTTCCAGGCCGAGGGCGCGCCGGGCAGGGCCACGGCGGCCCAGGTCTGGCCGTTGTTGGTCGAGACCTTGAGCCCGTCGGAGGATGCGGCCAGGATCTCCGGCGAATCGCCGCCGGCCCTGGAGATCTTCCAGGTCTTCTGCGAGCGGCGGCGCGTCCAGCTCCGGCCGCTGTCCGTTGACTTGTAGAGTCCGCCCGTGGTGGCGGCGAGCAGGTTGGTCGTGTTGTCTGGATCAATACTGATATCGTAGACCCCCTGGCCGACAAAGGGGGCGTCGGCGAGCAGGGACCAGGTGGCGCCGCCGTTGGTCGAGCGCAGCAGGCCGGCGCCGAGGCGGGCGTAGAAGTTGCCCTCGCCGGTGCCGGCGTAGACGATACTGGTGGAAACCGGATCAAAGGCAATGGCACCGGTTGCCAGGGTTGCCATGCGGTCGGTGCGGGGCGACCAGCTGCGGCCGGTGTTTCTGCTCTCCCAGATGCCGCCGGCCGCTGCCCCGCAGAGGATGTGACCGGGGCTGGCCGGATCAATGGCAATGGCGGCAACACGACCGGAGACATCGATGCGTTTTGAACCGTAGGTCTGGCCCTTGGGGATCCGCACCGGTCCCAGGGGACGCCACCTGGGCGGCGGCGCCGCCGGAGGAGCCGGGGCCGGGGATGGTGCGGCCGTCTCTTCCGCGCCGCCTTCTTCAACGTCGCTTTCGGCAGCGCCACCCTCTTCCAGGGCCCTGGCGCCTTCGATGTAGAGCCGGGCGATATCCTCGCCGGTCAGTTTTTTCCCTTTTTCCTTTTTTTCCTCCCCTGCTTCCCCGGGCTCGATCTCCCGGGCAAAGGAGGCCATCTCGATGCCCCGCTGCTCTTCAAAGAGCTGCAGGCGCCTGAGGACCTTGCCCCCCGGTCCCCTGTAGATCGGCTTACCGCGCATGGTTTCGTCAATGGCGTCCTGTACGTCTCTCGGCAGTCTCATGCGATACCCTCCTGTGGTGTGGCGTGCGTCTTACCGGCTGTCAGGATCCTCCTCCCCGCGTCCCTTCCCGGGCAGAGGCGGCTGCGGCCCCTCTTTTTCCGGCCCGGCCGGCTGCTTTCTGCCGCGCTCCGGCGCATCGGCCGGCTGGCCGGCATCCTTGTCCACCGCTCTCCTGGCCTCTTCGAACTGGCGCAGCCGCTCTGCCGCCTTGTCTTTCGGGCCGTTTTCCATCTCGTTCGGAAGTCTGACCATATCACCTGTCCCCCTGGCATCGGCGCCGGGCATGGCCGTGGACGCCGCCTGGTCCTTTGCCTTCAGGATATCCACAACGTGGTAACAAAACGGTAACATCCACGGAAATTTTTCGGAAAAATTGTTGCCGGCAGGGCACGGGGTCATCCGTTGTCCCGGGCAGGACAGCCGCCGTCCGGGTGGGTCGGCGCCGTGCGTGGCAGGGAAGGGGAGGGGGAAACAGGGCAGGGATGTCTTTTCTTGACTCTGGCAGGAAACGTAGTAACTTGGTGCCGCATGCGGGGAGTCGGTATCCCTGCGCAGCATGAGTGGAGGCAAGCCATGGAAATCCGAACAGAACACGGAAGGCGGCACAGCGGGCGGCACAGGGCCGCGGCCTGCCGGCCGTCACCTTCCGCTTCCCTGGTATGAGCGCGCAATCTTCCGCACCGCCCTGCCTGGTCATCGGCGGCAGCGGTTTCATCGGCAGCCACCTGGTGCAGGAGCTGCTCCGGCAGGGAAAGCCGGTCAGGGTCTTTGACCGGGCGGCCTTTCCCGGCGAGCTGGAGCTGCAGCCCGGGGAGATGGTGCAGGGCGATATCATGGACCGGCAGGGGCTGGTCCGCGCCATGCAGGACTGCGATATCGTCTTTCACCTGGCCGGCACCCCCATGCTCTGGGATCGTGATCCCTCGGTCTTTGAACGGCTCAACCACCAGGGGACCCGCAACGTCGTGGCAGCGGTCCGGGAGGCCGGCAGCCGGCGGCTGGTCTTCACCAGCACCGAGTCCATCCTGGCGCCCACCAGGGGAGACCTGCCCGTGACCGAGGATGTCCGCCCCCGGCTGGAGGACATGCTGGGGCCCTACTGCCGCTCCAAGTTCCTGGCCGAGCAGGCCGTGTTCCGGGCAGCCGGGGAGGGCCTGGACGCCGTGGTCGTCTGTCCCACCCTGCCCATCGGCCCGGGCGACCGGAACCTGACCCCGCCCGGCCGCATGGTGTCGGACTTTCTGCAGGGCAGGATTCCCGGCTACCTGGACTGCATGCTCAACTTTGCCGATGTGCGCGACATGGCCGTCTGGCACCAGCGGGCCGCGGAACGCGGCCGGAGCGGACGACGATACATCCTCTCGGGCTACAACCTCAAGATCATCGAGTTCTTCCAGTACCTGAGCCGCGAGAGCGGCCAGCCCTGTCCCCGCCTGCGGGTGCCCTGGATAGTGGCCCTGGCCTGGGCCTACCTGGAGGAGGCGGTCTGCCGTGTCACCGGCGGCCGGCCCAGGAGCTCGGTGACCGGGGTCAGGCTCTGCCGCCGCTCCATGGCCTTTGACGGCTCCTGGACCTGGCAGGCCCTGGGCCACCGGCCGCGGCCCCTGGAGGAATCCATCCGCGATACCGTGGCCTGGCACCGGGCGCGCCTTGCCGGCAGGGCCTAGCCGGAAAAGCCATATTCCTCGAAGATGGGCTGCAGCCGCCGGCGGATCATCTCCCGGCCCAGGCCATACTGTTCCAGGGAATAGTGGTGCCTGCTTTTGTACTTCCTGGCCCTGCCCGTTTCCTCGACCAGCAGGGCGTCGAAATCGGGCCGCACCTCCATGCCGAAGGCCTGGTAGATCCTGTGGACCGTGGCCCGGGGATCAGCGACAAGATCCTCGTACCGGACCTTGAGCAGCCGGTTGGCTGGAAAGTCCTTTTCCAGTTCATGCAGGTGCAGGTAGTAGTCACAGATCAGTTCGGCCAGCTCCCGGCAGGCGCGGTTGTCCTCCCGGGCCCGGGGGGCAAGGGTCTTCCAGGTCACCTCGAACATGGAGATCAGGGACGGGATCGACTCGTAGGGATGGCGGACCAGGTGGACGACGCGCATGTCCGGCAGCAGGGAGTGGATGGTGTCGAGACGGCCCGCGATGAGGGCCACCTTCTGCAGCAGGATCTTGTCCGGCCCGGTGGCGTAGAGATGCCGCTGCAGGCAGCTCCTGTAATAGGCCATCAGTTTTTTTCGTTCCCGCTCCGGCATCCGGTCGACAAAGACTGCCGCGTCCATCTCCCTGAAGAAGGGAAAGAGCAGCCCCAGCAGGGGGCTCAGCAGGGCGAACATGAAGAGCATCTCGTCTGATTCGGCCTTTTCCGGGCCGGTGCGGTGGATGGTCTCCCAGCCCTTGAAGCCCCGGTTGCTGATGACCGACAGGATGCGGCGGCCCGGGCTGCCCAGCCGCCGGTCGATGGCCGCGCTCAGGCCGAAGAGCTTGTAGCAGGTGATGGCCGGAAAGATGGTGTGGTAGAGCTTGAACCAGGAGAACTGTTCATCCAGGGCCAGGAGGCGGTGGCTGAAGGTGGTGCCGCTGCGCGGGTTGCCGATGATGTAGAGGGGCGCGCGCAGGGGCTGGCTGCGAAAACCCGGGAACAGGACGTGGTCCAGCAACCGCATGGCCCAGACAAAGAGGCGCAGGACGAAAAAGGGCACCAGGAAGAGAACAACCAGGGTTGCATGCCGGGGCGAAAAGTATTTCCTGGAAAAGGAGAGCCGCAGCAGGGCAAACAATGTCGGGTAGTGAAGGTACATGATCGTTATTTCGGAAGAAGAGGACAGGTTCCGGGCCGGCGTCTGCCTGCAGCGGTCATCCCGGTCCGGGGGCGTTGCCTGTTTGCATTGTCCGGCCTGCCACGCGCCGCGGGCAGCCGTCTGCGCACGTACCGGCCGTGCCGGTATCGCCGCTGCTGACCAGGGAATATGGCCGCAAACAGGGGAGCCGTCAAGGGCGGGGGAGGTCCGGGGATCATTTTTCCCGGCTTCTGCACCGGGCCGGGCGCAGACCCGACAGGCGCGCAGGGCCGGCACGGGCAGCGAGGAAAATGGCCGGCAGCCGTGCCGTGACACCCTGGCGCGGTGTGCACGAGGTTGAAAGAAACGATGCCACCAGGCCCGGCCCCGGTTGGTGCTGGTCGGCCGGAATCGTTTGGAACAGTAGGAGATGACAGGGAAAATACGCGCCACCACCATTGCCGGCACCCTGCTGGGGCTGGCCCTGCTCGCCTGGCTCCTGGCCCGGGCCGGGGTCGGGGAGATCGTTGCCGTCTTCTCCCTGGTCGGCTGGAACCTGCTCTGGCTGGCCGCCTACCGCACCCTCCCCATCCTGGTCGATGCCCGGGGCTGGCGGCAGCTCTTCTCCCGCCGCACAAGGCCGCGGTTCAGGGACCTGGCCCTGGCCCGCTGGGTGGCGGAGTCGGTCAATACCCTCTTTCCCGTCGGCCAGGTGGGCGGGCACATCATCCGCGCCCGCCTGGTCAGCAGGATCGACCGCTCGGCCGGCGAGGCCGGCGGCACGGTGATGGTGGATTTCACCATCGGCCTGCTTACCCAGGCCCTGTTCACCCTGCTCGGCCTTGCCCTGCTCCTGGGAGAGGCCGGCCTGAGCCGGGAGACCTCGGGGATATTCATCGGCCTTGTCGTGGCCCTGGTCGTGCTCTGCTGTTTTTTCCTGAGCCAGAAGGCCGGGCTGTTCGGCTTCGTGGCCCGGAAGATGGGCCGGCTCCTGAAGGAGGAACGCTTCACCTCCCTGGCCAGCAGCGCCCGCGACCTGGATGCCCGCATCAACGAGATCTACGGCCGCAGGTCGCAGCTCCTGGTCTGCCTGCTCTGGCGGCTGCTGGGCTGGATCAGCAAGTCCGGGGAAAACTGGCTGTTTTTTTATTTTTCCGGCGCCCGCCTGACCCTGGCCCAGGCCATCGTCCTCGAGAGCATCGCCACCGCCTTTCGCAGCGCCGCCTTTGTCGTCCCCGGCGGCCTCGGGGTCCAGGACGGCGGCCTGCTCCTGGTCGGTTCCCTGCTCGGCCTTGCCCCGCAGGAGCTCATGGCCCTGGCCCTGGCCAAGCGGTTCCGTGAGCTGGCCGTCGGCCTGCCGGGCCTTGCCTGGTGGGCCAGGGCCGAGGCCGGGGGGCATGGGCGGGACGGCTGAGGGCCGGCCGCGGCTTCTGGTGGAACCGTGAATCGCCTGCCCGTGGAACGGTCTCCGGAATGTGAACCTCTCCTTCGGTACCAAGTATATGCTGAAATGCCTGCGAGACAACAGACCCTGCCTGCCGGTCCGGTGGGTGCGGTGGGTGCTGCGGCACGGACCTGTCCTGCTCCTGCTGACCCTCTGCGGCACCGGGGTGCTGCTCTATTTCACGGTCCGCAATTTCCGGATCAACACCGATCTCACCGAGATGATCTCGGCGAAACTCTCCTTTCGCCGGGACGTGCAGAAGTTCCACCGGGAGTTCCCGCAGCTGGTCGGCAACGTGGTCGTGGTGGTGCAGGGCGACTCGCCGGAACAGGCCCGCCAGGCCAGGAACCTGCTCGCCGGCCGGCTGGCAAAGGAGAACACGCTCTTTCGCTCGGTCTATGCGCCGGGTGCCGGTCCTTTTTTTGCCCGCAACGGCCTGCTCTACCTCGGCCGGGACAGGCTGGAGGAACTGGGGGACAGGCTGGCGGAGATGCAGCCCTTCCTGGCGCTCCTGTCGCGGGACTTTTCCCTGTCAGGACTCTTCAAGGTGCTCACCGACCTCGTGGAGCAGAAGGATATCTCCCTGTCTGAAAACGACCGGATTCTCGTGCTCTTCGACCGGCTGGCGCGGGTGTTCTCCGCGGTCGGTGCCGGCAGGAGCGCCCACATGGACTGGCAGTCCCTGGTCATGACCGGCCGCGCCGGCCGGGGGGAGCAGCAGTTCATCCTCCTGCAGCCGGCCGGCGGTGGCAGGGGCAACCCGGTCAAGCGGGCAGTACAGGCCATCCACCGCGCGGCGGATGACCTGCACCTTGCCGACCGTTTCGGCACCAGGATCAGTATCACCGGCAAGCCGGTGATCAACTGGGAAGACCTGCGGAGCGTTCGGCGCGACATCACCATCGCCTCGCTGGTCTCCTTTGTCCTGGTCGGCATCGTCCTCTACCTGGGGCTGGGCTCCATGCGGCTGGTACTGGCCGGTCTTTTCACCCTGGTGGTGGGGCTTGCCTGGACCATCGGCTTCGCCATCCTGGTGGTGGGCCAGCTCAACATGATCTCGGTCACCTTCGTGGTCCTCTTCATCGGCCTGGGCATCGACTACGGCATCCAGATCTTTCTCCGCTACAAGGAGCTGCTCATCCACGGCCGGCCGCACATGGACGCCATCGCCGAGGCGGTCTCCGCCACCGCCAACAGCCTGCTCCTGTGCGCCATATCGACGGCCATCGGTTTTTATGCCTTTGTGCCCACGGCCTATGTCGGGGCCTCGGAGCTGGGTATCATCTCCGGTACCGGCATGTTTCTCATCTTCCTGGCCTCCATCACCGTGCTGCCGGCCCTCATGGCCCTGCTGCCGGAGCAGAAGAGACAGGCCCTGCCCCTGGCCATGGGAGGGACCGTCGCCCGATGGCTGACCCGTTACCCGCGGCCCATCCTGGCCATGGCCGGGGCGGCGCTGGTGGGGTCGCTGCTGCTCCTGCCGCGCATCACCTTTGACACCAATCCCTTTCACATGTCGGACCAGGGAGCGCCGGCGGTGCGGGCCGCCATGCGCCTCTTTGCCGGTGAACGGACCACGCCCTGGACCATCTCGGTCCTGGCCCCGGACCGGCGGCAGGCCCGGCAGCTTGCCAGGCGGCTGAAGGCCCTGCCCGAGGTCGGCTCGGCCATCACCATTGATGATTTTGTCCCGGCGCACCAGGAGGAGAAACTGGCCCAGATCGAGGACATGGCCCTGACCATGCCGCCGGCCCCGGTCACCGGCAGCGCACCGGCTCCGCAGCGCTACCAGCGGGACCGCGCGGCGCTGCTCGCCCTGGGCAGGGCCCTGGATCGGCGCCTGGCAGCGGGAGGAATGGAGCGCCGGGTGCAGGAGAAGATGGCCGCCCTGGCCGCCGGCGTGCACGGGATCGAACAACAGCTTACCGGCGCAGACCGGGAGAAGCAGGTCTTTGACCGGCTCGAGCAGGCCCTGCTGCCCGATCTCGGCGCCCTTATCCGGCGACTGAACCGGTTGATGGCGGCCAGGCCGGTCACCCTGGCGGATTTACCACCTGAGCTTGTCAGGCGCTACGTCTCGGCCGACCACCACTACCGCATCCAGGTCTTTCCCAGCCGCGATCTCAGGGACCGGCGCAACCTGGAGCAGTTTGTCAGCGCCGTCACCGCCATCGCCCCCCATGCCACGGACCAGCCGGTGACCATTCTCAGGGCGGGCCAGACCATCGTCAGGGCCTTTCGCAACGCCTCGATCCTGGCCTTTGTCCTGATCGCACTCTTCCTGCGCCTGACCATGCGCACCTGGACCGAGGTGCTCCTGGTGGTGGCGCCGCTCGTCCTCGCCCTCTGCTACACCGCGGCGGCAGCGGTGCTGCTGGCCATCCCGTTCAATTTTGCCAACATCATCGTTGTGCCGCTCCTGCTGGGCATCGGGGTCGATGCCGGTATCCATGTCCTGCACAGGGTGCGGGAGGTGCACGGCCGGACCATCCACGTCCTGGAGACCAGCACGGCCCGGGCCGTGCTCTTCAGCTCCCTGACCACGGTGATGAGCTTCGGCACCCTGTCCTTCATGCACCATGCAGGGACGGCCAGCATGGGCAAGCTGCTCACCCTGAGCGTCACCATGATGATCATCTGTACCCTGATCGTCCTGCCCGCCTGGCTGGAGCTGTTCAACCCGTTTACGGCCAGGGAAAAGGAATGACGGCTTGCCGGGGGCCAGGGGCCGCTGCGGCGGGAAACGGCTCAGCCGTTGTTTTCGAGCTTGCTGATCTTTTTGTCCAGGATGCCGAGCAGGCCGCTGATCCCGTCCTTCCTGAGCACGGACTTGAACTGGGACCTGGTCAGGGCCAGCTGGCTGACGCCCTCCACCTGGATGTCAATGATCATCCACCTGTCATTGTGGCGGAGCAGCAGGTAGGTGAGATCACGGGGCTTCTTTTCCGGCCGGGTGATGCGGCAGGTCACCTTGACGAACCTGTCCCGGACAGGACGGCTGTCGATGATGGTGAACCGCTGGCCCTTGTAGTGGGCGAACCGCCTGGCATAGGTGCCCACCGACCAGGTGATGTACTTGGTCAGCAGTTCCTTCTGCTGGGCCGGTTCCAGTTTCTTCCAGAAGGAGCCGGTGGATTTCCTGACCATGAATTCGTAGAAGAAGGAGTTGCGCATCACCGGTTCGAGCAGGGCATAGCGCCCCTTGAACCCGAGGCTTTCCCCTTTTTTCATGCAGGTGAGCAGGGTGGAGTTCAGGGTCTCGATGACCCGGGTCGCCTCGCCGACGGCAGCGTCCTGCCCGGCCCGGCAGGGGATTGTCATGGCAAGGGCGAGGAAAACGACAGGAAGGAAAAGAGCATGCTTCATGGTTCGGGTCCTGTTATGTTCAGCCACGCGCCGGGCTGATTTTTTTATACCAATATTGCAGTGTATGGGGTACATCAGCAGAATGATTCTCAGTGGCTGCCGCCGGCCCGGTACGGGCGGGAGCCGGGATGCGGACCGGTCTGCGTCCGCGGCCGTCTCCGGCCCTTGGGGCGCCGCAACCCCGGTAAAATTGCCAAGTGCAGGATTCAGGAACAAAAAAATACGACGGAAGAACGATGGAAATAATTCTTGCCAAACCGCGCGGTTTCTGTGCCGGCGTCAACAGGGCCATCGCCATTGTCAACGAGGCCCTGCGGCGATACGGGGCCCCGGTATACGTGCTGCACGAGATTGTCCATAACACCTATGTCGTCAACAGCCTCGCGGACAAGGGAGCGGTCTTTGTCAGGTCCCTGGACGATATTCCCACCGGTTCGGTCACCATCTTCAGCGCCCACGGCGTCTCCCGGGCTGTGGAGGAGCAGGCCCGTTCCCTGGGGTTGCATGTTATCGACGCCACCTGTCCACTGGTGACAAGGGTACACCGTCGTGTGGCCAGGCTCAATAAAATTGGTTACGACGTGCTCATTATCGGGCACAGGCGCCACCCCGAGGTGGAGGGCACCTGCGGCAGGGCCGTGGGCCGGGTCCATGTCATCTCCAATGGTGACGACGTGGCAGAGCTCCGGGTCGCGGACCGCAACCGGGTGGGCTATGTCACCCAGACCACGCTGAGCATGGACGATGCCGCGCTGCTGATCGGCCTGCTCAAGGAGAAGTTCCCGGAAATCGATATTCCGGACCGGACCGATATCTGTTATGCTACCCAGAACCGCCAGACCGCGGTCCGCGAGCTTGCCGGCCGTGTTGACCTCTTCCTGGTCGTGGGGTCAAGGAACAGTTCCAATTCCAACCGGCTGCGCGAGGTGGCGGCAAAGCAGGGCGTCCGGGCCTATCTCATCGACAGCCGGGAGGAGATCGACCCTGCCTGGCTGGAAGGCGTGCGCCGGGTGGGCATCACCGCCGGCGCATCGGCGCCCGAGGTCCTGGTTGAAGAGGTCGTTGACTGGTTGAAGAAACGGCAGCCGTCCACGGTGCAGGAGATGGACGGCCCGGTGGAGAACACCAGGTTCAAGCTGCCCGAACTGCCGGATTTCGCCCTGCAGGAAACATGAACGATGAAAGAACTCAAACTCACCACGGTCCAGGAATTTGACCGGGAGGACCTGGAGGCGGGCAAGGCCAAGAAGCGCCTGTTCATCGGCCTGGTGGCCGCCGCCGGCACCGCGGTCACCCTGTTTCTGGTCCTGGTCCTGGTCCTGCCGATCATCGGCCTGCGCAATATCCATCCCTGGGCGCCCTATATCTTCAGTGTCCTGGTCGGCAGCCTGATCCTGCTGGTGGTCTGGGCCACGGTGGGCCTGGTGCTCAGCATCCTGTTCGGCCGCTCGCTCCTGCTTTTTTCCAGGATGCGGGGCCTGACCATCAAGCTCTTCCTGCCCCTGATGATCCTGGTCGGCAAGCTGCTGGGCATACCCAAGGACCGGATCCGTTCCTCGTTCGTCAAGGTCAACAATGACCTGGTGGGCAGGACCGACAAGCGGTTCAAGCCCGGCGAGCTGCTCCTGCTCATGCCGCACTGCCTGCAGAACTCCAGGTGCAAGATGCGCCTTACCTACTCGATCCACAACTGCAAGCGGTGCGGCAAGTGCCCCATTGACAGCCTGATCGGCCTCAGCGAACGCTACGGCATCCACCTGGCCATTGCCACCGGCGGCACCATTGCCCGCCGGATCGTGGTCCAGCGCCGGCCCAGGATGATCCTGGCCGTGGCCTGTGAGCGGGACCTGGCCAGCGGCATCCAGGATACCTATCCCCTGCCGGTGTTCGGGGTCCTCAATTTCCGGCCGCACGGCCCCTGCCTGGACACCAATGTGCCCCTCGACGTCCTGGAACAGGCCATCCGCAGGTTCATGGATCCCCGCTGGTACCCGGAAAACCGGCCCGTGGACCTGGACAAGATGCGCCTGGTCAAGGGCGGCGGCCAGTCGGGCCGGGAAAAGAAGACGACCCGGGCCGGCTAGAACGGCTGCCGTCGGACCTGTTCCACCGCCGCGGCCGGTGCGCGTCACCCGGGGCCCGTGGCGGCACCCTTTTTCCCGGAAATTCCAGCCCGCGGCGCAGGAGACGGCACCGTTTTCATGCTGTCTTGAGGCTGCGACCTGAAAGCCGGTCCGGCCGTGTTTTTATTTAACGCCTGCGCCCTTGATGCCCCGCATCTCCGGCAAAATTGCCAACTGCAGGATGTAGGTTCTTATCTCCCCCTTCACAGGCACGTATTATCATGGGTATTCCCGCGTTACAGAAACGGCGCATCGGTGCGTATATCATCGGCCGCATGCTCAGGAGAACCGACAGGTTTCCCCTGGTCCTGATGCTCGAGCCGCTCTTTCTCTGCAACCTGCACTGCAAGGGATGCGGCAAGATCAACCAGCCCAGGGAGATCATGGAACAGATGCTGTCCGTGGACGAGTGCGTGGGCGCGGCAGAGGAATGCGGCGCGCCGGTGGTGACCATTGCCGGCGGCGAGCCCCTGCTGCACCCGCAGATCCACACCATTGTCGGCCAGCTGGTCCGGCGAAAGCGGTTTGTCTACCTCTGCACCAACGGCCTGCTCGTCGAGCGCAGGCTGGAGGGATTTTCACCCAGCCCCTACCTGACCTTCAATATTCATTTCGACGGCCTGGCCGAACGCCACGATGCCGCCGTCTGCCACGAGGGTGCCTTTGCCAAGGCAACGGCGGCGATCCGGAAACTGGTGGCCGCCGGCTTCCGGGTCACCACCAACACCACCTTTTTCAAGGGGCAGAGCGCCGAGGATGCGGCCCGACTGTTCGATCACCTCAGCTCGCTGGGAGTCGAGGCCATGACCGTGGCCGCCGGCTTTAACTATGAAAACGCCGACGACCAGGACAGCTTCCTGGGCCGGGAGGGGACCAAGCAGCTCTTTCGCGAGATCCTGCGCCAGGCCAAGCCGGAGTGGACCTTCAACCACTCGGGCCTGTACCTGGATTTCCTGGCCGGCAACCGGGAGCTGACCTGCACGCCCTGGGGCAACCCCACGCGGACCCTCAAGGGATGGCAGCGTCCCTGTTACCTGCTGGCCGACGGCTATGCGCGGAGTTTCAAAGAGCTCATGGAAGAGACCGACTGGGACCGCTACGGTGTCGGCCGGGAGCCGCGCTGTGCCGACTGCATGGTCCATTGCGGCTTCGAGCCATCGGCCGTGCTCGAGACCGTGCGCCATCCGTTCAGCGCCCTCCGGGTGGCCCTGCGTGGCCCGGGCCGCTGAGAGAGCCGCGGACCAGGGGCGTGCAGGCGGCCTGCCATGCCTGTTCCATCTGCCTGCGGGCGCGGGCAAAGTCCCTGGCCATGGCCAGGAGCGGGCCCAGCAGCCGGGGCCGGCGCGCCAGGGCCGCCAGGACACGCAGCGGCCTGCTGTTGCCCTGGCGGTCCACCCCGCAGAGCAGCTCCGGCGCGAGCATACGTTCCGCCGGATCGCAGATGACCCGCAGGCAGAAAAACGGCCGGCCGGCGGCTTGGGCGGCATGGGCCGCGGCCGCGCTCTCCATGTCCACGGCCAGGGCCCCTGTCTGGCGGTGGGCGGCGAGCTTGTCTGCCGGCGTGAGCAGGGGGGCGTCGGTGCAGAGCAGGGTGCCGCGCCGGCAGGGGATGGCGGCCTTTTCCAAGGCCTGTTCCAGCAGGTGGACCAGGTCCCGGCTGCAGGCATAGGCCGGCTCCAGGCCGGGCGCGCGGTTGCAGATCGCCTCGGCCAGGATCACGGTCCCGGTCTCCAGTTGCGGCGCCAGGGCGCCGGAGACCCCGATGCTGCCCACCAGGCGGGCCCCGGCCACGTGGGGCCGGGATGCTGCCAGCACGGCCTTGCAGCCGATGCCGCACTGCAGGACCCGGACACTGTCCGCCGGCCGCTGCCGCCGGCAGGCCCGGTCAAGCGATGCCGCCTCGGCGGCCAGGGCGGCCAGGAGGAGCAGGGCAGGGGAGGTGGTTGCTTGGACTGTGGTCATATGCCCGGAAGACAGGGGGACAGGAGCCGGGCCGGTTTGCCTGCCGCTCTGATGTGATTGTCTGTTGAGGCTGGGCGCTGAAGCCCTGGCCCGGCCATGCTGGTTGAACCGGAAACACCGGTTTGATCCCGCATCACCTGGATCCCGCAGTTGCCGAACCCGGCGGGCGGGATTGAGATTTTCCATACCCGATATTACACTGTCCTGACAGGAAAACCTACATCATCGCAGTCCATGGAACAAGAACAACTGGCCCGGTGCGTGGACGCCGCTGTCCGCTGGCTGCTCGACGACCAGGATCCGCAAGGATTCTGGGTCGGCCGTCTCCAGTCCAACTCGTGCATGGAGGCGGAGTGGGTCCTGGCCATGCATATCATGGGCGTCAAGGATGATCCCAAGTACGAGGGCGTGGTCCGGGCCATCCTGAACGAGCAGCGCGAGGACGGTTCCTGGGAGGTCTACTACCAGGCCCCCACCGGTGACATCAACACCACGGTCGAGGCATATGCCGCCCTGCGCGCCGCCGGCCTGGACAGGGACAGCGAGCCCCTGGCCAGGGCGCGGCAGTGGATCCTGGCCAACGGCGGCCTGTCCGGCATCCGGGTCTTTACCCGCTACTGGCTGGCCCTGATCGGCGAATGGCCCTGGGAACATACCCCGGCCCTGCCGCCGGAGATCATCTTCCTGCCCACCTGGACACCGTTCAACCTCTACCGGTTCGCCTCCTGGGCCAGGGCCACCATGCTGCCCCTGGCCATCCTCACCGCGCGCAGGCCGGTACGTCCCCTGCCTGCCGACCGCCGCCTGGATGAGCTCTTTCCCCGGGGCCGGGACGAATTTGATTACCGGCTGCCGCGGAAAAAGGGGGCCATGTCCTGGGAGCGGTTTTTTCTCTGCGCCGACCGGGCGCTCAACCGCTACGTGAACGCGCCCTGGCAGCCGCTGCGCGAGCACGCCATTGCCCGCTGCCGGGAATGGATCATCAGCCACCAGGACGCGGACGGGGCCTGGGGCGGCATCCAGCCGCCCTGGATCTATTCGCTCATGGCCCTGCATGCCGAGGGGTATGCCCACCACCACCCGGTGCTGGCCGCCGGCCTGAACGGGTTCAACCTGCACTGGTCCTATGAGCGCGACGGCGGCATCTACCTGCAGCCCAGCGAATCGCCGATCTGGGACACGGTCCTGGCCCTGCTCGCCCTCCTCGACTGCGGCATGCCCGAGGGCAGCATGGCCGCGGCAGAGCGGGCCGTTCGTTACCTGCTCCGCAAGCAGGTGCTGGTGGGCGGCGACTGGCAGGTCTTTGTCCCGGACGTGGAGCCGGGCGGCTGGGCCTTTGAGTTTGAAAATGACAAGTACCCGGACGTGGATGACACGGCCGTGGCCGTGATCGTCCTGCTCCGCCTGGAGCCGCTCATGGCTGATACCGAACTGCGCCGGCAGATGCGCCGGGCCGTGGAGCGGGCCATCCCATGGATGCTGGCCATGCAGAACCCGTGCGGTGGCTGGGCCGCCTTTGACCGCGACAACACCGGCCGTTTCCTGACCCTGATCCCCTTTGCCGATTTCGGTGAACTGCTCGATCCGCCCAGTGTCGATGTGACGGCGCACGTGGTGGAGGCGCTGGGCCTGTACGGCCGGCGGCTGGATGACCCGGTGGTGGCGCGGGCCTGCCGCTACATACGCGACGAACAGGAAGAGGATGGCCCCTGGTTCGGCCGCTGGGGAGTGAACTATATCTACGGCACCGCCGCCGTGCTGCCGGCGCTGGCAGCGGTGGGCGAGGACATGGGCGCCGACTGGGTGCTCAGGGCGGCGCGCTGGCTTGTGGGGCGCCAGAACGAGGACGGCGGCTGGGGCGAGAGCTGTGGCTCCTACATGGACGACCGGCTGCGGGGCCGGGGTCCGTCCACCGCCTCCCAGACCGGCTGGGCCCTCATGGCCCTCTGCGCCGTGGACAGCAACGAGTTTGACCAGGCCATCCGTCGCGGCCTGGAGTATCTCCGGAAATCACAGCGGCCGGACGGCACCTGGGACGAGCCCTGGTATACGGGTACCGGTTTTCCCGGCTACGGGGTCGGCGAGCGGATCAACCTGGGCCGGGCGGCCGAGGAGATCGACCAGGGCCGGGAGTTATCCCGCGGCTTCATGCTCAACTACAACCTCTATCGCCACTACTTCCCGCTCATGGCCATGGGCAGGGCGACACAGGGATAACAGCGCAGCAGGGCCTTCTTCAGGTCCGCGTCGCCGGGCGTGTTGCCCAGCCAGATGGCGAACAGGGTCTGTTTCAGGGCCAGGTTGTCGATGGTGGCCAGCAGCCTGCCGTTGAAGCTCACCTCCATGCCGCGGCCGGGCAGCCAGGTCACGTCATAGACATCGTTCTTCCGGACCCGGACCGTGAACAGGCCGCAGAACCGGCGCATGGCCCTCTCCAGGTCCGGGCCGGCATGGGGCGCCCTCTTCTTGAGCCCCCTCATCCATCCCCTGCTCAGCCGATCGGGCGGAATGCCGTCAAAGAGAAAATGCATCCGCATGAGCATGGGCGCATCGGCCCTGGCAATGGCGGTGCCGTCCCGGCCCGGCTGCGCCAGGTAGAGGGCGCCGATGTAGATGTCGAGCAGGTACTTGCTGCGGATGCCGGCCCCGTTCAGGACCAGCCTGTGGCCGTCCACCTCCAGGGAGCAGGGCAGCCGGACGCCGTGGATCTCCATGGCCGTGGCGGGTTGGGCCAGGCAGAGCAGCAGAAGGATGAGGATGTGTTTTTGCATGGCTTCCGGGCTCACGGTTGCATTGCAGGGGTCATGCGCACCGGCCCAGCGCCGGCAGTGGTCTGCAAGGATAGCAGGAAACCCGGCCCCTGTCACCATCTCAGGCCCTGGCCATCATCATGCGGACCTGGCTGTCGAGAAAGGTGTCCATGCGGCGGAGGTATTCCTGTTCCGGGAGCTGCTGCAGGGCGGCCAGGCGGACCCGCAGGTGCATGGTCTGCAGGCTGGTGGCCAGCCGGGGATCGGCGCCAATTTTCTCTGCCTCGTCCCATTGCTTCAGGGCCATGTGCGCCTTGAGCCGCTGGTTTTCCATCTCGGCGCTGGTGTCGGCGGCCCGGCGCAGGTAGTGCAGGGCCTCCTCGGCCAGGCCGTTGGCCAGCAGCACCCGGCCGGCATGCCCCATGACCGAGGGCTCGTCGGGCAGGGTGGCGGCAAGGTCCAGGGCCTTTTCCGTAAAACCCAGTTTCAGGTAGTAGTTGAACAGGGCCATCATGTGGGGCAGGTTGCCGGTATAGCTGTGCAGGACCGAGTCGCGCAGGACCATGTAGTAGAGGTTCTCGTTGTGCTTCTTGAGGTTGAAGAGGTCGTCGAAGCGGTACATGTTGCGCGGCGCCTTCTGTTCGACCTCGGCCAGGTCGGTATAGGTGATCGGTTCCAGGACCTGGTGCAGGAAGACATGGAAGGGGATCTCCTGCCCGGCCAGGGCCGGGTTGCCATAATCCGCTGGAAAGCGGACCCTGATCTGGGTGAGGCCGCCGGCCTTGACCCCCTCCATGCCCTGCTCGAAGTCGGGCAGCAGCCTGCCATCGCCCAGGGTGGCCATCTCAAAGTAACACTCTGTCTCCGGCACCACCTCGCCATCCATCAGTCCCTTGCAGTCAAAGATGATCCGGCAGCCCTTTTTCGCCACTGCCCGCCGCCTGTTCCTGAAGCAGGCCAGGGGCCGGCGCACCATTTCCTGTACCCGGGGCAGATCAGGGAAGTTTTCCTGCAGGCGGCGCAGGCAGGCGGCAGCAGGGCCGGGTTCGTCGAGCTGCAGGTAGATGGAGGCCAGCATCATGTCCGCCTCGGGGCAGCAGGCCAGGAGTTTCCTGTGCCGGGTGATGAAACCGGCAATGGTAAAGAGGCGCCTGCCTGCCCTGATGTCGTCGGCAAAGTCCTGCCGGTTCAGGCGCCAGAGGAGGCTCATCTGCAGGATCTCTTCCTCGCTCATGGTATCGGTGCGGTAGTCGCGGCCGATACTCATGTAGAGGGGCCGGGTCCGGGGCAGGGGGGTGATGCCGTGGCGGGCGGGATCGTCGGCCATGGGGGTGCCGAAGAAGAGATGGAGCTGCTGGGAGATCGAGTTGCCGCTGATCTCGACATCGTGCCTGCGGACAAAGTCCAGGGTCTTGCGGGCCCTGGCCGGGGTCTCGCCGGGCAGCCCGAACAGGGTGAAGAGCTCGACCCGGATGCCGGCGTCCCGGGTGAGACGGATGGCCCTGGAGATACCGTCCGGGTCAAGGCCCTTGCGGATCCTTTGCAGGACCTCGCGGTCAGCCGATTCCAGGCCAAAGGCGATGGTATGGGCACCGGCCTCTTTGAGCAGGGCCAGGAGTTCTCTGTCAACCAGGTTGTAACGCGTCTGGCACCAGAAGGTTGCCCAGGGCGCCCGGGCGATGATGGCATGGAGCAGGGCCTCCAGCCGTTCGCGGGACCAGGCGAAGTTGGGGTCGGCAAACCAGAAATCGGTGATGTCGTCCCGTTGGCGAAGGCACTGCATCTCCTCGATCATGCGGTCGATGGAATGGAAGCGGACGGTCCTGTTGCTGGCCCTGGGGGTATAGCAGAAGGTGCAGTTCGAGGTGCAGCCGCGCGACGAGAGGAGGATGGCCCGGACCTTGCCCCGGCATTGCAGGGTGCCGTCCAGGTAGGGGGAGGGAAGGGCGTCCAGGGAACCCGTGCCGCAGTGTCGCGGGGTCTCCACAAGCCTGTCGCCGTCCCGGAAACAGATGCCGTCCACCTCGGCCAGGGTGCCGGAACCGCCGCTGAGAACGCGGGCCAGCGCCGGCATGACCTCTTCGCCCTCGCCCCGGCAGAGGATATCGGCCTCCGGCATCTGCAACAGCGCCTCGCCCGGCATGAAGGTGACCTGCGGTCCTCCCAGGACCACGGTGATCTCCGGGTCGACCCGCTTGGCAAAGCTCGCCCACAGCCGCACCTTGTCCATGTTCTCCTGGTAGACGGAAAATCCCACCGCCCGGGGATGGAGTTCCTGCAGGGCGGCCTTGAAGACGCCGGGCTCCAGGGGCCGGTCCTGGTAATCGCCCAGGATGCGGCCCGGGTAACCGGCCTGCCGGAGGCGGGCAAGGATGTAGCCCTGGGAGATGGGAATGGCGTCCGGGCTGGCAAAGTTAGCCCATTCGTTGACATGGACAAAGAGAAAGTTTCCGGACATGGCGATCCTCCCTGGCGGCAAGAGGAGCAGTGGTGCGTAGACATGTCGTCAAACTGGACTCTGGCAAAAGAAATCAGAAAAAATGCAGGAGCGCAAGATGAAAAAGCCCCTGTGCGCAGCGTGGCGCACAGGGGCTGGTTCCGGTTACCGGTGGGGTTACTGGCCTGCCGGCGTCTCGGCGGCGGGCGCCGCGGGTGCCTCGGCCGGGGCTGCCGCCGGCGGCGTAGCGGCTGTTGCGGGCAGGATGTGCAGTTCAACCCGCCTGTTCCTGGCCCGGCCGGCCGGGGTGGAGTTGTCGGCCACCGGATCGGCCTCGCCATAGCCCCTGGCCACCAGCCGGCCGGGGGCGATGCCCTTGCTGACCAGGTAGTTGAGAACGCGGCGGGCGCGGGCCTCGGAGACCTTCAGGTTGCGGGCGGCATCGCCGATGTTGTCGGTATAGCCGGCCACCTCCATGCGCACCTCCGGGTGCTTCCTGAGCAGCAGGACCACCTTGTCCAGGCTCTGCATGGATGCCTTGGTCAGGTCGGCGGTGCCGGGCCGGAAGGTCACACCGCCGAGGATGACCCGGCCGTTTTCGGCGCAACCCAGTTCGTCGACCTTGGCCCCCGGCGCACTGTGCGGGCAGAGATCCAGCCGGTCGACAAGACCGTCATGGTCACTGTCCGGTTCGCAGCCCTGGGCATTGACCTTGACCCCTGCCGGGGTGCCGGGGCACTTGTCCTCGGCGTCGACAACACCGTCATGGTCGCTGTCGACCGTCTTGCGCTGCAGCTCCTGCTTCTCCCGGCGCAGGGTGTCCAGCTCGGCCTGCAGGCTGTTCACCTTGTCGGTGAGCTCTGTGGCCTGCTGCCTGCTGTTGGCCAGTTCCTCCTTGAGGCGTCCGGTCTCCTCCTGCAGGGCCTGCAGCTTTTCATTGGCCGCCTTGAGCTGCTGCACCTCGTCCCTGGTCCGGGCAAGTTCACCGGTCGCCTTCTGCAGCGATTGCTTGAGTGCGGCCACGGCTGCCGCCGCCTTGAGGCTCTGCTGCAGTTTCTGTTCGATCTCCTGCTTGGCGCTCACGGCCGCGGCCAGCTTCTCCTGCACCGTGGCCAGCAATCCCTCCTTTTCCTTGACCTGGCTGGAGAGTTGCGCCACCTGCTGCTGCAGGGAGTTCAGCCTGCCCTCGACCTTCTGCCTGGCTGCCAGGAGTTCGCCGGCGGTCTTCTCCTTCTCCTTGACCATGCCGGTCAGCTCGTCCACCCTGGCCAGGGCAGCGGAGAGCTTCTGCTGCAGCGCCTGCTCGGCCTTTTTCCGCTTTGCCATCTCGGCGTTCAGCCTGGTCAGGCTGGCCTCGGTGGCAGAGAGCTTTTTGCCGATCTCCTGCACCTTGCCGGCCGCGGCCCTGGCATCGGCCTCGGCCTTGGCCAGGGCGGCTGTCTTCTTCTCCAACAGGGCCTTGACCTGGGCAAGCTCCTTGGCTCCTGCCTGTGCCGCGGCGAGCTGTTTCCGCAGGGCTGCCAGCGTTTCGGTCTTCTTCTTGAGCTCGGCCCTGACCTGGGCAAGCTCCTTGCTTCCGGCCTGTGCCTTGGCAAGCTGCTGCTTGAGAGCGGCCAGTTCCTTGGTCTTCTTCTCCAGCTCGGCCCTGGCCTGGGCAAGTTCCTTGGTGCCGGCCTGTGCCTTGGCAAGCTGCTGCTGGAGGGCTGTCAGCTCCTTGCTCTTCTTCTGCAGTTCGGTTTTGGCCTGCTCAAGCGCCTTGGCCCCGGCCTGTGCCGCGGTCAGCTGCTCCTGGAGGGCCGCCAGCTCTTCGGTTTTCTTCTGCAGCGCCGCCTTGGCCTGGGCAAGCTCCTTGGCCCCGGCCTGTGCCGCAGCGAGCTGTTTCTGCGCTGCTGCCAGGGCGTCGCTCTTCTCCTGCAGGCTGGCTTTCAGTTTTTCCACCGCCTTGGCCGCGGCCCTGGCGGTCTCCAGCTCGGAGTTCAGGGTGGCCTGCTGGTTCTTCAGGTCGGTGAGCTGCTTGGTCAGCTCGGCCACCTTGCCGTCCTTGTCCTTGATGGCTGCGCTCAGCTTCTGGTTTTCGGTTTTCAGTTGATCGAGCTTGGCCTGCAGCTCGGTGAGCCGGGCGATCTTGCCCTCTGCCTCGCCCAGGGCGGCGTTCTTCTTCTCCAGTTCCGCCTTGACGGTCTTCAGCTCGTCCGCTGCCTTGCTTGCCGTCTCCAGGCGGGCGGCCAGATCGGCCTTGTCCTTGTTGGCAGCGTCCAGGGCCGCGCCCAGCACCTTGATCCGCTTTTCCCTGTCAGCCAGGGAGGCGGTCAGCTCGTCGACACGCTTCTGCAGCGCCTCCCTGGCCTTGCCGGCCTCGGCAAGCTGCTGCCTTGTCGTGTCCAGGGCCTTTTTGGTCTGGCTGAGTGCCGTCCGCAGGTCCTTGATGGTCCTGGTCGCTGAGCCGAGCCTGTTGCTCAGGTCCTTGATCTGGTTGTTGAGGATCAGGGAGGATTCGGTCAGGCTGGCCACCTGCCGGACCAGCTCCTGGCCCTGCTGGAAGGAATCGCTGGCATCCTGCCGTGCCTTGGCCAGCTCGCCACGCAACTGTACCAGCTCACGCTCCTTCTCCTCCATACGCTTCTTGCCGGCCTTGATGGCGGCCTCGAGCCTGGCCAGGGCCTTGGGCTGCTGCGCAAGTTTTTCCTGCAGGCCGGCGATGGTTTTGCCGGCCCGGTCGAGCTCCTGCTGCCTCTTTGCCAGCTCGTCCTGCAGCATGGCGATACGTTCCTGCAGCGGCGCAAGCATCCGCTCCTTTTCCTGGCCGTATTTCAGCATGGCCTCGGCCTTGAGGTTGGCCTTCTTCAGGGCGTTCCTGGCCAGGGAGAGCTGCGAGGTGGTGTCGGTCAGCCGGGCCTTCAGGTTGCCGATCTCGGCAACCCGTTGCTGCAGGTTCTTCTGCAGTTCCTCGATGGTCGCATCCTTGTTTGCGGCCAGTTGCTCGGCATCTTTCCTGGCCGACTCGGAGGCGGCCAGGGCCTTCCGCAGGCCGGCAATGGTCTGCCTGGCCGCGTCGAGTTCCGCTGCCGTCTGCTGCACCCGGGTGGTGAGGGCCTTGATCTGGCCGGTAGCCGCAGCCAGCTTCCTGGCATTTTCCGCCAGGGCCTTTTCCTGTTCCGGCACATGCGCCGCCACGCTCTTGGCTTCCTTGAGCTGCTTGCGCAGCGTATCGTTCTCCTGCCGCGCCCGGGTCAGCTGCTCTTCCGTGGCGGTGAGCTGTTTCTCCAACCCCTGCAGCCGCTCGGAAACGGTCTTGTCCTTGTTCAGGGCGCTGTTGAGGTTCCTGACCTTGTTCTGCAGGGAGGTGATCTTCTCCCTGGCCTGGCGCAGCTCGTCCTGCACCTGCTGGTAGTTGGTTGTCAGGGTCTTGCGCAGCATCATGAGCTGGGCGATGCGGTCGTCCCGCCCGATCATCTCGTTGCGCAGCTTCTCCATCCCCTTTTCCTGCTCCTGCCGCAGCGCCGCCAGCTGCTGTTCTTCCTGCCTGAGCTTTGCCTCCAGCTCCTTTATCCTGGCGTCACGCGCGGCCAGTTCCTTGTCCAGGGTGGCCAGCTTTTTCTTGTCCAGCCGGACGCGGTCCCGTTCGGCCAGGGCCTTGTCGCGCTCGGCGCGCAGGCTCTCGAGCTGCTGCTTCAGGGCAGTTACCTCTTTCCTGGCCTTGAGGAAACGGTCACGGTAGTCTTCCACCTTGTCGCGGAGAGTATTGACCCTGGCCTCGTATTCGTTACCGGCCCCGACATGGCCAGCCTCGACGGCGGGAACGCGCTTCTTCAGCAGGGAGCTGTGGTAGCTGGCAAGAAGGATGTAAATCAGTATGCCGATAACAGTCAGAATAATAGTGCGTGGCTTCATAGTGCGGCTTCTTGTGCTGGGGTTAGTTCTGAAGTTGGGGAAATGACATCGGTTGCTGATTGGTTGCTGGTTAAACGGGTTTCAGGATCAGGGTCGAGAGCGGCGGCAGGGTGAGGGTGAGCGAGTGGTCCATCCCGTGGGCCGCCCGTTCGCTGCTCCGCAGGGGAGGCTCGTTCTGAACCCCGCTGCCCCAGTAGACGTCAAGATCCGAATTGATGAGTTCGCGGTACTCACCGTCCCGGGGCACGCCGATCCGGTACTCGTTGCGGACCACCGGCGTGAAGTTGCAGACCACGATCAGGAAATCCTCCCGGTCCCTGGCATAGCGGACATAGGAGAGGACCGAGTTGTCGGAATCATTGGCGTCGATCCAGGAGAATCCGCTCCAGTCGAAATCGTTTTCATAGAGGGCCGGCTCGCTGCGGTAGACCAGGTTCAGGTCGCGGACAAACCGCTTCAGGCCCCGGTGGTTGGGAGCCTTGAGCGCCTCCCATTCCAGGCCCTTGTCATAGTTCCATTCCTGCCACTGGCCGAAATCGCCGCCCATGAACAGGAGCTTCTTGCCCGAGTAGGTCCACATGAAACCGAAATAGGCCCTGAGATTGGCGAACTTCTGCCAGTCGTCGCCGGGCATCTTGTTGATCAGCGAACCCTTGCCGTGCACCACCTCGTCGTGGGACAGGGGCAGGACGAAATTCTCGTGAAAGGCATAGAGCATGCCGAAGGTGAGCTGGTTGTGGTGATACCGCCTGAAGAGGGGATCCTTGGACATGTAGCTCAGGGTGTCGTGCATCCAGCCCATGTTCCACTTGAGACTGAAACCGAGCCCGCCCAGGTAGGTGGGCCGGGAGACCATGGGCCAGGAGGTGGATTCCTCGGCAATGGTCAGGATGCCGGGAAAGTTGCCATGCACGACCTCGTTGGTTTTCCGGAGAAAATGGATGGCGTCCAGGTTTTCGCGGCCGCCGTACTTGTTGGGCACCCACTGGCCCTCGGGTCGCGAGTAGTCCAGGTAGAGCATGGAGGCCACCGCATCCACCCGCAGGCCGTCGATATGGTACTTGTCCAGCCAGAAGAGGGCGTTGGAGATCAGGAAGGAGCGGACCTCGTTGCGGCCGTAGTTGAACACCAGGGTACCCCAGTCCCGGTGCTCGCCCTGGAGCGGGTCCTCGTGGGAGTAGAGGTGGGTGCCGTCGAAGTAGTTGAGACCGGCCCCGTCCTTGGGAAAGTGGGCCGGTACCCAGTCCAGGATCACGCCGATGGAGTTCCGGTGGCACTGGTCCACGAAGTACATGAAGTCGGATGGCGTGCCGAAGCGGCTGGTGGGTGCGAAAAAGCCCAGCACCTGGTAGCCCCAGGAGCCGTCAAAGGGATGCTCGGCAATGGGCATCAGCTCGATGTGGGTATAGCCCATCTCCACCACGTAGGGGATCAGGGTCTCCGCCATCTCCCGGTAGGTGAGGTAACGCTGGCCCCAGCGCTCGTCGGGCAGGCGCCGCCAGGAAGCCAGGTGGACCTCGTAGATGGACAGTGGGCTCTCCAGGGACTGCTTTTCCGCGCGGCCGGCCATCCAGTCCTGGTCCTGCCAGCCGTACCTGTCCAGGTCGACGACCACGGAACCGGTGCGCGGCCGTTCCTCCATGAAGAAACCATAGGGGTCGGACTTGTCAAAGACCTGGCCGTCGGCGGCGGTGATGCGGTACTTGTAGACGGTGTACTCGGGAAGTCCCGGAATAAAGAGGGTCCATATGCCGGACTCGGAGGGGTGCATGGGATGGTGCCGGCCGTCCCAGCCGTTGAACTCGCCGATGACCGCCACCTCCCTGGCATTGGGCGCCCAGACCGAGAAGACGACGCCGTCCCTGCCATCCATGGTGACCAGGTGGGCCCCCATCTTTTCATAGGCCCGCTCGTGGGTGCCTTCGCCCATCAGGTAGCGGTCGAAATCGCTGAGCCAGTTCGCTGTCACGGGCAGGCCGGGAGGTATGTTCAGTGTCATATCGGGTCGTCAGAAACCAGGTTATAATCGTCTGTCAGGCTACAGAAACCGAGGACAGGCGCCGGGCGGGGTTCCGCCCGTGGCGACCGGCCTCTTCATCGGTGACCGGGATACCCGTTGCCGTGATCCCCTGGAATGCACGGAGAACGGGGAGGTTATGGAAAAAATGCGGTCAAATTGGCGCAATTGTACCGTACTGGAGACAAATTGTCATGCCATTTTCGGCCGTCGGTTCGATGCTGCACACAATGTGGCATTTCCCTTCAACCGGCGTGATAACATGCTTCAGTTCTGCTGATTTTGCAGGCCTGCAGCCACTGGCGGCAACCGGTCCGCGGGCGCGCGGCAGGCGGGGGTATCGCGGCCGCCCGGGGAAGCTCACCGGCAGAGAGCGAGGATCTCCTCGATGATCCCGGGCGTGTACTCGCCCAGGCGCCAGACCCTGGCCAGGGCCATGGCATTGCGGGCGATCTTCGGGATGTCGGCTGCCGGGATGTCGAGTTCCTGCAGGGAGGCGGGGCTGTTGATCCTGCCGAACCAGTTGCGCAGGATGGTGATGGCCCGCGCTGCCAGTTCCCGTTCACTGCACCGTTCCATGTCCGGAAAGGGAAACAGGCGGCGGCAGAGGCCGGCGACGCGCGCCGGCGCCCTCCGGCTGTGCCAGGTGAGCCAGCCGGGGATGATCGCCGACAGGCCGGCCCCGTGCGGGACATCGTAGAGGGCGCTGAGCGAGTGCTCGATCATGTGCATGGGGAAACCGACCCTGCCCAGGCCGGCAGCGGTCAGGCCGTTGAGGGCCAGGGTCGCGGTCCACATCAGGGCGGCGCGGCCGCCATAGTCGCACGGATCGGCCAGGCAGCGGTCGCAGGCCTCCATGGCGTTTTCGATCAGCCCCTCCATGATCCGGTCCTGGACCGGGGTGTCGGGATCGCGGCTGGTCATGTAGAACTCGAGCACATGGGCCACCGCATCCACGGCGCCGTAGGCGGTGTAGTCCGGGGGCACGGTGAAGGTGAGCTCGGGGTCGAGGATCGAGGTCCGGGGGTAGAGGAGCTGGTTGCCGGTCCCGAATTTTTCCCTTGTCTCCTCGTTGGTGATCACCATGCCGGAGTTCATCTCCGAGCCGGCGGCGGCCAGGGTCAGGACCGTGGTCAGGGGCAGGGTCTTCCTGATGCTCCTGCGGCCGGTGAAGAACTTCCAGACATCGTGCTCGACCAGGCTGCCGGCGCTGATGGCCTTGGCCTCGTCGATGACCGAGCCGCCGCCCACGGCCACGATCACCTCGACCCGGTGTTGCCGGGCCAGGGTGATCCCCTCGCGGACATGGGAGAGCACGGGATTGGAGCGGACGCCGCCATGTTCGAAGACCTCCACCCCTGCGTCGGACAGGGACGCGCTGACCCGGTCGAGGAGGCCCGAGCGCCTGCTGCTGGCCCGGCCATGGACCAGCAGGCACCTGGAGCCCCAGGCCGCGGTCTCTGGACCAATGGAGGAGACCGTGCCACGACCGAAAATGACCTTGGTGGGAATGTGGAAGACAAAGTTTTGCATGGCCAGCCGTTTTTTCCTGTTTTTTCCTGTTGACTTGAATGGTGCGGTTGCCAACCTGCGAAGGGCGGGTCCAGGGGTGATGGTTACCTGGATCGCCGGTTGAGCAGGTGTTTCTGCTGTCGCTTGAGCCGCAGGTTGGTAAAGAACCAGTAGGTAAAGAAATAGGTGAACAGGCCGGTGGGAACGGCCAGGACGATGCCGCCGCTCATCATGACCAGGATCACGTCGAAGCTCAGGTGGCTCAGCGTATGCAGGCTGTCGAGCAGGCTCTGGCTGCGGAGGATGACCAGGACCTGGTGGATCCGTGCCCAGTCGAGGTGGCCGGGCAGGAGGAAGTTGCCTATCTTCCAGGCCAGGTAGTACTGGGGCACGAAGGTGAGGGGATTGCTGACAATGGTGCCGGCGATGATGGCGGCCACGGTGGAGACCCGCAGCAGCAGGGTCAGGGAGACGATGATCACCGTGTGCAGCGGCAGGGTGGGGGTGACGGCCACGGCAGCGCCGATGGCCGCGCCGGTGGCGAGCGAGGAGGGCGATCCCTGCAGACGCCGGAAGCGGAGATAGTGGTACCTGATGGTGCGACGGATATCCCAGTTCATCGTCCGTTCCCCTGCACGGCCGCGGTGTGCCGGTGGTCCTGGCCTGTAACGGCGGTATGCGGGGTGCTCATGCGCATGTGGTCGTTTCCATGGCTGTCCGGATGCTGCGGCTCAGCCTGACAAAGTCCTCGAGTTCCAGGCGCTCGGCCCGCACCGAGGGCGAGATGGCCGCCTGCCCGATACAGGCGGCGAGCTGTTTCTTGTCCTTCACCATCCCTGTTGCCGCCAGGGCGTTGAGCAGGGTCTTGCGGCGCTGGCCAAAGGCGCCGTTGACGATCCGGCGCAGCAGGCCCCGGTCGAAATCGCCCAGCCGTCTCACCCGCTGCGGCACCGGGTCAAAGGTGAGCCGCACCACCATGGAGTCGACCCTGGGCCGGGGATGGAACTCGGCCGGCCCGATGTCGAGCAGGGGCTGCACCTCGGCACAGGCGGCCAGGAGGACGCCGGGCACACCATACTCCTTTGTGCCCGGTTTTGCCAGCAGCCGCCGGGCCACCTCCTTCTGGAGCATGACCACGGCGTATTCGACCAGGTCGAAGTGGTCGATGAGCCGGAAGATGAACGGTGTCGAGATGGAGTAGGGCAGGTTGGCGATGATCCGGAACCTGCCGCCGGCCTGGTCGGCCAGCGCGGCCAGGTCCACCTTCAGGACGTCGGCATGGACCAGGGTGACGTTGGCGGGCAGCTCACCGTTCTGCTCGTGCATCCTGACGATGCCCGAGTCGGCCTCCAGGCCGATGACCCGCGCCGCGGCCCTGGCCAGCGGCACGGTCAGGGCGCCCAGGCCGACGCCCACCTCGATCACCGTGTCTTCGGCACGGACACCGGCCGCGGCGACGATCCGCTCGGCGGTATGGCGGTGGACCAGGAAGTTCTGGCCCAGCTTCTTTTTCGGCGCCAGTCCCTGCTGCCGGAGTGTGTTCCTCGTGTCCTGGTAGGGCATGGAATCGGTTTGCTC
>WFUT01000151.1 GCA_015484845.1 Desulfobulbaceae bacterium
CGGCAGCGGCAAGATCAGCCGGATCTACGACGATGCCAGCCACGGCCTCACCGTGGCCGAGGCGATTCCGGACCAAGAGGTGCCGCTGCCGCCCTCGAAGCGGACCTCCTGGCCCGGCCGGATCGATTCCCTTCCGGGCATGAAGCTGAAGGTCAGTTTCTGTTCAGGAGCATTCAGGGTCAGGATCGTCCGTCCGGGTGAGGCCAGGTCGCCCTGCCGCAGGTGGATCGTGCCCACGGTGCCGGCAAAGGGCGCCCTGATGTTGGCATAATCGAGCTGGTTGTCCAGGGCGGCGATCTTCTCTTCCAGCTCCCGGACAGAGGAACGCGCCCGGGCAAGGGTGACCTTTGATGCCTCAAGCTGTTCCCGCGCAAGTCCTCCGACCTTGAACAGGGCCTGGTTGCGGCGGTGGAGGGCGGCGCTGAATTCGAGCTGTTGTTTCGCTGCCTCGCGCTGGGCCACGAGCGAGCGCCTGGATGTCTGCAGGTCCTGGTCGTCCAAGCGCACCAGGAGCTCTCCCTGGTGGACCCGGTCGCTTTCCCGGACCTCGACGGCACGGATCCTGGCCGTGAGCCTGGAGGCGATCTGCGCCGCCGTGCGTGGTTCCAGGCGGGCGAGGAAGGCCCGCTTGCGGACAACGGTCATGGTCTGTGGCTGAACGGTCCGGACCTGGTAGGTGATGGGACTGGCCGTGGGCGTATGTTCGATGGCCTGACGCCGTTTCCTGAGCAGCAGGACACCACCGGCCAGCAGGAGGACCAGGGGAATGATCAGGATGATTTTTTTCATTGTTGCTCTCCTTGCTCGAGCAGGTAGTCAAGGTAATAACGGGCGGTGCGATAGCGGAAACCTGCGTCGATGGCACGGCTCTGCGCCAGGCGGTTTCTTGCCCTGGCGGTCAGCAGATCGTTGATGTCGGCTGCGCCCTGGTCGAAGCGGACCTGCTCGATGGCCACGGTCTCACGGGTCAGGGCAAGCTCGGCGCGGGCGGCGCTGTGATCGCTGATTGCGGTGTTGATCCTGGCCACGGCCTCCTGCAGGTTGTTTCGCAGGGACAGCTTTGTGGCCTGTTCCTGGTAGCGGCTGCGGCGGGCCGCTATCTTCGCCTGCCGGATCCTGGCCCGGCTGGAACCAAAGTCAAAGATGTTCCAGCGCAGGGTGAGCCCGGCCTGCCAGACCTGCTCGCTATTCCACTCCCCGCTGTAGATGTTGGACTGGTCATTGGGACCGAAGTTCTGCCCATAGGCGCTGGTGAGCAGGACCTGGGGATAGAGGACGCTTTCAGCCTTGCGGGCCAGGGTCTCCTCTTTTTCCGCGGCCAGGCGGGCGCTGCGCAGCCGGGCCAGGTGCTGGAGCCGGTTCGGAGCCGGGGCCGTGGCAGCGGGCAGGTCCGGTGGGGTCGGGCCGGCAGCCACCAGGTCGCCAAGCCGGTCGATGTTCAGGAGGCTGGCCAGGGCGGACCTGAGGCTGGCAATGTTGTTCCTGATCTGGTTCTGGACCGCCCTGGCGTTTTCCAGGTCGGCAGAAGCCTTGAGCAGGTCGATGCGGGCCTTTTTCCCCAGTTCCAGCTCCCTGGCGATCTTGTCATGCAGCCGCTGCAGGGCATCGGCATAGGCCTCCTGGGCCCTGGCCTGTTCCTGGGCGGAGAGGATACTGACATAGAGCGAGCGGACATTGTAGATCAGTTGTTCCCGGCTGACCCTGAATGCTGATGCCGCCATCTCTTTCTGCAGGGCCGCGATCTCCACACTGCGGGTATCGGCAAAACCCGTGAATAGGGCGACCTCGTAGGTGATGCCTCCCGTGAACAGGTTGCGGGTCGTGGCCACCCCGGCTGGATCGCTGCCGAGGCTGGCCGGGGTCAGTGGCGCGAGGGTCCGGGGCAGGTTATAGTGGGTGTAGGTGGAGACGAGATCGAGCCGGCCGAAATTGCGTGATTTCTGCTCGCGCATGGCCTGGTCGGCGAGACGGACCCCGAGTTCCTCCCTGCGGATGTCGGGGTTGTTGCGCAGGGCCAGGGCCACGCACTCGTCGAGCGTGAGGGCACGTGCCAGACCCGTGCCGGAGAGGAGCAGCACGGTGACGGCCAGGAAAAATCCATATCGATACATGACGATTATTTTGACAGGTAGAGGAAATACTGTTTGAATAAGACCAGGTCTTAAACAAACGTTTAATTAAAACTACCATCATGAGCAAAAAAGTCAACGGCAAAGAAAAGGGCAGGCTGTCCAGGCAGCGAATCATTGAGGAGGCGGAGCGGCTTTTCGCCCGTCAGGGGTATTCCGGTACCGGTCTGCGGGAGCTTGCCGCAGCCGCCGGAGTCAACCTGGCCATGATCAACTACTTTTTCGGCTCCAAGAAGCAGTTGCTCAAGGAGATCCTGGACGGGTTTCTCGCCGGTTACCTGGAAGTGGCCCGCCAGGAGTTGCAGGGCGATGAGGAGGTACGGGTCCGGCTTGACCGGTTTGTGCGCTGCGCAGTGGCCTATTTTGCATCGCATCGGGATGCGTTGCTCGTCACCATAGCCGAACTGCCGCGGGACGATCCCGAGATCATCGAGTACAAGGCGGCGTGGGGAAGGCAGATGATGGAGATCATCGACCGCGAGATCTGCCAACCCCTGGCCAGGGAAGGCAGTCGCCGCCTGTCGCCGCACCTGATCGGTCCCTTGCTGACCTCGATGATGGCCTCGCGTTTTCTCTTTGCCCCGGTCATGGAGCGGATGGCTGGTGGCGGGGAAGTGCGCGGTGGCAGGGAGTACGCGGAGTTGGTCAGCCGGATTGTCCTTGACGGCATCGAGGGCGAACGTAATCACAATTACGGTTCAGTGAACTGAAAAGACAGGCCAAAACGTTTGCTGCAGGGGCATCTGGTCTGGTTTGTCATATGGACAGGGCAACAACAGGCTTGTAAAATACCGTGATTGCACTAAGCTAAAGTCGTTTTTCAGAAAGACGGTCTGGTTGTCAGCAACCGGTCTGTTTTCTGCAACAGGCGGACCGGGGTGTTGGCAATGACCCCGCGACACTGGTGATCACGATTGTGAAGGAGTGGCGGCAGCAGGGGTTCGTGTCGTTCCTGGGCCACTGTCAGCAGTACCGGTTTCACTGCAACCGGATGGGGGATGTTTTGCGGAACAATCAGAGCCTGTTTGTCAAGCTTGTCCTGGGCGTGGGGGTCATTCTCTGCATCAGCATGGGGACATTCACCTATTTCAGTATTTCGTATGTAAAACGAAATGTCATGAATTGCGTGATGGCCGAGGCTGATCGTTTCAGCGATACGGTCAAGCTTGGCACCCATTACGCCATGATGAGCAATGTCCGGAGTGACATCGAGAAGATCATCGGCGATGTTGCCCGGCGGCCCGACGTAAAGCAGTTGCGGATCTACCGCAAGGACGGTCGCATCATGTTTTCAAGCAAGCGCGATGAAATCGATCAGCGTGTGGATATTAAATAATTTGCCTGCGCCATCTGCCATGGCTCGAACAATCCACCGAAAAACCTTTCCCTGAGGCAGAGGGTCCGCATCTTTTCCTCTTCCGATCAAAAACGGCTCATCGGTATCATAAGTCCCATCAACAATGAACCCGGATGTTCTGCGGCCGCCTGTCACGCCCATTCCCCTGATACCACGATACTGGGGATCCTTGATGTTGTTCTCAGCCTTGACCAGGCAGACCGGGAGATCCATTTTCTCGAGAAAACGTATATCGTCCAGATTGTGTGGGTTTTTGTCATCACCGCGGTGCTGATCTTTCATTACCTTGCCCGTTTCGTTACCCATCCGGTCAACCAGCTTATTGAAGGAACCAGGTTGATTGCCAGCGGTGGCTATTTTAATCCGCAGGTGATTCAGCGGCATGACGAAATGGGACGCCTGGCAGAGGCGATCAGCACCATGGGACAGGAGATTTCGCGCCAACAGAAAGCACTGGTTCAGGCCAATGAAGAGCTGTTGCAGGCCAACGATGAACTGGGGAGGATGGCCAGCACCGATCCCCTGACAGGACTGTTTAATCGTCGCTACCTCCTTGAGATCTTAACAAAAGAGTATCAGCGCGCCCGTCGGTATCAACACGAGCTCTCGCTCCTGATGCTTGATGTCGATCATTTCAAACAGGTCAATGACACATACGGCCATATCTGCGGGGATATGGTGCTGAGGGGAATAGCCGCCCTTCTCAAAAAAACAGTGCGCAATACGGATCTTGTGGCCCGGTATGGCGGCGAGGAGATGGTGGTGCTTCTGCTGGAAACCGGGGGAAAGGAGGCCGTGGCCATTGCGGAGAAGCTGCGCGGCGCAATCGCAACGCGTCCCATGGCCTGCAACGACCTGGAGATCGCCGTAACTGTCAGTATTGGTGTCGCGACCTGGCCGGCCCAGGGACAGGAAGGGTACATGGACCTGCTGGACGCCGCCGACCAGGCCCTGTATAAGGCCAAGGAAAGCGGGCGTAATCGAGTCGTTGCCTCCTGATACTGACAGCAATTCGTTGCCGTTTGCAACGGCTGGCAGAGACGGGTGGGGCCTCCCGCTACCCTGCGGACGCGGTCCTGTAAGCTTGACGACATGGGGGTGCATGCGGACACGTTCCGGGCTGTCCACGGTCATCCACCCCGCTCTGTCCGCACCGGCCAGACGTGGAAGGTGGCGCCGGGCTTGTGGCCGACGCCGCAGGCGCCCTTGTGCAGGTAGAGGACCCAGGCCCAGTCGGTCTCGAAGAAGCTGGTGGTGGCGGACCAGTAGCCCTCCTGCAGGGAGGTGAAGGGATGGCCTGCCGGCAGGGCCGGGGTGTGCCTGCTGCAGTCCACCAGGGATTCCAGTTCGTTGATGGTCGGCAGCCGCCATGGTCCGGGACCGCCGTCCTGGCCGGCATTCAGGCCGGCCACCGCCTGCAGGGCCCCTTCCCAGGACACCGGTTTGCCGGTCAGGTTGGCTGTTCTGCTCCAGGCAAGATTGGTCAGCCGGTCCCGGACCAGGTCGTCCTCCCGGACAAAGCGGGGCTCGGGCCAGGGAATCCCCTGCCGGAGCTCGCCGTCCTGGCCGGTGTCCCGGCAGGGGCAGGGAGTCCCGGCGGCATCGAAACATTGCCGCTGGCCGGTGGCGGCGAGGACGCGGCTGGTCCCCCGCACCGGCCAGAAGAGGTACTCCTGCGCCTTGCGGCCGTAGAACATGCGCGCACCCTCCATGTGCACGTACCAGGCATAGGCGGGGTTGATGGCCGCACTGGTGGAGCTCCAGTACCAGCCGAGAAAGACGTCCGTGAAGGGGTGATCTTTCGGCAGGGCCGGCTTTCTGGCCTGGTAGTCCATCAGGCTGCGCAGCTCCCGGCGGTTGGGCAGGCGCCAGTCGGAATGGCCGCACCACCACTGCCGGTTAAACTCCCTGATCTGCTCCAGCGCCTCCTGCCAGGTGCAGGGAAAGCCGCCGGGGTTGGCGTTTTTTGACCAGGTCAGGCCGGTGAGGCGGTCGACAACCGTCTGGCCGCTGGTGGTAAAGCGGGGCTCGGGCCAGGGGACGCCGCTTTGGTACTCGCCGTCCTGGCCGCTGCCGTCACAGGGAATCGCGCGGCCGGAGCCGTCATAACAGCGGCGCTGGCCGGTCTGCAGGATGGTGTGCATGGTGCGTCCTGGCGTAATGGAAACCGTTCATCCTGTTTTTTGGCGAAAAAGGCTTGCGGCACGCTGGCAGGAACGGTAAATACCAGGTGTCTGCAAACAATCGGGGGGCCTGGATTCCCGGCCCCTGGTTCCGGAATACAACAGATAGAGAGGACGTGATATGGGTAAAGGCGACTTGAGAACAAAACGGGGCAAGATCAACCGCGGCACCTTTGGCAACAGCCGCCCGAAAAAGAAAAAGGCGGCCAAAAAGGAAAAAAAGTAACCTCTGGCCACTTTCTGCCCGGAGAATGGGGACGCGCCTGGCCGATGCCGGGCGCGTCTTTTTTTTATCCCTCACGCGGTAATTGGCAATTTCGCCGGAGATGCAACAGGGTGCATCCGCTTCAGGAGGTGGCCTGCTGCAGGGCCACGGCCACGGCCACCGAGGCGCCGACCATGGGGTTGTTGCCCATGCCGATGAAGCCCATCATCTCCACGTGCGCCGGCACCGAGGAGGAACCGGCGAACTGGGCATCGCAGTGCATGCGGCCCATGGTGTCGGTCATGCCGTAGGAGGCCGGGCCGGCCGCCATGTTGTCCGGGTGCAGGGTGCGGCCGGTGCCGCCGCCCGAGGCCACGGAGAAGTAGTGCTTGCCCTGCTGGACGCACTCCTTCTTGTAGGTCCCGGCCACCGGGTGCTGGAACCGGGTCGGGTTGGTGGAGTTGCCGGTAATGGAGACATCCACCTGCTCCAGGTGGTTGATGGCCACGCCCTCGCGCACGTCGTCGGCGCCGTAGCAGCGCACCTCGGCCCTTTCGCCATTCGAATAGGCGGTCTCCTTCACCACCGAGAGCGTTCCCTCGGCGTAATTGAACTTCGTCTCCACGTGGGTGAAGCCGTTGATCCGGGAGATGATATGGGCCGCGTCCTTGCCCAGACCGTTGAGGATCACCCGCAGGGGCTCGGTGCGCACCCGGTTGGCCGACCTGGCGATGCCGATGGCGCCCTCGGCGGCGGCGAACGACTCGTGGCCGGCGATGAAGGCGAAGCAGCGGGTGTCTTCATTGAGGAGCATGGCGGCCAGGTTGCCGTGGCCGATGCCCACCTTGCGGTCGTCGGCCACCGAGCCGGGGATGCAGAAGGCCTGCAGTCCCTCGCCCAGGGTGGCGGCGATCTCCTCGGCCCTGGTCTGTCCCTTCTTCACCGCGATGGCGCAGCCGGTGATGTAGGCCCAGCAGGCGTTTTCGAAACAGATCGGCTGCACCTCGCGCACGATCCGGTAGACGTCCACCCCGGCATCGGTGCAGATGGCCCGGGCCTCCTCCAGGTCCTTGATGCCGTACTCGGCCAGGACCTTGTTGATCTTGTCGATCCTTCGTTCATATCCTTCAAAAAGAGCCATGGTCTCCCCCTATTCCTTGCGCGGATCAATGGTTTTCACTGCCGCCTCGAACTGGCCATAGGTGCCGGTGGCCCGGGCCAGGGCCTCGCCGGGCTCGGTCCCGTCCTTGATCATGTCCATCATCCGGCCCAGGTTGACGAACTTGTAGCCGCAGATCTCGTCGTTTTTGTCCAGGCCCACCTCCAGGACATAGCCCTCGGCCATCTCCAGGTAGCGCGGTCCCTTGCGGTTGGTGCCGTACATGGTGCCGGTCACCGAGCGCAGCCCCTTGCCCAGGTCCTCGAGGCCGGCGCCGATCATCAGGCCGCCCTCGGAAAAGGCGGACTGGCTGCGGCCGTAGGCGATCTGCAGGAACAGCTCCCGCATGGCCGTGTTGATGGCGTCGCAGACCAGGTCGGTGTTGAGGGCCTCGAGGATGGTCTTGCCGGGCAGGATCTCCGCGGCCATGGCCGCGGAATGGGTCATGCCGGTGCAGCCCACGGTCTCGATCAGGGCCTCCTCGATGATGCCGTTCTTGATGTTGAGGGTCAGCTTGCAGGCGCCCTGCTGCGGGGCGCACCAGCCCACGCCGTGGGTGAGGCCGTTGATGTCCCTGACCTCGCGCACCTGGTTCCACTGCCCTTCCTGGGGAATGGGCGAGGGGCCGTGGTTGGGCCCCTGGGCGATACAGTACATCTCGTCCACTTCAGGAGAATAGTTCATGGTGGTCCTCGTGTTGTGGTTGGTTGAAAGAGCGGTTCATTCAAAAATGCCGACACGTCGAGACGGGGCGAGCGACTTCTTCATGGTCTGTGCTGGCATTGACCGGGAAATCCGGGCCGGCCATGTTGGCCCGGGTACCGTGATCTCCGGACCAGGTCCTGATCATACCATACTCTCTTCCGCCTCTTCCAGCAGGTACTTGAGAAAGACCGTGGCCACCGGCGGCAGCTCGCGTCGCCTGCGCCGGATCAGGTAGAAGGGGCGCTCGAGCCGGATTCCCTGCACCGGCACCGTGGCGATGGAGCCGCAGTTGAGGTCGTCGATCAGGGCCCGCCGCGACAGGATCGAGATCCCGAGCCCGGCCTTGACCGCCTCCTTGACCGCGGCCGTGGAGCCGATCTCGGCCACCTCCTTGAGCTGCGACTCCCTGAACCCGTGCTCCTCCAGGATCTGGGCGATGACCCGGCGGGTACCGGAACCCGATTCCCGCAGGATAAAGGGTTCGTCCACCAGCTCCGCCAGGGTAACCTCTTCCCGTTCTGCCCAGGGATGGTCCGGGTGCATGGCCAGGCTCAGTTCGTCGGCAAAGACCCGGCTCCACTCCAGGCCGCGTTCATTCCAGCGCGCCCCGACCACGCCCAGCTCCAGCTCGCCCTCCATGACCTTGCCGGCAATGGTCCGGGAGGAGGTGATCTGCAGGGTGGCCTTGATGGCAGGGTAACGGCTGCGGAAAGAGCCGATCAGGCCCGGCAGGATGTAGGTGCCGGGAATGGTGCCGCAGCCGATCATGATCCGGCCGGCCATGGTGCCGGAATACTCTGCCACCGCCTGCAGGGCCTCCTGCTGCAGCCGCAGGATCCGGCGGGCATAGTCGTAGAGGAGACGGCCCACCGGGGTCGGCTCGATGTCTCGGCCCAGCCGGTTGACCAGCTTCTGGCCCAGTTCCTGTTCCAGGCTGCGGATGTGCTCGCTCACCGTGGGCTGGGAGAGGAGCACGGCCTCGGCGGTGCGGGTGAAGCTCCGCAGTTCCACCACCTTGCAGAAGACCTGGAGTTTTCTGATATCCATGCTTCGATGTCCTGTGCGGCCGCCGGCAGGGCCTTGCCGTGGTCCTGTTCTGTTTTTTGATACGCTCGCTGCCCGCAGGAGCGGGCTGGGAGCCGTGCCACCGCGGAGCGGTGTCACGAGTGCCGGGCAGGAGGTGGTTTCTGGCCTCTGTCTACCACAGATGTCCGGTGACTGCACCTGGCAGGAAGGAAAAATTGTCAGCCTTGTTACTCTGTCCCCGGCCAGAGGCGTTGGCGCAGGCCGGAGTGGCGCACGGCCCGCCGCCGGATGGCCCGGGCCAGGATTTTCCGGTCCCCGTGCAGGATCAGCCTGCGCCGGGCCCGGGTGACGCCGGTGTAGACCAGCTCCCGGCTCAGGATCCGGAGGTCGGTGCCGGGAAGGAGCAGGAGCACCTGTTCGAACTCCGAGCCCTGCGACTTGTGGATGGTGATGGCGTAGGCGGTCTCGTGCTCGGGCAGCCGCGACAGGGCCACGGGCCGCAGGGTGTTGTCCGGTCGCCGGAACCAGGCCTGGAGCCGTCCCTGCTGGTCGGGCCAGATGATGCCGGTATCGCCGTTGAAGAGCTGCAGGCTGTAGTGGTTGCGGAGGATCATGACCGGCCGGCCGCGATACCAGGGGGTTGTGGCGCTGATCAGGCCGGCCCGGCCCAGGACACGTTCGGCCAGCTCGTTGATGCCGCTGACCCCGTGCGTGGTGTGGCGCAGGGCGCAGAGGACCCGGAACCGGTCCAGCCGGGCCAGGGCCTCTTCTGCCGATCCGGCCCGGAACAGGGGCGTGAAGCCGGCCAGGATCTCCTGTTTAAGGGACTCTCTCCCCTCTGCTGTCACCACCTCCTGGTCGTCGCGGCCCGTGGCCGGCAGGTTTTCTATGGTCCGGACATCGCCGCTGTTCACGGCCCGGGCCAGCATGCCGATGCCGCTGTCGGCCCGGAAGCGGTAGCTGGTCCGCAGCAGGACCACGCAGTCGGCCATGGGGCCCCGGGTAGTTCCTGCCGCGGGCCTGGTGCCGGTCAGGTCGGCGATGGTATCGCGGACCGGTTCCGACCAGGCCGGATCGTCCCTGCCGCAGAGATCGGAAAACAGGCAACCCGCCTCCACCGAGGCCAGCTGGTGCCGGTCGCCGAGCAGGATCAGGCGGCAGTGCGGGGGCAGTGCGTCGAGCAGGGCCGCCATCAGGACCACGTCGATCATGGAGGCCTCGTCCAGGATCAGCAGGTCCAACCGCAGGGGGTTCTCGCGGTCGTGGCGGAAGGTGCCGCGATCCGGCTGAAAACCAAGAAGCCGGTGCAGGGTCACGGCCTGGTCCGGGATGTCCGCGGCCAGGTCGCCGCCGATGCGGCGGCCGGCCGTGCGGATGGATTCCTGCAGCCGTGCGGCCGCCTTGCCGGTGGGCGCGGCCAGGCCGATGCGCAGGCCGTCGCCGTGCAGGCCCCGGAGCAGGGCCAGGATGCGGGCCACGGTATGGGTCTTGCCCGTGCCCGGGCCGCCGGAGATCACCACCAGGGGCTTGAGCAGGGTCAGGGCGGCGGCGATCTGCTGCCGGTCCGGTTCGGCGTCGACGCGGCAGGGGAACAGCGCCCTGAGCAGGGTCCGGGCCGCGGTGCGGTCGACGTCGAACCCCTGGCCGCCGCGCGCCAGCAGGTGGCGGGCGATGCGCTCCTCGTGGCGGAAGTAGCGGTAGAGGTAGAGCTGGTCATGGTCGTCCAGGACCAGGGGGGTGCGCTCGCCGGGCCGGCCGACCAGGGGAGAGGCGAGCAGGGAATGGCGCAACCGCTCCACGTCCTGGGCCTGTTGTGCCTGTAGCAGGGGATCGGCGGCAATCAGGGCCAGGGGCAGGCAGACATGGCCCTGGCCCACGGCCCGGCTGACCAGGGCGGCGGCAAACCGCAGCAGGGGCTGGTCACCGCCGGCAAGCCGTTCCAGGAACAGGCCGGCCTGGAGGTCGATGGGGCGCAGGCCCTCTTCTGCCTGGAGATATTCCGGCCGGCTCGTCATGGCGTCACCCCCTGGCAGAGATGGTCGAGTTCCTCGACCAGTTGCCGTGGCGGCCTGAGGAGGTGGATGCCGGTGCCGGGTTCATGGTCCGGGTGCATGCCGCGCAGGAAGAGGTAGAGGCCGCCGCCGAAATGGTGGTCATAGTCGTAATCGCTGATCCGGCTCGCCAGGAACCGGTGCAGGGCCAGGGTATAGATCAGGCACTGCAGGTCGTAGTGGTGCTCGGCCATGACCTGCGTCAACCGGCCGGGCGCATACTCGGCAGGCGAATCACCCAGGTGGTTGGACTTGTAGTCGGCCAGGAAGTAGCGGCCATCGAACCGGAAGACCAGGTCGATGAACCCCTTCATCAGGCCGCGCAGGGTGCCGCTCTCCCGGGCCAGGGGCCGGATGCCGGCGTCGGCCAGCAGGTCGTTGAGGTACCGCAGGTCGAGCCCGGCCAGCGGAAAGTGAAAACCCAGCTCCACCAGCCTGTCCCCATCTGCCAAGAGCCGCAGCCGCATGGTATCGTGGTCGAGCACGGTATCAAGGACGCTGTCCATCCAGGCGCAGACCACGGGCTGCCAGGCCTGGTCGATGCCGGCCCGGGTGAGGTGGCGGGCCACCACCTCTTCCGGATCACCCTTCCTGCCGGTGAAGTCCAGCTCCTCCAGGATGGCGTGCAGGCAGGTGCCGGCTGCGGCGCCGCGGGGAAAGGTGAAGGGCGAGGGCTGTGGCAGGGCGGGCTGTTCTCCTGCCGCAGCCGGCCCGGGATCGTGCTCCGCGGCCAGTTGCGTGTAGCTGCTGATGCGCCAGCCGGTATCGATGCGGCCGGAGAAGCGGCGGGGCTGCGGCGGTCCGGCCGCACTGGCCGGCGGCCCGGTGGCGGCGGGTGCTTCGGCGCTTTCGTCGTGGAGCTGGAGGATGGGGCCGGCCGTGTTCAGGGCGAGCAGCTCTGCCTGGAGCTGCTGCTCGTCGGGCAGGCGCGCCCTGTCCCCGTCCCTGTGCAGGAGCCAGGCCGGGGCCGAAAGCTCCATTCCCCGCACCCGGCCCCAGCAGAAGAAGCAGCAGTTGCGGGCCCGGGTGACGGCCACGTAGAAGAGGCGCAGCTCCTCGGCCAGTTGTTCTTCCGTGGCCAGGGCCAGCCGCTCCGGGTCACCGGTGCCGGGATCGACCATGAGCCGCAGGTCATCGCGGCGATGGTAGCTGAAGGGGTGTTCGGCCCTCGGGCTGCGGCCGGACCAGGGAAAGGGGAGAAAGACGAGCGGATACTCCAGGCCCTTGGCCTTGTGGATGGTGACGATCTGGACCAGCTCCTCGTCGCTTTCCAGCCGTAGCTGCTGGCTGTCCGCGTCCTGGTCCGGGCTGCTGATCTGCTGGTTCAGCCAGCGCAGGAGGGCATCGACGCCGGCACCGGCGTCCCAGGCCTCCTGCAGGAGCTCGGCCAGGTGGAGGTAGTTGGTCAGCTTCCGCTCGCCGCCCGGTTGGGCGGACAGGCGCGGCACCAGCCCGTGGTCGCCGAGCAGGGCCTGGAACATGGGCAGGAATCCCTCCTGCTGCAGGATCTTGCCGGCGTCGCGCAGGGTGGCGAGCAGGGTCTCCCGGGCCGGCTCGTCCTCCTGCAGCCGCTCCAGGTCATGGCCGTTCAGGCCGACGAGATCACTGGCCAGCAGGCCGCGGACCAGGGATTCGTCGGCCGGTGCCGCCATGACCGCCAGCAACCGCTGCATCTCCAGGGCCTCGGGGCTGGTGAAGATCGACTCCCGGCTGGAGTAGACCGAGCTGATCCCGTGCGCAGCCAGGGCCTGGCGCATGATGCCGGCCTCGCGGTGCGTACGGACCAGGACCGCGATATCCGCGGCCCGCAGCGGCTCCGTGCCGAGCAGGGCCCGGCCCCCTGCGGCCAGGGCCAGGAGGGCGGCGATCCGGGCGGCGCTGATCCGGGCCGAGGCCGTGGCGGCCGTCTCCCTAGCCATGGGCTGGCCGGGCCTTTTGGCCAGCTCCGGGGCGAGGCGGAGGCACTGCAGGGGCAGGGGCTCGCTGCCGTCCAGGAGCAGGGGGGGCGGCGCCTGCTCCGCGGCCGTGACCGGCGTGAAGGGGATGTCGCCAGCAAAGATAAAGGCCGCCGGCGCGGCAAAGAGCCTGTTGACCGCCTCCACCATGGCCGGCGCAGAGCGGTGGTTGGTGGCCATGGTGTAGCGTTTCTCGCGCGGCGTGTCCCGCCGGGCCCGGATATATGTGAAGATGTCGGCGCCGCGGAAGGAGTAGATGGCCTGCTTCGGGTCGCCGATCATCAGCAGGGTACCACCGTCGGCCGGGTAGACGGCCTCGAAGATCCGGTACTGGAGGGGATCGGTGTCCTGGAACTCGTCGACCAGGGCCACGGGATAGCGTTCCCGGATCCGGGCCGCCAGGAGCCGGCCGCCCTCCGGCTCGGCCAGGGCCGCGTGCAGGCGCAGGAGCAGGTCGTCGAAGTGCATCAGGTCCTGTTCCTCCTTGCGGCGGTCCAGCTCGGCGAACAGGTGGTCGCGGGCCGCAAGCAGGACCTGGGTACGGCTCTCGGCCAGGAACCGTTCGAGCACGCTGCGAAAGCGGTCAAAGAGGTCGAAGAAGGGATGGCCCTGGGGCGTGCAGTTGCGTTTGAGCCTCTTTGCCATGACCGAGGAGGCCAGGAGTTCCAGGCCCGGGGGCAGCTCCCAGGCAGGGGGGCGCTGTTCGGCGAACCGGTCCATATCGGCCAGCAGGTCCGCGACCCGGTCCTGGCGGTAGCTGGTCCCGGTCCGCCTCAGGCAGGGATCATCGGCAAGGATCTGCTGCACCGCCTGCCGGTCCGCGGGCCAGCGTTGCCGCACCGCTTCGTGCAGCCGGTCCACCTCGCGCCGCAGCCCGGCCAGGGCCTCTTCGTCCACCCGGAGCGCGGGCTCGGCCAACCGGTTGCCCAGCGGTCCGGCCAGGGCCCGCAGCAGTCCGGCCGGGTCGGTCCAGGTCTTCTCCGCCCATGTTGCCTCCGCCTCCGGGGCCGGGTAGAAGCGGGCGCGCCAGAAATCCTCCATGATCCGCTGCCGCAGCGGCGCCTCGCTCTCCAGGAACTCGATGGCAAAGGGAACACCGGACTCAAAGGCATGGTCCTGGAGCATGCGCTGGCAGAAGCCATGGATGGTGTGGATGGCGGCCTCGTCCATGCAGGTGAGGGCGTCGGCCAGGAGCTGGCCGGCCAGGTCCGGGTAGGGTGCGCTCCTGGCCAGGAGCTCTTCCAGGACAGGGTCGCCGCTGCCGCGCCCCTCCAGGATGTCCAGGGCCTCGCGGATACGGCTGCGGACCCGGTGGCGCAGCTCCTCGGTGGCCGCGGTGGTAAAGGTGACCACCAGGATCCGGTCGCTGGTGAGCTGCTCTTCCAGGAGCAGGCGCAGGTAGAAGAGGACAATACAGTAGGTCTTGCCGGTGCCGGCGCTGGCCTCGATGAGGCGGCGGCCCTGCAGGCGTATGGCGAGGGGATCAAGATACTGCATCGGCTTCCTCCGCATGGGCCAGGATGGTCAGGAAGATGCCGGCAAGGGCCTCGAATTCCGCGTCCAGGGGATCGGCGCCGCGCAGGGCGATCCGGTAGTGGATATCGTCGCACTCGGGAAAGCGGCTGCCCTGCCAGGTCCTGTCCGCCTCGGTCATGCGCCGCTGCTCCCGGGCCCGGGCCCAGGCCAGGCTGGTGCGCGGGTAGAAGTGGAGCGGCTTGCAGAGCCCCTGCTGGTGGAGGACGAGCAGGCGGCCCAGCTCGGCGGCGGCATCCGCCACCGGCCGCAGGCTGATGACGCTGTCACTGGCCACGTGGCTGCTGACGCGCGGTACCTGTTTCGGCCCGGCCAGGTGGAGGACCAGGTGGCAGAGCCAGAGCCGGAGCAGGTCCGGGCCCTTGCAGGAGGCGGGCCGCCAGGTGACGATGCCCGAGCCGGTCAGGTGGCGGAGCCAGCCGCCGAGCCGGATGCCTTCCAGGGCCAGGGCGATCTCCACCGGTTCCATGGCAGGGGTGCGCCGGCTCCTGATCTGGTCGGCCATGGTCGCGGCCAGGTCGCTGACCTGGCGGTAGTGGCCCCTGCCAAAGCCGTGGTGCGGCAGGAGGCCGGCCGCGGTCAGCGCATGGTAGTCGCAGGGCCGGGGGGGATCGGCGAGCAGGGCGTCGAGGCAGGTGCCGGCCAGGTGGTAGCGCTGCAGGCTGTCCAGGGAAAAGGGTTCGCTCTCCTCCAGCTCCTGGTCCCGGATATCGAGACGCAGGCCCAGCCGCTGCCGGAGAAAGGAGCGGACCGGGTGGCACCAGAAGCGGATCAGTTCGTCCAGGTCCACCTCGGCCTGGCCGGGGTCCCGCGGCAGGGGGTCGGTGAGAAAGGGCGGCGCTGCCTGCTGCCGGGCCGCGGGCATCCAGGAGGCCGCATAGCTGGCCGTGGCCGCGGCAGGATCAAAGCAGCGGCGGCTGAAGGGCTGCAGGGGATGTTCCACGGTGAGACGATCGGTGGGCCGGCCCGGTCCGGCACAGGTCCAGGCGCGGTCGATGTGGTCCCGCAGCTCGCCCACCACCACCGAGGGCGGCAGGAGGCTGTTGTCGCGCGGGCTGCGGCCCTTCCAGGAGACGGCGAACACGTCCCGGGCCGAGAGCAGGGCCTCGAGGAAGAGGTAGCGGTCGTCGTTGCGCCGGTTGCGGTCACCGATGCGCGGCTGCTGCGCCATGAGGTCAAAGGCGGGCGGCCGCTGGCTGCGGGGAAAGTCGGTGTCGTTCATGCCCAGCAGCCAGATGACCCGGAAGGGGATGGAGCGCATGGGCACCATGTTGCAGAAGGTGACCTGGCCGCCCAGGAAGGCCTGGCCGCTGCCGGGCCGGGCCAGGACCTGGCGGAAGAATCGCCGCACCACCTGCAGGGAGAGGGGGCCGGACCAGGAGGCGCGGCGGCAGCAGGCGGCAAGATCGCTGATGCTCTCGCGCAGGGCGGAAAGGTCCTGGTCTTCGTCGTCACCGGCAAAGAAGCCCTCCACCAGGGCGAGCAGGTGTTCGGACCACTGGTCGGCGGTCATCCGGTGCTCCAGTTGCCGGCGCCACTGGCCAAGCCGGGCCAGGAGCTCGCCCAGGCCGCCCAGGATGGCCGGGGCCCGGGGCGGCAGGGGCAGGATCTCGTCATAGAGGCCCTCCTCGGCCCCCATGACATAGCCGAGCAGGAGGCGGTCCAGGCCAAAGGACCAGGTGTGGAGACCGTCCGCCTCCACGCCGAGCCCGCGCCGGTGCTGCCGGTCCAGGCCCCAGCGGATGCCGGCCTCGGCAATGGCGGCCCGCAGCTCCGGCAGGTCGTCCTCCTGGAGCCCGAACCGGCGCAGAACGGCGGGGTTCTCCAGGAAGGCCATCACCTCCGGGGCCGTGAAGCGGCCCTCGAGCAGGGCCAGCAGGTCGAGGAAGCTGCCGGCCACCGGGTGCTGCCGCTGCCGCGGCTGGTCGGCAATGGCCCAGGGAATGCGGCGCTCTTCGGGCGCCGAGCCGAAGACGCCCCGCACCGCGGCCCCGTACCGTTCCATGTCCGGGGCCATGACCAGGATGTCGCGGGGCAGCAGGCCGGGCAGACTGGTAAAGAGGTCGAGCAGCCGGTCGTGCAGGACCTGGACCTCGCGCAGGACACCGTGGCAGACGTGGAACTGGATGGAACGGTCGTCCGGCGCCAGGACATGGGGCGGGTGGTCCGCGGTCCGGTCCACCAGGTCGAGGATGTCGTCCTGCAACCGGCCAAGCAGGGTGTCCTGCCCCGAGGGGGCGTAGAGTTCGACGTCCTGGAGGTCGAGATCGACGAGCTGGCGGAAGAAGTCGCGGCCCACCGCGCCCAGGGAGGCGAGCAAGGGGTGACCGGCGTCATAGGTCTGGCTCAGGTCGGCGGTGCCCTGCAGGCGCCACTTGCGGCGCAGGCGGGCCAGCTCGCGCTCCGACGCCAGGTCGCCCCAGAAGTGGCGGCAGGGATTGAGATGGAAGAGATGGACTTCGCTGTGGCGGCTGATCCGGTGGATCACCTCCAGGTAGGCCGGCGCCAGGCTGCTGAGCCCGAACAGGCAGACCCGTTCGGGCAGGTTTTCCCGGGCAAGGGCGTCCTGGCGGCAGAGCTGGAGAAAGCGCTGCAGGAGCTGCCCGCGGTGCGGCTCGCCGCAGTCGGCCAGGCGCCGCCAGAGCACGGCCTGCCAGTGCTCCTCCTGTCCCTCTTCCCAGGCCGTCAGCAGGTCGGGCCGGAAGACCAGGTACTGGTCAAAGACGTCGCTGATCTTCTCTGCCAGCTGGAGGCGCCGGCGGCCGTCCCCGTCGCCGGCCAGGTAGCGCGCCGGTTCCGAATCAGCCATCTCGGCCGCCAGGTCGGGCAGGAGGGCGAAGATGCGCCAGAGCATGACATCGCGGTCAAAGACGGATTCCGCGGGCAGCTCGCCGAGCTGGCCGGCGAACAGGTCCCAGACGAACCGGGCCGGGAGCGGAAACTCCAGGTTGGCGGCAATGCCCCTCTCCTGGGCGATCTGCTGCTGCAGCCAGCGGGCCATGCCCTGGTTGTGGACCACGATGATCTCCGGCTGCAGGGGATCGGCCAGGGGCGTGGCGATGATGGCGCACAGTTGCCGGAACAGCTCTTGCAAGCGATTGGACTGGTACAGGAACAACGTGGTCCTCGCGGGTTAATGATTTTCCCCGGGCTCCACCCGCCGATCATGGCCGGGGACACGGCGGGAGGCGGACAGGAAAAAAGAGGAGAAATTTTGGAAATGTTTCTCGTTCTGCTATAGTGAGAGAGGAAGGTTTCTCTCCTGTGGTTCCATTGCCTTCCACCGGGGCCGGGCACGGGCGGTGACCCGTCAGCCGCGCCCGGGAAAAGAACTCCTCCTGCGGGAAAGGCGGCAGGCACTTGCTCTTGTCGCACCGCTCGGCGGTGCAACACCTCGCCAGGCGCTCTGCGCCATTTATCGGATAAAGGGTGCCATGAAACGACCCGGGCTTCAATTCTTTTTTCTGGTGCTGGTCACGGCCATTGCCCTGGCTGTCCTCTTCTACCTGCCCTATACCTCGGTGCAGGAGAAGACCATCAATTCCTTCAACCAGGGCCAGATGATGCTGGCCAACCAGGCCATCAAGGGGATCCGGCTCTTTTTCGACACCTATGACAAGGCCCTGCGCTATTTTTCCACCCAGCCGTCCATCATCAACCTCGATGACTCGGGACGCCTGCTGATGCAGGACTTCTATACCATCCACAGCCTGGAGATCGCGGCCATCACCCGGATCGATGCCCATGGACGCATCCTGTACACGGTGCCGGAGATCAAGGGACTGGTCGGCCGGGACGTCTCGTCGCAGCGCCACAACAGGGCCATGATGGAGAAACACCAGCCCCAGGTCAGCGACGTCTTCACCTCTGTGCAGGGCTTTGAATCCATCGCCTTTTCCTATCCCGTGTTCCAGGGTACCCGTTACGCGGGCGCCATTACCTTTCTCTTCCCCTTTGCCCAGCTGGCCGGGAAGTATCTCAAGACCATCGATGTGGGCGTCAACGGCATGACCCTGCTCCTCAGCAGGCAGGGGGTCTGTCTCTACTGTTCGGACCGGCGTCACGTGGGCCGCAAGGTCGATGAGATATTTGCCCATTCTCCCGGCCTGCGGGACCTGAGCCGCAGGATGCTCTCCCGCGGCCGCGGCAGTCTCTCCTTTACCCTGGCCAGGAAGAACAGGGAAGGCTCGGCCGTGGAGATGACCGAGTACGCGGTCTTTGCCCCGGTGGACCTGCCGGGCAACACCTTCTGGTCCATCGCCATCGCCAGCCCGGAGGACGTGGTCCTTGCCACCATGACCGACTTCCGGGACCAGTGGATCCTGGTCACCTCCGTGGTGCTCATCATCGTCCTGGCGCTCAGTTTTTTCCTCACCCGCGCCCTGGCCGCAAGCGCCCAGGAGAAGCAGCGCAAGCACGTGGAGGACCAGTTGCGCCGGCTCCTGGAGTACCTGCCCGCGGGTATCGTTGTCTGGGACCAGGAAGCGACCATGATCTACATCAACCACGCGGTGCTGGAGCTGCTGGACGAAGGCAACCCGGAAAAGATCCTGGGCAGGAAAACCTTTGATTTCATCCATCCCGAGTTCAGGGAGGATGTGCGGAAGCGCTACGAGACCCTGCTCGAGGGCGGACACGTGACCCCGGACGTGATCAGGCTGAAGACCGCCACCGGCCGGGAGAAGATCGTTGAGCTCGATTCAGTGCCCTTTACCTTCAACCGGGAGTCCTGCTTCATCTCCCTGCTGGTGGATGTGGAGGAACGCTACAAGGCAGAGGAGACCAGGCGCAGGCTGGTGACCGCCATCGAACAGGCCAGGGAGTCCATCGTCATCACCGACAACCGCGGCGTGATCGAGTATGTCAACCCGGCCTTCACCGATGTCACGGGATACAGCCGGGACGAGGTCATCGGCCTGACCCCGCGGGTGATCAGGAGCGGGGAACACGACACCGATTTCTACAGGACCATCTGGGAGACCATCACCGCCGGCAGGGTATGGCAGGGCCGAATCGTCAACCGTCGCAAGGACGGGACACTCTTCACCGAGTCGGCCACCATCTCGCCGGTCCGCAATACCAACGGCAAGATAACCCACTTTGTCGCGGTAAAACGGGACATTACGCACGAGGTGGAGCTGGAGGCCCAGTTGCGGCAGGCCCAGAAGATGGAGGCCATCGGCACCCTGGCGGGCGGCATTGCCCATGATTTTAATAATATCCTCGGTGCGATTCTGGGATTTACCGACATGGCGCTTCTCCACTGTGATCCCGGCTCGCCCCTGCACGAGAACCTGACCCATATCCGCAAGGGGGGCAAGCGGGCCGCCGACCTGGTGCAGCAGATCCTGACCTTCAGCCGGATGACCACGGCGGAAAAGGAACCGGTACCGGTGGTCCCCCTGGTCAGGGAAAGCCTGAAGCTGCTCCGCGCCTCCCTGCCGGCCACCATAGAGATCGAGCAGGAACTCGATGCCGCCGGCATGAACGTGCTGGCCAATCCGGTCAAGATCCAGCAGGTGGTCATGAACCTCTGCACCAATGCCTTCCATGCCATGCGGGACAAGGGTGGCCTGCTCACCGTCACCCTGTCGCCGGTTCCGGCGGCCGAGTGTCGGCGGATGCTGACCTCGGTCAAGGGGGACTGCGTGCGGCTTGCGGTCTCGGACACGGGCGTCGGCATCGACCCGGAGACCCTGGAGCGGATCTTTGATCCCTTCTTCACCACCAAGGGACCGGGCGAGGGGACCGGCCTGGGCCTGAGCGTGGTGCACGGGATCGTCCGTGATCTCGGCGGCACCATCACCGTGTCGTCGGATCCGGGCGAGGGCACCACCTTCACCGTTATCCTGCCCGCGGTGCGCAAGGACCTGTCACCTGTCCTGGTCAACCTGAACGAGCCCCTGCCCGGCGGGACGGAGCATATTCTCATCGTTGACGACGAGACCGATATCCTGGAGACCTGCAAGATGATGCTGCAGCACCTGGGCTATGCCGTCACCCTGAGCAGCCAGCCGCTGGAGGTCGTCACCCTGGTCAGGGAGCAGCGGGAACTCTTTGACCTGGTGATCACCGACCAGACCATGCCCAGGATGACCGGCAGCGACCTGATCGGCGAGCTGCTCGCCATCCGGCCCGACCTGCCCATCATCCTCTGTACCGGCTTTTCGGACAAGGTCAACGAGGAGGTGGCCCGGCGGGCCGGCGCGCGCCGGCTGCTCATGAAGCCGGTGGAGTTGCGCAAGCTGGCCAAGGCCATTCGCGAGGTCCTTGACGAGGACGCGCCCCTGTCAAGCCGGCCCGCTGCCGGTCAGGGGACGTAGCCCCAGGCCCGCAGCCGGTTGTAGGCATACCGGGCCATGGGCCCCCGGTTGACCCGGCGCAGGAAGGCGGCATAGGCCCGGGCCGCCTCCTGGCGGCGCCCCATGCCCTCCAGGGCCAGGCCCCTGAAAAAGGTGATTTCGGGGTTGCCGGGCAGGAGACGGTCATAGTCATCAAGCTGCTGCAGGGCCCGGCCGTAGTTTTTGTTCTCGATGCCGATCATGCCGGCAACCAGGTGGGCCTGCGCCTCCTGCGGGTAGACCCTGGTCGCCCTGAGGGCATACTGTTCCGCCTTTTTTCGCCGTTGCAGGGCATACTGGCACTTGGCCATCATCACCAGGGCCGCGTAGTCGCGGGGTGCGATCTGCAGGGCCCGGGCCAGCAGCTCTTCGGCGCGGCGGATCTTCTTGCCGGCAAAGGCCTTCTGTGCCTGCTGCATGGCGATGATGGCCGGTTTGATCCTCCGCAGGGCGACGGTGTGGTCCATGTAGCGCTGCCGGTGATCGGGCCGGGACAGCATGGCCGCGTATTCACCATGGGCCCGCTGTTGCGCCGTTTTGAGCCGTTCCCCGCTCATGGGGTGGGTGGCGAACATCAGTTCGATGGCGCTGGCCCGGCGGCGGCCGTTGCGCAGCAGGACCTCCATCAGCTCCACCATGCCCATCGGCGTGTAGCCGGTGCGGACCATGTACTCCATGCCCAGGGCGTCCGCCTCCCGTTCGTTGTCCCTGCTGTAGCGGGCAAGCAGGGCACCGGCGCCCAGGCCGCCCAGGTCCTGGACCAGGCCGGCCGCATCGCTGTAGCCGGCGGCGCTGGTGGCAATGGCGGCACCGGCCACCAGCAGGTTGGCCAGCAGGCCCTTGGTGCTCTGCTCCGCCGTGTGGCGGGCGCAGACATGGCCGATCTCGTGGCCGAGCAGGGCGGCCAGCTCGGCCTCGTTGTCCAGTTCCACCAGGATGCCGCGGGTGGCGGCGATGGAACCGCCGGGAAAGGCGTAGGCATTGATGTAGGCGGCATTGACGGCCCGGAAGGAGAAGGGCATGTCCGGCCGGTGCGAGTGGGCCGCCACCTCCAGGCCCACCCGGTTGATGTAGTCGTTGAGACGGCGGTCCTGCACTGGTCCGTAATCGGCGGAGAACTGGTACGGCGACTGCTGCCGGTCCAGGGCGATCTCCTCGGCCCGGGACATGATGACAAACTCCCTGCGGCCGGTCACCGGGTCCACGGCACAGCCGCTGAGCAGCGGCTGGACGAGAAGACCGGTGGCGCCCATGCCGAGGAGGGAGAGAAACTCTCGTCTGGTGAGCGGGTGTCTGGTCATGGCATGCATGGAAGTGGTGTCTGCCGCCGCTGGCGCCCTTGTCCCCGGCTGGCCGTGATCAGCCGCTCTCCGGCCACTGTACTGTGAGCAGCAGGTCGAGAACCGCGCTGTAGATGCGGGGCTCCCCGCTGGCCCTGGGCCCGGCGACATTGAGGGTCCTGATGTTATGTTCCCTTAGCCAGTGCCCGATGGCAGCCGCGGCCTGTCGAGGTTCGACCAGCTCCAGGTCGATGTGCAGGCAGGGGCGGTCGTGGCGGATGGCCAGGGCCTCGGTCAGGGCCGAGCCGCCGGTGAGGGGACCAAGCGAGACGATCAGGGTGCCGTCACTGTCGATGATGTTCTGTTCGGTCCGGTCCCTGTACCTGCCGGATGCCATTTCCCGCAGCCGGTAGCGTCCGGGCAGGGGGCCTTCCTCTGTCTTGCGCCCCCGCGGCAGCCAGCCGCCGTGCGGGATGCCCAGCCTGATGGCGGCATCCAGGGCGGCCCGGTCGGCGCCGGTCTGTCCGCCCGAGATGATCTTCATGATCCGCCCTCCTCCCTGCCGCTCCCGTGGCCCGGCTGCCGCCGCATCACTTCCGCTCCTCCAGGGCCCCTGCTATCCGGTCCGCCATCCGCTCCATGTTGGCCATATAGTCCTCTGCCAGGGGATCCAGGGGAATGACCCTCGCCCCGATGGCATCGGCAATGGCCCTGGCGGTCTTGCGCGAGAACTGCGGCTGGACAAAGATGATCTTCACGTGGTCCGCCCTGGCCTCCCGGATCAGTTGTGCCAGGTGCCTGGCGCCGGGTTGTCGGTCGCCTGCCGCCACCGCCTTCTGCACCAGGCCGTAGGCGCGGCAGAAGTAGCCGTAGGCCGGGTGGAAGACATAGATGGTCTGGCCGGCAAAGGGACGCAGTATCCTGGCCAGGCGGGCGTTCAGGCGGTCGAGCTCGGTCGCGAACCGCCGGTAGCCGGCCTGGTAGGTGTCGCGGCCCCGGGGGTCGAGGGTTGCCAGGGTGTCGCGGATGGTCCGGGCCTGTTGCTTGACCAGCATGGGATCGAGCCAGGTGTGGGGATCGAGTTCACCGGCCTGGCCGTTGCCCAGCTCGATGAGATGCAGGCCGGTGCGCAGGTCGACGATGTCCAGGTGGGGCATGGTGTCGAGCAGCCGGGGGAGCAGTGCCTTTTCAAAGGGCACCCCGATGCGGAAATAGACCCTGGCCCTGGACAGGGCGGCCATCTGCCTGGGCGTGGGCGCATAGGTGGCCGGGCTCTGGCCCGGCTGCACCAGGGCCTGGACCCGGACCCGGTCGCCGCCGACCTTCCTGACAAACTGCACCTCCGGCAGGATGGAGACAAAGACGGACAGGGGAACCGGGCTGTCCGCCGTGGCCCGGCCCGGGACAGGGAGCAGCACCATGGTCAGGAGCAGCAGCACGATACGACACAGCCTGGTAGCCGGCACGGGAAACCTCCTGCTGGGTTGAGTTGGAGAGCAGACACTGATACCGTAACCATAATCCATGGCAGGCCCCTCTTCAACGGCGATTCATCCTCTTTCTCCTGGGGTCGAAAAAATGTTTCCACGCGAAAAGATCGTACTTACAGTATGGAGTAAGGAGGAAGACGGCCGGGGAGCCGTGGGGCGCCGCCGGTCCGGGGATTCGTCACAGCCGGGAGGAATATCATGCACGAAGCACTGATGTATCAAGCGGAAGAGGACGGCAGGGTCGTCTGCAACCTGTGCAGCCATCACTGTCATATCGGGCCGGGCAAGCGCGGTATCTGCGGGGTGCGGGAGAACCGGGACGGGAAACTCTATTCCCTGGTCTACGGTCGGCTGGTGGCGGAAAACAGTGATCCCATCGAGAAGAAACCACTGTTTCATTTCCTGCCGGGCAGCCGCTCCCATTCCATCTCCACCGTGGGGTGCAACTTCCAGTGCCTGCACTGCCAGAACTACCACATCTCCCAGTATCCGCACATGCACCATGGCGAGATCACCGGCACGCCGCGCACGCCGGAGGAGGTCGTTGCCATGGCCGAGAGCAGCGGCTGCGCCAGTATCAGCTACACCTATGTCGAGCCCACCATCTTCTACGAGTTCGCCCGCGACTGCATGGAACTGGCCCACGGCCGCGGCCTGAAGAATGTCTTTGTCAGCAACGGTTACATGACCGCCGAAACAACGCGGGACATGGCCCGGCTCCTGGACGGGATCAACATCGATATCAAGGCCTTTACCGATGATTTCTACCGCAAGGTCTGCAAGGCCCGCCTGCAGCCGGTCCTGGACACGGTCCGCCTGATGCACGAACTCGGCATCTGGGTGGAGGTGACCACCCTGCTGATCCCGGATCTCAATGACTCGGAAGAGGAACTGCGCGGTATTGCCACCTTCATCCACGAGACAGATCCGGGCATCCCCTGGCACGTCACCGCCTTCCGGCCCACCTACAAGCTGACCGACCGCGGCGCGACACCGGTGGCCACCCTGCGCCGGGCCCGGGAGATCGGCCTGGAGACGGGGCTGCGGTTTGTCTACGAGGGTAATATCCCCGGCGAGGGCGGCGAAAACACCTACTGCCCGTCCTGCGGCATGGAGCTGATCAGCCGCTGGGGGTTTTCCATCCGTTCCAATCAGCTCCGCGACGGTCGCTGTCCCAGGTGCGGCGAGGGGATAGAGGGTGTCTGGTAACACGGGGCCCCGGCTCGGCCCGGCATGGCAGGACCGGCAGAGGGGGCGGCGTCCGCCGATCCGGCGGAGGAAGGATACCCGGTCGCCGCCAGCCCACTAGAGCTGCAGCTCGACCCGTGGCTTTTCCCTGGCGCCGGCCGCGAGTCGCGTCATGCTGATCATCAGGCGGTTGCGGTCAATGGACCAGGTGCGGGCCAGGTAGTCCCGCAGGGCCTCGGCCCGCTGCTGGCCGAGCGCAAGCAGGGTCTTTTCCCGGGCACTGCCCCGGGGCGGCAGGGCGGCTGTCTTTTCAGGCCCGGTCCCTGGGGCCAGGTCTTGGGGCGTGGAGACCGGCATGAGCTGGAGATCGGTCCGGGGCCGGTTTTTCAGCAGGGTGGCGATCCGTTCCAGGTATTTTTTCTGCTTGTCGTCGATCCCGGCCGAGCCGGGTGCAAAGGGCACCGGCGGCAGGGTCACCTGCAGCACCTTTTCCCCCACCTTTATCCCCACGTAGGCAAGCGCCGCATAGGGCCCCAGGGCATAGACCAGGTAGGAAGAGGCCGCGGGCACGATGGCCTTGCCCAGCGCGGTGATCAGGATATCGCCGATGCCCACGTTCAGCTCCGAGAGCGGTCCCTTGATGGGCACGTTCAGGCTGATGTCGCCCTTCCGGTCGCGCAGCATGGAGAGGGCCGTGTCCAGGGGCACGGGCAGCCGGTTGTCGAGCTTCTTTGCCAGTTCCGGGGAGATGGTCCTGGTCTGCAGTCTCTTCAGAACCACCCTGTTGCGCATGTCCAGGCGACCGTCGGCAATGGTCAGGCGGCTTTTCAGCTTCAGGCGGCCGGCGGCCAGGGCCGTGCCCACGGACTGGACCGTGTAGGCGGAGAGGCGGGAGAGGGGATAGTTTTTCAGCTCGATCTTCATGGCCAGGGCCAGGGGCCTGGCAAAGGGCCTGACCGTGCCGCTGACCTGGAGCGGGGCCCGGTTTTCCAGGGTCCCCTTCAGCCGGACGCGGGCCGGCCTGTCCGGATGGCCCGAATCGATACCGGTGACCTGCAGGGTCCTGATGGCCAGGTCGCTGACAAAGGGCACGGCCAGGGTGTGGTCCTCGTAGTGGAGTCCACTCCTGCCGCGGACAATGATGGAGCCGAGGCGGATGGGGACCCGGCCGCCGGCATTCTCTGCGGCCGGTGCGGCCGCTTTGCCTGCCTGCGCATCCTTGCGGCGCATGGCGGCAAGCATCCTGCCGGCGTCCAGGGAGCCATCCTTGCGGCGGACCAGGGTACAGGAGAGGTCGTCGAAACCCAGGGAATCACCGGTCACGCCCGTAGCCGGTGACCAGTGTATGTCGGCAAGGGTGGCGCCGGCGATCCGGCACACCGGCTGATCGCCCTTCCCGCCGGTCCTGTCAAGGAGGCGCAGCTCATCGAAATTGAGCCGGTGCACGGTCAGGGCGCCGGCCGTGTCCGCCTGCAGCGCCTTCAGCTCCACGCTGCCCAGGCGGAGCAGCTCATGGTCGTTGACCAGGGCCTGGACGCGGGGAGACTGGAGCTGGAGCAGCCGGGCGCTGACCGTGGCGAGATCACTGGTGTGGACCTGCTCCAGCCGGATCTCCGGCACGGTGATGCGCACGGGGAGACCGGTGGTGGCCGCTGTTACCGCCAGGTCCGCCGCCCGCAGGAGCGGAACCGTGATCTCGCGGCCGCCCGGGGCCGCGAGGTCGTCGATGCGCAGCGAGCCCAGGGCAAGGGTGGGATCGTTGTTGCCGGCAGCGGTGAAGAGGCGGAAGGACGCCGCCTGCAGGGAACCGGTCCCCTGCAGGGCGAGCTGCTCTCCCATGTGCAGCGAGCCATGGGCGGTGAGCTGCAGGGAGCCCTGCTCCACCCGCAAACTGTCCCGGAGCTGCGCCGCCATCTTCCGGCCGGAGATCGTTCCTGCCAGGTCGAGGCGGGGCGTGGTTTTCGTGTCCTGAAAATCGAGCTTTCCCTTCCAGGTGAGGGCGCCGCTTCCGGCTGTGAGCGGCAGTTGCTCTGCCTGGTCGGCAAAGGCGGGTTCGGTAACGGTCAGGGAGCCATCGGTCCGGAGCTGCCGGCCCGAGGCGGCGCTGCCGCTATTGTACAGGGCCGAGCCCTGCCAGCGGAATCCCTTGTCACGGTAGTCATAGGGCGGCAGCTTGAAGACAGCGCCCTTGCCGGTGAGGGTCGAGTCGCTCTGCACCCGCACCGTGTCCGCAATGGTGACCCTGGTCCTGCCCCTGAGTTCAAGGTCCGGTTCCTCCAGGACAAGCCGTTGCCCCGGCAGCTCGAGCCGGAGCGAGCCGCCGTGCAGGGCGCCGTCCGTGGTGACGGTCATGGCCTGTTCCGGAACATCGCGGAAGCGCACCCTGCCCTTCCAGGAGAGGGAGCGGCCCGCTGTCTTCCAGGCCCTGCCGCCGATATTACCGTCGGCCAGGGCCAGGCTGCCATCGTAGTCCACCTGCATGACGCCACTGGAGAGGCTGGCAAAGCCGAGGCGGCCGGCCAGGGCCAGGGTGCCGGTAAAGGGGTTGAGCCAGGGGCGGAGCAGGCGGTCCAGCCAGTCGCAGCGGAGCCCGGTGGCCGTGATCCTGCCCCGGAGCACCACATCGGGCAGGACCCGCAGGGCATCCAGCTTCAGGGAGACAGGCGCGTTGTTGATCCTGCCCCTGAAGGAAAAGGCCCCTGACTTGTCACCCGGTTCGGTGGTGAACCGGACCAGGGTGGCCTGGTCGATGGTCAGGCTGAGTGCCAGCCCGGGCCGCGTGTAGTGGATGAGCGAGTTGACGAAGTGGACACGGTCGGCCCGGAAGATCCACGGCGTGGCCGTGGCGTCGGTCTCTTCCGTGGACGGCTCCGACCCGGCGGGCAGGAGGTAGGAGGCGATGCGCAACCGGCCGTCGGCTTCCTGGTCCAGGTCCAGGTTGAAGTGGTGGAACTCGATGCTCTGGATGTAGGCCTGCCTGGAGATGATGCGGGAGAGACCGATGTTGACATCAACCCGGGCGTGGTCCAGAACAGGGGTGTCGTGTCGGATGATGGTGATGTCGCGCAGGGAGATGGCGACAGAGAAGGGATTGATCCGGACCGCGCCGATCTCCACCTGGTCGGCGCCGTTGGCCAGCAGCCAGTGTTGCAGGCCGTAGCGCAGGGCCAGCGGCAGGCTGAGGAGTAGCGCGGCGACCAGGAGCAGGAAGAGGAAGGCACTTCGGAACCACCATTTTTTGTGCCAGGGCCGTTTTCGGCCGGTCCGGGGAGAGGAGGGAGGTTCGGGCATGTGCTTGTCCTAGGTTTTCCGTGCCCGGGGCAGCATGAAGTGGAGGATGACATAGCCGCAGAGGGCCGCCAGGATCGAGGCCAGAAAGATGGCGATCTTGGCATCGGCAAGGATGGCGGCCTGGTCTTTGAATCCCAGTTCGCTTATGAAAATCGACATGGTAAAGCCGATTCCCCCCAGGGTCGCTGCTCCCCAGAGCTGGCCCCAGCTGACGCCGGTGGGCATGTTGGCCAGGCCGCTCTTGATGGCCAGGAAGGCAAAGGTGAAGATACCGAGCTGTTTGCCGAGAACCAGGCCGAGGATAATGCCGTAGCTGACCGAAGAGGGAAAGGCGTTGATCATGGCCCGGTCGACGGTGACCCCGGCGGAAAACAGGGCGAACAGCGGCAGGATGAGGAAGGCCTGCACCGTGTGCAGGTTGTCTTCCAGGTAGACGCCGATGGGCATGATGTCCTGGGCCGCCAGGTAGATCTTCTCGATGGCGTTGCGCTGCCACTTTTCATTGATCATGCTCTCCTTGGTCAGTTCCGATTCCTTGAGGAGCTGGGTATGCTCGCAGAGCAGGTCGAAGAACTGCTGCGGCTCCAGGTGGCCGCGAATCGGGATGGTCATGGCGATGAGCACGCCGGCGATGGTGGCGTGGATGCCGGAGAGGAAGATACAGACCCAGATGGCGAACATGAGCAGGATGTTCATGCTGGCCTGGTGCCGGTAGGCGCGCACGGTCCAGGCGAGGAGGGCGAGGAGGGCAAAGCCGAGGACCAGGGCCGGGATGGAGATCTGCTCGGTATAGAAGATGGCGATGACCAGCACCGCCAGCAGGTCGTCGACAATGGCCAGGGCGGTGAGAAAGACCTTGAGGCCGATGGGAACCCGTTTGCCGAGCAGGGCCAGGACGCCGAGGGCAAAGGCGATATCCGTGGCCATGGGCACTCCCCAGCCGTTGGCCGTCGGACCCGACGGGTTGAACGCGTAGTAGATCAGGGCCGGGACAATGGCGCCGCCCACGGCGGCCATGACCGGCAGGATGGCCTGCTTCAGGGTCGAGAGCTCGCCGATCAGTACCTCCCGCTTGATCTCCAGGCCGACAACAAAGAAAAAGATCGCCATCAGGCCGTCCTTGACCCAGTGGTCCAGGGAGAGCTGGTAGGTCTTGCCGGCAAAGTGGGTGCCGATCTCCAGGTGGCTCAGGGTCCGGTAGAGGTCGACCCAGGGCGAGTTGGCCCAGACCACCGCGGTCACGGTGGCCAGGATCAGGACCAGGGAACTGGAGGTCTGGGAGTGGAGAAAGCGGCTGAAGAGGTCTTTTGTCTGGGCACGAGTCATGGGTGTCGGCGCATGTGCTGAAATGAGTGTGAATGTTTCGCAATATACAGGTTTGCCGTGGTAATGACAACCTCGTAAAAAGTCTCCCTGGAGGCGTATCCGACAATTTTCGGATACAGACGGTTTTCTGGCCGGTGCGTTAAAAAACTCGCTTGTTTGAGGCGATAGCCGAGTTCGCGAGTTTTAGCGCCGGCCAGAAAACCGTCCCGAAAATGTCGGTCTTAGCCGGAAGGGAGACTTTTTACGAGTCCATC
>WFUT01000152.1 GCA_015484845.1 Desulfobulbaceae bacterium
CTGGTCGAGGAAGAGGAATGGCTGCGGCCGGCGGCCATGGCCTTTGCCGACTCGAAGTGGCAAGTGATCGGAAAGTGGCTCTGCAGCCACGCCCGGCCGGGACAGGAGGGCTTGCAACTGGAGGCCGGTGACACGGGGTATATCCTGCGCGCAGGAGCGGACAACCCGCCCCTGCTCCGGGTCCGGCTTTCAGAGGCTGCCGCCATGGAGCTGGCCATGCTCCATCCCCGCCTGCTTGCGCTGGACCATCCCCCGGCCCCGGCCCTGGCCCGGCTCCGCGACAGGCTCAGGCAGGCAGAGGCCACGGACAACGAGCAGACAATGAACGAACACGGCATGTCGAGCAAGCGGCAGGTCATGGATGGTTCCCTGTGGATGGACCTGGCGCGGCTCTTCTTTCTCCAGGTCCCGGCCGGGGAGCTGAGCCTGGAGCAGCAGGGAGAAGAGAACTTTCTCCTCACCCTGGCCGGGGCGAAAAGGGAGATGTTACGCCTGGTCCCGCCGCGGCAGCACACCTGGGAACTCCTGCAGGGCATTGATCTCACCCACGACAATGCCCCGGGCCAGTCCGTTGCGAGCCAGTTCTCCGAGGTCCGGCTCCAGGACGACGGCTCCATCCGGGTGGTCCACCTCTGCCGCCTGGCCAACGGCCGCGAGATCGCCCTGGCCGAACTCGACCAGTACCGCTACGGCACCCGCTACCTGGTGGACGGCCACTTTGTCTCCCTGGAAAACGTTCCCCTGGAGCAACGCATCCGGGAAGGACACCCCCGGCAGGCCTCGCTCTTCGACCTGGCCGGGCCGGGGGATGGCGCCGACCATGGCGCCGGCTTCACCGTGCCGCCGGAGCGGATCGAGGAGTTTCTTGCCGCCAACCGTGTCAGCCTGCGCCTGGAACGGCACCGGGTGGACAGCGAGATCCTGGAGATGCGCATCGTCGACCGGCCCAGGCGGCTCCTTGTCGACAGCATGGAGGTAGACGATGACTGGTGCTACCTGGCCGGCTGGTATGACCTGGGCAATCGCAGGATCCGCTTGCAGGACCTGCTCCAGGCCTCGGAGCAAGGAAAGAAGATGCTGCCCGGCGCCACCAGCCTGCGCCTGGCCGACTCGCCCCTGGCGTGGTTCCACCAGCTTGGCAGGGAGCGTATCCTGCCGGCCGAGGGCGACGGCCCGGCCCGGATCCGGCTGCGCCGCGACGAACTGCTCCTCCTGGGCGCGCAGGTACAGACGGTCCTGGAGAAGCAGCAGCGCCAGGCCTCGGACATCCTCGCCGGCATGGATGATGCCGCTGTTCCCTCCGGGGAACGGATGCCGGAACACCTGCGGGACTACCAGCGCCACGGCGTACGCTGGCTCTACCGCCTGGGCAGGTACCGCCTGGGCGGCATCCTGGCCGACGACATGGGGTTGGGCAAGACCCACCAGGCCCTGGCCCTGGTCCGGCTGCTGGCCGAAGAAGACAGCGAGAGCAGGTTCCTTATCGTCTGCCCGGCCTCGGTCCTCTATCACTGGCCGGAAAAACAGCAGGCCTTCTTTCCCGGCCTGGAGATGCTGGTTCACCACGGCCAGGGCCGCGACGCCACGCTCCTGCAATCGGCGCGGCTCGTGGTCACCACCTATGGCGTGCTGCGCTCGGACGCCGACCTGCTGACCGACATCTCCTTCCGCCTGGTCCTGTTCGACGAGATGCAGCACCTGAAGAACCGGAACACGGCCGTGTTCCAGGCCGCTGCCCGGCTGCGGGCCGAGGCGGTCATTGGCCTCACCGGCACGCCGGTGGAAAACAACGTCCGCGAGCTGGAGCACCTGCTCCGCCTCTGCCTGCCCGCCCTGTTCCGCCAGCCGGGCCTGCGCCAGCGCTTCAGGCTGGTGGAGAGCCGGGAGGAACGACAGGAACTGGCCAGGATCGTCTCGCCCTTTATCCTGCGCCGCACCCGGCAGCAGGTACTGGGCGAGCTGCCGGAGCGGAGCGAGGATATCCTGCTCTGCCAGCTCTCCGACGACCAGGTGGCGGCCTACCGACAGGTGGTGGAACAGGCCCGCGGCCTGGTGGACGAGCTGCTGGCCGGCGAGGCGCTGGAGGATTATTCCCACATCCTGACCACCATCACCCGCCTCAAGCAGATCTGCAACCACCTCTGCCAGCTCAAGGGATGCACGGACTGGGACCGGTACAGGAGCGGCAAGTGGGACGAGTTCCGGAACCTGCTCGGGCAGTGCCTGCAGGCCGGGCTCAAGGTGGTGGTCTTCAGCCAGTTCACCACCATGCTCGACATCATGGAGGCCTGGCTTGCCGACCAGGGCACGGGCCACATCGCCATCAGGGGCAGTGTGCCGGCCCGGGAACGGAACAGCCGCATCCAGGCCTTCAACAGCCGGGAAGAGCTGCGGGTCTGCTGCGCCAGCCTGCTGGCCGGCGGCACGGGGATCGATCTCACCGGCGCCCAGGTGGTGATCCACTATGACCGCTGGTGGAACCCGGCCCGGGAAGAGCAGGCCACGGCCCGTGTCCACCGCATGGGCCAGAAGAGGCCGGTCCAGGTCTACCGGCTGATCACCGAGGGCACCCTGGAAGAGAAGATCCACCGGATCATCGAGGAAAAAAAGATCCTGGCCGCTGACCTGATCCAGGAGGACGACGGCTCGATCCTCAAGCGGCTCAGCCGCGAGCACCTGGCCCGGCTGCTGCGGTTCGACTGAACTTTAGCCGCGGTCCTTCAGCTCATCCGGGGTATTGACATTGCGCCAGGCATCATGCAGTTCGGCAGGGGGCTGCGGGGTGCGGACGCCGTGCCGGCCGGCCAGCCTGCTGATGCGCAGCTCGCTGGCCCGGGCCAGGGCCTCCAGGTGGTTGCGGCAGCGGGAGTCGTAGAAGGCCAGGAGTGGCTCCAGCCGTCCCCTGCCCTCCAGGTCGGGCAGCACGGCCCAGGTGCCGGGCCCGCGCTGGTCCAGGAGCCACTGCAGGGCATGGCCATGGATATCGGGCTGGTCACAGGCCGTGACCAGCCAGGAGGCATCGGGCTGCCAGCGCATGACGGCGAGGATGCCGGCCAGGGGCCCGGCCAGGCCCCTCACATCGGGTACCCTGGCCAGGTCGGCCAGGGAGGCGGGCACCGTGCCGCCGCCAGCCAGGACCACCTGCTCCGTCACCCCGGCCAGCCGGGCCACCGTGGTCTCGAGCCAGGTCCGGCCATGTTCCTTGATGAGATGCTTGGGAAAGCCCATGCGCCGGCTGCGGCCGCCGATGAGCACGCAGCCCCAGGGCGTCCCCCCGCGTGCCTGGCCGGCCAGCCACTCCTCGATCCAGGCCAGCATGGCGCCGGGCTGCGGACCGGGACGGGAAAAGACGGCCAGGATCTCGCCCCTACCCGGCGGCGGCTCACCAAAGCCCTTGCCGAGAAGCCAGACCTTGGGGACCGCGGTGCGGGCATGGCCCTCCACCAGGACCAGGTCATAGCGGAGACAGAGGCGGACGAGATAGTCGGCAAATCCTCCCTCGTCCCGGTGCCAGCGGCAAAACCGCTCCTCGCCGAACAGGGAGATGTCGGCGCCGGCCCGGAACAGCCGGTCGCTGTCCTTGCCCGGCCGGTCGATGCGGACATTGTGGGCATCGTGCTTGACCACGGCCACCCGGAGGCCCCTGGCCAGGAGCAGGGGCAGCAGGGCCTCGATGAGGGTGGTCTTGCCGGCGCCGCTGCAGCCGCAGATCCCCAGCACCGGCAATTGCCGCAGGCGGGCCAGGGCCTGCTCGCCGCTGTCCGCCGCCATCACCATCCTTCCTCCAGGCGGGCCGTGGCAGGAAAGATCCCGGCCCGGCGGCCGCGGCGCAACAGTTCCCGCACCGCCGCCACACCTTCTTCGCCAAGATCGACGGAAAAATCGTTGACATAGAGATCGATGTGGCTGCGGACCACCTCCTGGTCCAGTTCCTGGGCATGCTGGCGGATGTAGGGCAGGCTGGCGGCGGGCGCTGCGCGGGCGGCCAGGATGGAGGCGCGGATGGCCTGTTCGATCTCCGCCACGAGCCCGGCAGGGAGGCTGCGCCGGGCCGCGATGCAGCCCAGGGGGATGGGCAGGCCCGTGTCCTCCTCCCACCACTGGCCAAGATCGCGGACACACCGCAACCCCTGGTCGCGATAGGTGAACCGGCCCTCGTGGATGATCACGCCGGCATCCACCCGGCCCGCGCGTACCGCGGCCATGATGGTGTCAAAACGCATCACCTCGGTCCGCCCGTGTCCGGGGGCATAGAGGGCCAGGAGCAGGGCCGCTGTGGTGAACTCGCCCGGAACCGCGATGCGCCAGCCGGCCGGGTCCTGGCCGGCCCGCTCCGGGGTCGTCACCAGGAGCGGACCACAGCCCCGGCCCAGGGCCGCGCCCGAGCGCAGCATCACGTAGCGGTCCAGGACATGGCCCAGGGCGTGGAAGGAGAGCTTGCTGACATCGAGCCTGGCCTCCAGGGCCCATCGGTTCAGGGTCTCCACGTCCTCCAGCACCGGGGGCACAAAATGGCATTCCGTGTCAATGCCTCCGTGGACCAGGGCATGGAAGATAAAGGTGTCGTTGGGACAGGGTGAATAGCCGATACTCAGCTCAGTCATGGTGCTGCTCCAGGTGGCGGGCGACCAGGGCCGCGGCCCTGCCGGCAAGCTGACAGGCCCGGTTAAGCTGCCAGCCGGACGGATCGCGGTCTTCGACCAGGTTGCTTATACAGCGGATCTCGAGGCAGGGCAGGGCAAACTCCCGGCAGACCCGGGCCACGGCCGCACCCTCCATGTTTTCACACAGGCCGTTGTGCATCCGCCCCAACATGCTCCCCCGTGCCAGGGTGCCGGAGGCGCAGTTGACCGTGACAAAGACACCGGTCCGGCAGGACAACCCGTGCCCGGCAAGCACGCGCCGGCTGCCAGCCAGCAGGGAGGGGTCCATGGGAAAGACAGGGATCTCCTGCAGGTGATCGCCGAACTGCTCGATCTCCCCCTGCAGGCAGATCCCGAAATCGCCCAGGACCTCACGCTCGGCAAGGCAGATATCCAGGAGGGCCGCGGCCTGTTCCTGGCCGGGATAGCGGTAGGCGCCGGCCACCCCGAAATTGATAACACCCCGGAGGTTCCCCTGCCGGCCCTCCAGGCACCGCGCCAGGCGCAGGGCCGTCTCCATGGGGCCCATGCCGGTGACCAGGAGATTGCCGTCACTGCCGGAGACGTGGTTCCGGAAGGCGTCCATCTCGAAGCTGGTGGCAGCGGTCAGCAGGTACATGGTCAGCAACAGGGTACAGGGCAGGCGAAGACAGCGGCACCCCGTCCCCGCCGGCAGGCGTCGTCGAATGCAGGTGCCGTGCGACGCGGCCGTTTCCGGGAGGGTCTCCTCATTGCCAAACCCAGCACCTCGAAAACGAAGAAAAGATCTTACGCAGCTCCGGGAAGCCTGCCGGTTGCAGGATTCAGGTCATTCACTTCCGCGCTACTCTAAAATAGGTTATGCTGGTTTGCAACCAATTCACGGGAAGGAATCCGGGGGACCTGCCAGCGGCCTCCCCTGCCACGGCCACCTGTCGGGCACTCCTTTCCCGACCAGGAGAAAAAAGAGAATTCCGGATCAATGGATGACGACTTTCGACTTGCAGCATACGACTACCACCTGCCGCCGGAATGCATTGCCCAGCAGCCGGCGGCCCGCCGCGACCTGTCCCGCCTCATGGTGCTCGATGCTGTCACCGGTGCCCTGGAGCACCGCCGTTTTCACGAGATAACGGACATTCTCCGGCCAGGCGATCTCCTGGTCGTCAACAACAGCCGCGTCTTTCCGGCCCGGCTGCAGGGACGCAAGGAGAGCGGCGGCCGCGTGGAGATGCTGCTGCTGCACTATCCGGGAGAGAACGGGCCCTGCCCGGAGGAGCCCGGCTGGCAGGAGACCCGGGTCCTCGCCCTGGTCAAGAGCTCGAAACGTCCCCGGCCCGGGGCCCGGCTCCTGTTCGGCGAGCGGCTGCAGGCTGTTGTCGAGGAACTGCGCCAGGACGGCAAGGTCAGGGTCCGGCTCAGGTACCGGCCCGGAAAGGGGGAAGACCTGGAGGCGCTGCTGGCGCAACATGGCCAGGTGCCGCTGCCGCCCTACATCAGGCGGCCGGGCGGCAGTACCGACGAGGACCGGCGCCGCTACCAGACCCGTTATGCGCGGGAGACCGGGTCCGTGGCCGCGCCCACGGCCGGCCTCCACTTCAGCGACGCCCTGCTGGCGCATATACGGGAGCTGGGCGTGACCACGGCCAGTGTCACCCTGCACGTGGGCTACGGAACATTCGCCCCGGTGCGGAGCGAGGATATCCGCCACCACGCCATCCACAGCGAGTATGTGCACCTGGACCGGGAGACGGCGAACACGATCAACCGGACCAGGGAGAGCGGCAACCGGGTATGGGCGGTGGGCACGACCACGGCGCGGACCCTGGAGTTTGCCGCGGACCGGGAGGGGTGGGTGCGGCCGGTACAGGACTTCTGCGACCTGTTCATTTATCCCGGCCACACCTTCCGGGTGGTGGACAACCTGATCACCAACTTTCACCTGCCGCGCTCCTCCCTCCTGTTCCTGGTCTCGGCCCTGGCCGGCCGGCGCCGCATCCTTGCCAGCTACCAGGAGGCCGTGCGGGAGGGGTACCGCTTCTTCAGCTACGGCGACGCCATGGCCATCATCACCAGGAAGTGACCCGGCCTGACCGCTTCCTTCCAGGCGGCCAATAAAAAAAACCCGGCCCAAGGCCGGTTTTTTTCCCTGTAATCTCCCCACGCCGCCCGGGAGGTATCGACATCAGCCCCGCATGCCGGCGCTTCCCGGATGCCGGCCGGGATCAGGCCGAGGCCGGGCACTGCTTGCAGGTCCCGCCTCCTCCCTGGCAGGGTGGCGTCGATGCTGACTCCTTCTTGCCGGAGCCGTTGTCCTTTGTCTTCTTGCCATTCCCGTTGCCATTGGACGGTCCGCTGTAGCCGTCGGCATACCAGCCGCCGCCCTTGAGCTGAAACGAACTTCTCGAGATCAGCTTCTTCACCTTGCCACCGCATTCGGGACATTCGGCAAGGGGATCATCCGTGATCCTCTGCTGTACCTCGAAGACCTTTTCGCATTCCGAACATTCATACTCGTAGACCGGCATAACACCACCTCTTCAACCAACATGACTGCGCAACCGACCTCGCAGCCATAACCAAAGTTATAAAAATAAAATGCAAAAAAATCCAACCCCCTCATGCCCGCGGGGGAGCACGACCTTCAATGAAAAACGGGCAGCATTCTTCGCGTGACACCGCAAAGTGATGTCACGGGGTTGGAACAGCCCCCGGAGGTTGGTTGTTTACGCCGCTCTTGGCGTCCGCCCTCCGGCTGCTGTTTTCAGGGCAAGCTGTCCCCCAAAAAGACGCAACCCCGAAAATGGGGCCGGAGAGAAGGCAGCTTTCCCGGGAAAAACAGGAAATTAACAACAATGCAATATCCTTGCTGCCACCTACAATAATACTGCCCCCGGCCGCTGTCAACCGCGGAGCCCGGCCCCGCCTCCCGGTAAAATGGTATGCCCCGTGCCGGGGGTACGGCCACGGGAAGATGAATTATCCGAAAATGGCGCAGAGCGCCTGGTGAGATGTTGCACCGCAGAGCGGGGTAACAAGAGCAACCATCCGCCGGGATCCACCCCGGGCTCCGGCCGCCACCCCATACCCCGTGACATCCCTCTGCGGTGTCACGGAATGGCTGCTGCCCATCTTCACTGGTGGCGGCGCCCGCCCTGCGGGAGCATGCAGTGTCTCAACGTAGTCGTTTTTTTTTGACTCACCGGCCGGACGAGAGAATTTTTTCTCCGCTTTCCCGCCCTCCGGGGCTGGTGGCTTCACAAATTCTGGTTTCATATCAAGAAGTTAAAGCATTTTCATACGGTCAACCCCTTGTTACTCCGCGTCTCCGGCAAAATTGCCGGTTGCAGGATCCAGGTGCAACAATATTGACGGCACGGACTTCACCTGCTGAAAAAAACTGCAACGAAGGAAAATCAACTGAGCAGGACCTGTCCGAAGAGATACAGTTTCACCAATAAGGTGAAGAACAGGAATCAACGGCGACCATGGTGCACGGCCAATAGTGCACTGATTTTTTTTCGACAATATCCGACAAAAAAAATTGCATTACGTTTACTCCTGTCCTATAGTTATCCTGAATTATGCAGAGGATGCCATGACATGGGGCTGGCCGCCATTCAGTCAGGGACAGGATCATTCCCGCGCCCTCACCAATCATCATTATTTTTTATGAAATGGTTTCTTTTGCCTGAAATAAAATCCAGGAAAGAGATACACTGGATGGCATACCTCATGCCAACGCCGATTCATGGCACAGGCTGCAGAAAAACAGCAAAAGCAAATAACTGTGTTCTTTTTTACTTCATAGACAGGAGAAACAAAAATGACGAAAACCCTTGTTGAGATGACAGCAGAGATTGTCCAGTCGCAAATCAGCACCAGAGAGATGTCCACCGACGAGATCAAGGCCGCTCTCCATGACACCTTTCAGACGCTCAAGGCCCTGCAGGAGAACGAGGTCTCCGGCCAGCTCATGGAAGGTGGCGAGAAAAAACCCTTCATGGATCCCAAACGTTCCATCCAGAAGAACAAGGTGGTCTGCCTCGAATGCGGCCAGGAGTTCAAGATGCTCTCGCCCAAGCATCTCAAGTCCCACGACCTGACGCCCAAGGAGTACCGGAAAAAATACGGCTTTTCGGCCCGGCAGCCGCTGTGTGCCAAGTCCCTCTCCGAACGGCGCTCCAAGTCCGGCAAGGAACGGGGCCTTCCCGAGAACCTGCGCAAGGCCATCGCCGCCCGCTCCAAGAAGAAAAAGTAGCAGTACCATCCACCAGAGACCAGCAGCCACGGCGGGATACCCTGTCCCCGGACCAGGGATATCCCGCCGTTTTGCGCATGTCCGGCCCTGGCGCCGGACAGGTATGTTCTTCTCCTCCTGAACCAATGATAGGAATTTTCGATTCCGGTGTCGGCGGCATGACCGTTGCCCGCGCCGTGGAGCAACTCTGTCCGGGCTATCCCCTGGTCTACTTTGGCGACATCGCCAGGACTCCCTATGGCTCCAAGAGCCCCGAGACCATCATCCGCTATTCGCACCGCAACACGGACTTCCTCCTGGCGCAGGGCTGCGAGCTGATCATCATCGCCTGCAACTCCGCCGCGAGCACCGCTGCCCATAGCCTGCGCCGTCACTACCGGGTACCGGTGCTGGATGTCATCGGCCCGGCAACGGCCAGGGCGGTGCAGGTGAGCCGAAACGGCAGGATCGGCGTCATCGGCACCAGGGCGACGGTGAAGAGCGGGGTCTACGAAGAGAGCATCCTGGCAATGGCCCCCGGACACCGTGTCTACAGCCAGGCCTGTCCCCTGCTCGTTCCCCTGGTGGAGGAGGGATGGCTCAACCGGCGCGAGACCAAGATGATCCTGCGCAAGTACCTGCATCCGCTGCGCAGCCGGCAGATCGACACCCTGGTGCTGGGCTGCACCCACTATCCCCTGCTCCGCCACCTGATCGGGCCGCGGATCGGGCGACGGGTATCCCTGATCGATTCCTCCATCGAGGTGGCCCGTTCCCTGCAAGACTATCTCGAGCACCACCCCGGTCTGCGCAGGCGCCTCCAGCGGCCCGACGCAGAAAGCCGTTTTTTTGTCTCCGACTCGACCGAGGCCGTGCAGAACCTGGCACGAACCATCTTCGGTCGTCCGATAACCCTGGAAAAAACCGATGTCTGATACCAGAGCCTACCCGAAAAGGCAAGATCCTTCCCTCCGATCCGCAGGAAAAAGCCGCCCCGGTCCTGCCTGGCCCCGGACCTGCGCGGCCATGGCCGCCCTGCAGCTTGTCCTGCTGTTCGTCTTCCTTGCCCCGGCCGTGGCTGCCGGACCACCGGCAGGCAGCAGCACGCCGCACCAACTGGTGACAAGGCTGCAGGAAAAGTACCGCGGCGTCAACAGCCTGCGCTTCAATTTCAGCCAGGTGACCCGCAGCGGTGGCAGAGAACGTCGGGGCCGCGGCAACGCCATCTTTCTGCGGCCGACGGCAAACAGCCGCAGCAGGAAAAGCCCCCTGCCCCGCCCCGTGATGCGCTGGAACTACACTGCCCCTGACAGGCAGGTGATCCTCAACGACGGCCGCGAGCTCTCCATCTACAACGCCAGCGAGCGCCAGCTCATCATCACCCCGGCCAGGGAACTGAACAACGACATCACCTATGCCTTTTTCGCCGGCACCAGGGACCTGCTCGACGACTTCAAGGCCGCGCCACCGGATGCGCGCTTTGTCTTCTCCCTGGCCGACACGTCCCTGCGCGCTGTCCGCCTCCTCCCGAGGAAGCCGGATGCCCAGGTCAGGGCCGTGCAGATCTGGGTGGATGACAAGCTCCTCATCCACCGACTGGTCATGGAGGACTATTTCGACGCCATCACCGAGCTCACCTTCACCGACATACGCATCAACACCATAAACGTCAATGATCCGGACCAGGTCCGCAAGGTGCTGGACCTGCACCTGCAGCCGGGCACCGAGATCATCACCAGGTGAGCGGCAGGTGGACGCCAGCAGCGACCGGGCCGCACCACCGGCGGACCAGACCATGAACGGAATGCACGTTACCCTGGTCTCCATGCCCTGGGCGATCTTCAACCGTCCCTCCATCCAGCTCGGGGCCCTGAAGGGTTTTCTCTGCTCCCGGCCGGACAGGATCACGGTCCACACCTGTCACCCCTATCTCCGCATCGCCGAGGCCATCGGCGCCGATACCTACCGCGCGGTCTCGGAAAGCCCGTGGGCCGGCGAGGCCCTCTTCAGCGGCCTGCTCTTTCCCGGCCAGGCAGAACAGGCGGAGAAACTCTTCCGCCAGGAACTGGCAGGCCGGCAATGCCCGGATTATGGCAAACTGCAGGCCACCATCAGGGAAGTCACAGAGCAGTGGCTGGAGGAGCTGGACCTGGAAGGGACGACCCTGCTCGGCTTCTCTGTCTGCTTCAGCCAGCTGCTTGCCTCCCTGTTTGCGGCCCGGCTCATCAAGGCGCGGTACCCCGACCTGCCCATTGTCTTTGGCGGCTCCACCTGCACCGCCGAGCTGGGCAGATCCCTTGTCCGCGTCTTTACCGAGATCGACTTTGTGATCACCGGCGAGGGCGAGCAGCCCCTCTACGGGCTGGTCCGCTTCCTGGCGGGCCGGTGCGCCTTTCCCGGCCGCAGCGTCCTGGGCTGGGACGATCCCGGCCGGACAGGCCAGGGCGAGGGGACGCCGGCCGCCGAGATCCGGGATATCAACTCCCTGCCCTACCCGGACTTTGACGACTACTTCCGCGAACTGCAGGAGGTCTCCCTGCCCTTCATCCCGCTGCTGCCCCTGGAATTTTCCCGCGGTTGCTGGTGGAACCGGTGCGCCTTCTGCAACCTCAACCTGCAGTGGCACGGCTACCGGTACAAGAACCACGCCCGCATGCTGGCGGAGCTGGCCCATCTCAAGAATCGGCACCAGTGTCTCGACTTCACCTTTACCGACAATGCCCTGCCCCTGCGCGAGGCGGAACGGTTCTTCCTGGACATGGCCGGTTATGGCGGGGATATCTTTTTCTTTGCCGAGATCCGGGCCCTGAAGAAGATGGAGACCTGGCAGATCTACCGCCGCGGCGGCCTGCGCAGCGTGCAGGTGGGTATCGAGGCCCTGTCCGGGTCCCTGCTGGCCCGCATGGACAAGGGCGTGACAGTGATGGACAACGTGGCGGCAATGAAGTTTGCCCAGGCAGCGGGCATGGAGCTGGAGGGCAACCTGATCCTGGAATTTCCCGGCTCCACCGGCGAGGAGGTCAGGGAGACCCTGGCCGTGCTGGCCCTTGTCCTTCCCTTTCGGCCGCTCAAGGCGGCAGGTTTCTTCCTGGGCCACGGCAGCCCGGTATGCTGCCGGCCCGGCGACTACGGTATCCGGGCCACCTTCCACCACCCGGCCAACCGCAGGCTCTTCCCGGCCCGGATCCTGGAACGGCTCGACCTGCTCATCAGGTCCTACCGCGGCGACCGTGGTCTCCAGAAACGGCTCTGGCGGCCGGTGCGGCAGCAGCTCAGGGCCTGGTCCGAGTTCCACCGCCACCGGGACAATCCCTCCCTGCCGCCGCTCTCCTATCGCGACGGCGGCGACTTTCTCATCATCCGCCAGGAGGTCCCCGGCGGAGCGACCCTGCACCACAGGCTGCGGGGACTGTCCAGGAAGATCTACCTGGCCTGCGAAGAACCGGTATCAAAAAAGCAGTTGCTGCACACCTTCAACCGGGTTAAAGAGGAGCAGCTTGCCGCCTTTCTCGCGGACCTGGAAGAGAAACGGCTGCTCTACAGCGACGCCCACTCCTGCCTGGCCCTGGCCGTGCGGCTGCACTAGACCGGCAAGGGCTCCATGGCCGCGGCAGGGGGTAGCGCCGGTCCCGGAGAAGGACCACCGCAGGCATCGCAGGCCATGCCACGACAGCCGCCCGGCAGCAGGCAGGATCCCGTGACAAGGAAGATCATCTGTCCCTGTTTTTTCCGTTTTCTGACAAACTGCAATGAAGATCGCCATCCTCTCCGACAGCCACGACCACATCCCCAACCTGCGCCGGGCCGTGAACCGGGCAACAGAGCTGGGCGCGAGCCTGCTCATCCACTGCGGCGACCTGATCTCACCCTTCATGCTGCCGCAACTGCACCGCTTTGCCGGGCCGGTCCACCTGATCTACGGCAACAACGCCGGTGACCAGCACCTGATCTCCAGCCGCTGCGAGACCATGTTCGACAACATCCGGCACCACGGGGTCCAGGGCGAGATCGAGGCCGGCGGGCTCAGGATCGGTTTTTTCCACTACCCTGCCCTGGCCCGGGGCCTGGCCCTGACCGGCAGCTACGATGTCGTCTGCTGCGGACACAACCACATCGCGGCCACGGAACGGATCGGCGACTGCCTGCTGGTCAATCCCGGTGACCTCCTGGGCAAGGACATGGCGCCCGGCTTCATGCTGCTCGACGCCGATGACCTCTCGGTCCGCAGGATCGAGGTGGGAGAGCGGCTGCGCCTGGACGAATAAAGAATTTTTTCAACCTCAATCCTGCAATTGGCAATTTTGCAGGGGATGCAGGAATCTTTTTCTTCATCTTCGAAGGACAGGATCGAGGTTCAAACCTCTGCACCGGCAAACGACCATGACACAGGAACGATTCGAAGAACTGTTTGACACCAGGAACATCGGCCGCGGCAAACTGCAGCCGGGCGACCGGGTCAGGGCCACTGTCGCCGGAATCGACGGCGAGAATGTCTTTCTTGACGTGGGGCTCAAGAGCGAGGGCGTAATGAGCGCGGCCGAGGTCCGCAACAGCGAGGGCGAGCTGACCATACGCCCCGGGGATACCATCGAGGTGTTTCTTCTCTCCCGGCGCGGCGGCGAGATGATCTTCACCACCAGGATCGGCTCCGGCCAGGCGTCGCTGCAGGAACTGGAGGACGCCTTCCATTCCGGCATCCCGGTGGAGGGAAAGGTCACCGGCGAGGTCAAGGGCGGCTTCTCGGTCACCATGGCGGGCCAGCGGGCCTTCTGCCCCTACTCGCAGATGGATGTCCGCAGGGTCGAGGACCCGGAAGAGTACCTGGACAGGACCTTTTCCTTCCGGATCATCGAATTCTCCGGCAACGGCCGCAACATCATCGTCTCGGCCCGGGCCATCCTGGAGGAGGAGCGGGCCCGGCAGCGGGAGGAACTGCAGCAGAGCCTGGAGGAGGGCATGCAGGTCAGGGGGACGGTCACCTCGATCCGCGACTTTGGTGCCTTTGTCGACCTGGGCGGGGTTGACGGCCTGATCCCGATCTCGGAGATGGCCTGGGGCCAGACCGAGCGGGTGGACGACATCCTCAGCCGCGGCCAGGAGGTGGAGGTGGTCGTCAAGCGGCTGGACTGGGAGAACGACCGCATATCCCTCAGCCTGCGCGAAACCACGGAAAACCCGTGGGACAGGGTACAGGAGAACTACCCGGTCGGCTCCGTGCACCGGGCAAGGGTCTCGCGCCTGGCCGCCTTTGGCGCCTTTGTCACCCTGGAGCCTGGCGTGGACGGGTTGCTCCACATCTCCAAGCTCGGGGCCGGACGCCGCATCAACCATCCGCGCGAGGTACTGGAGGCCGGCCAGGAGATCACCGTCCGCATCGACGGCCTGGACCCGGAACAGCGGCGCATCTCCCTGGTGCCCGAGGACTATGCCGGGAACGATGCGGCCGAAGAGGAGATCCCGCAGGCGCGCGATACCAGGCCCCGTTCCATGGGCACCCTGGGCGACCTGCTCAAGGCGCAGATGAAAAAAAAGTAGGCTTGCCTTCAGCCTTCAGTCTTGCCGGCGTGCTCCTTCCTGCCCGTATCGGCCTGCCGCCTGGTGGAGCCGAACAGGTAACCGGCAATGGCGCCCAGCACGCCGATGGCCGCGGTGAGCTGCTCGCTGGTCGGCGAGGCGATCACCACGAGCAGGGTGGCCTGGATAATCAGGACCAGGCCGGTGCCGTTGACCACGTTCTCCGCCGTGTACGAGGTGCTCTTGATGTAGCACAGCTCGAGAAAGAGAAAGATCGGCGTGACCACGAGCAGGCCAAGGAGCAGGTAGACCTTGTGCTTCTCCTGCATGACCCGGAACTCGGCCGCGGTCACCCTTTCCTGCTCCGCGGCCGCCTCTGCCCCGGGCCTCATCTCGTCCGCTGTTCGGAGCGCCTGCTCCACCCTGCTGTCCGGCAGCGGCTCCGGCTCGCCGCTCCATGCCCCCAGGGGCAGGAGCAGCAGGACCAGGGCCAGCAGCCATACCGTTTTTCCGGATGCCACCATCGCGTCACCTCCCTCGCAATCCAGCCCTGTTTCCCTCAGGGACAGGTCTTGCTGTCCCTGACATCATCCACCACGTGGACCAGGCTCATGTAGTACCGGCGATCCCGGCCGGTGGCGGCCCGTACCTTGCGCAGCAGTCCGTCGCGCAGGTCCTGCAGCTCCCTGCACCGCAGGGGACGGATCTTCTTCCTGTACCTCGCCAGGTAGGGCGCTTCCCGGGCAGGCTGCCGCAGGGACGGCGCTGCCGGAAAGGGCAGCAGTTCCCCGGCCAGGGCGCGGGCGCCGGGCAGAAGAAGGGTCCCGGCAAGAAGAGCGATGACCATTATCCTGCCACCTTCATGGATGCGACTGCTCATAACCATCACCTCCCCTCCTGTTGATCATCCGTGTGCCGACAAAAAAAGCCGGGGCCCTCGCATGGCGAAAGGCAACCCGGCTGTCTGCAGCAGACCCGTGGCTTTCCGTGCCGGCATGACCGGCGTGGCTTTATCTTTCCATGGTATACCTGACAATATATGCCGGAATAGACAGAAAAGTCAAACAGAAGCGGCCCATTGCCCCCACGTGTCAGCGGGGACGGACCATCTCGAACATGATAATGGCGGCAGCCACCGAGGCATTGAGGGAGTCCATCTCGGCGCGCATGGGAATGGTGACCAGGTGGTCGCACTGGCGCTGCACCAGCGGCCGGATGCCCCTGCCCTCGCTGCCGATGACCAGGCAGGCCGGACCGGAGAAGTCGGCATCGTAGATGGACGTGGCCCCGGGCGAGGCCACGGCGCCGAAGATCCAGAATCCCTTTTCCTTGAGATACTTCAGGGTCTCTGCCAGGTTGACCACCTGGCAGAGACAGAGGCGGGCCGCGGCGCCGGCCGAGGTCCTGACCACGGTCCCGGTCACCGGCGCACTGCGCTCCCGGGTCATGATCACGTGCCCGAAGCCGGCCGCGACAGCGGACCGGAGGATGGAACCGAGGTTGCGCGGATCCTGGATGGAGTCGAGGACCAACAGGCGGGGATCGCCCGGCTGCCGGGCAGAGGCCAGGTGATCGAGAAGCTCCTCCAGCGAATAGAGCCGGGCCGCTGTCCGGCGGGCGACCACGCCCTGGTGGCGGCAGCGGCCGGGCAGGCCCATGCGGTCGGCCGCGACGAAACGGAGCCTGACCCCGTCCTGCCGCGCCCGGTCGACGATCGCCTGGATCCTGGGGCCTGCCTTGCCCCGCTGGACCAGGATCTCGCTCACCGATCCCGGTTGCCGCAACGCCTCGAGCACGCTGTTGAGCCCCCAGATCAGGTCCCTTTCCGCCTGCTCCTCTTTCCGCGGCCCGGCCCCTGGCCGCTGTTTTCCCGCTTGCCGGCGACCGCTGCTCACAGGCGCAGCTCCACGGTCTCGCCCGATGGCATGCGGCGACGGCGGCACCGCTCGGCCACGATGATGGCGCGCAGGGCATCCACCGCGACATCGAGATCGTCGTTGACAACAAGGTACTGGTAGTCGTCCGCGGCCGCCATCTCGCGGCGGGCATTGGCAAGACGCAGGGCAATGGTCTCCTCGGCCTCGGTGCCCCGGCCGCGCAGCCGCCGCTCCAGCTCGGCCAGGGAGGGCGGGGCGATGAACACGGTCACCGGGTCCCAGTCCCTGCGCACCCGGGCCGCACCCTGGACATCGATATCCAGGACCACGTCAAGCCCCTGCGCCCTGAGCCGGCTGACCTCCTCCCGGCTCGTGCCGTAGAGGTTGCCGTGTACCTCGGCCCACTCGAGGAATCCCGACGGCTGCCGGTCGCGGATGGCCACAAACGCAGCCCGGTCGACAAAATGATAGTCCCGGCCGTCCTGCTCGCCAGGCCTGGGCGGCCGGGTGGTATGGGAGACCGAAAAGACCAGGCCGGGCAGCCCGGCCATCACCCGCTTCAGGATCGTGGTCTTGCCGCAGCCAGATGGCGCAGACAGGACCAGCAGCATGCCCTCACGCACCATCGCGCGCCTCCTGGCCGCGCTCCAGCATCCTGCCCGGCTTCTGCCGGTCTTCCTCCAGGGCCGCCAGCCGCTGACTGATGGTCTCCGGCTGCACCGAGGAGAGCACCAGGTGGCCGGAATCGAGGATCACGATGGCCCGGGTGCGGCGCCCCTCGGTGACATCAATGAGTTTTTTCTCCCGGCGCGCATCGTCCTTGAGCTTCCGGATCGGCGACGAACCCGGATTCACCACCGCCAGGATGCGGCTGATCTTGACTGCATTGCCAAAACCTATGTTGATGAGCCTGTTGTCCATGATTTCTCCCTTGCCGGGCCGGTTGCGGTCCGGCGGCCGGGTGGCCTACTCGATATTCTGCACCTGTTCGCGCAGCTTCTCTATCTCGTTTTTCATCTCCACCCCGAGATGGGCGATATCACCGTTGCTGATCTTGGATGCCAGGGTATTGACCTCGCGCAGGAATTCCTGGAGCAGGAAATCGAGTCGCCGTCCCACCGGCTCGTCACTGTCGAGAAACGACCGGAACTGGCTGATGTGGCTGCGCAGCCGGACCACCTCCTCGGTGACATCGCACTTGTCGGCCATGATCGCCGCCTCCTGGGCCAGGCGCATGGGATCGATGTCCATGCCGTCGAGGAGCCGTTCCACCCGGTTGCGCAGCTCCTGCTGCCGCCGGGCAAGGACCCGGGGGATCTTCTCCTCGATGGTGTCGACTATGGCGGCAAAGGCATCGAGCCGGCCCAGGAGCTCCTCCTTCAACCGCTGCCCCTCCTGCTCCCGCATCCGGTCACACTCGGCAAGGGCGGCAGAGACCGCCCCGCCGACCAGGGGCCACTCGGCATCCAGGTCAGGGGCCTGCTCCTGGAGGGTGATCACGTCCCGGAGCGTGAGCATGTCGGCGAGCTGGATGCGGGTGGAGAGCTCCAGCTCGTCGCAGAGCTGCCGCAGGCAGCGATGATACTGGGCGGCCAGCTCGGAGTTGACCGTCAGCAGCGGCCCGGCGCTGGCCTCGCCGCTCAGGCCGATGGAGATCTCGACCCGGCCCCGGTCCAGGTGCGCGGCCACCATCTTGCGGACCCGCTCCTCGAGGGCAACAAAGGAACGGGGCAGGATGATGCGCTGATCGAGAAAACGGTGATTCACGGTCCGGACCTCGGCGGTCCAGGTTCTCCCTTCCTCCCTGGCCTCGCCCCTGCCGAAACCGGTCATGCTTCGCGGCCGCATGGATCTCCTCTCGTGCTGTGGACAGACCCGGTGTGGGCGCCGTCCCTGGTGGTTTCCGGTGAATATGCAAAAACTTTTCAGGTCAGGGCGGCCAGGAGCTCTTCCCTGGTTGCCGAGGCAGTGCCGACCTTGCCCACCACGATGCCGGCGGCATGGTTGGCCAGGGAGGCGGCATCGGCCACCTCGCCGCCGGCGGCAAGGCCCAGGGCCAGGGTGGCGGCCACGGTGTCGCCGGCCCCGGTCACGTCGTAGACCTCCTTGGCCATGGTGGGGATAGTGACCAGGGATTCGCCCTGGAACAGGGCCATGCCGGCCTCGCCCCGGGTGATGAGCACGGCCTCGCAGTCGATGTCCTCGCGGATCTGGCGGGCAGCGGCCAGCAGTCCCTGTTCGTCGTGGATCTCCATGCCGCTCATCTGGATGGCCTCATGGTGGTTGGGCGTGATCACGGTGGCGCCGATGAAGCGGTGCAGGTTGGCCGGCTTGGGATCGACCACCAGGGGCAGCCGCCTGCCGCGTTGCCGGATCTCGGCCAGCAGCCGGTGCAACCGGATCATGAGCTGTTCGTTGACCACCCCCTTGGAGTAGTCGGAGACGATCACTGCATCGAATTCTTGCAAGTGCTGTTCCAGGTAAGCGATCATCCGGGCCAGGGGGCCGCGTGAAGGCGGGCCGGTCTCCTCGCGGTCGAACCGGACCACCTGCTGTCCCTGGGCCACCACCCGGGTCTTCACCGTGGTGGGCCGCCGGCCGCGGATCAGGCCGTCCACGGGCGCGGGCAGTTCCGCCATCAGCCGGACCAGTTCCTCGCCCATGGCGTCGTCGCCGATGATGCCGCACAGGGCCCCGGAGCCGCCCAGGGACACGATGTTGCGCAGGACATTGGCGCTGCCGCCGAGCAGCCGCTCCTCCCGGGTCACGTTGACCACCGGCACCGGCGCCTCGGGCGAGATGCGCGACACCGTGCCCCAGACAAAGTGATCCACGATCACGTCACCGATGACCAGGATACGGACATCACCAAAGCGCGAGACCATCTCGGGCAGGGGATTCACTGCGCGCCTCCGTCAAGCTCCACGAGCCGGTCCGCCATCCGCTCGGCGGCAAAGACCAGGGATTCGAGATCAAGAAAGTCCATGACATGATGATCAAAGAGGACCTTGACCCGGGCCTCGAAGCCGTCTTCCGGCTCCTGGTCCCAGAAGAGCAGGTAGAGGGGCACATACGGCAGCACGGGAATCACCGAGGCGACAGTGGCGCTCTGCCCGGGCGGCCCGGCCTGGCCGTCGATGCGGGCGCAGGCCGCTTCCAGGGCTGCGCCCCGGCCGCTGAACCGGTCGGCCAGGCGCATCTCGCAGTAGGTGGCCAGGGTCCGGACCTTGGAGATCGAGTTGGGCAGGCTCTCCATGCCGACCCAGGTGCCGTCGGGCACGCGGCCGCCGCCAAAGGCGACATAGTTGTAGAGCAGGATCTGGTCGCGCGGGTCCACCAGCTCCTCGCCGTCCATGCGGACGTCATCCCTGCCCAGCACCACCGGCCGGCCGAGATAGCGAAACCGCAGCACCTGCGGCTCGGTGGCGGACCACTGCGCGCCCAGGGCGCGGGCCGCGGCCTGGAAATCGATATCCCTGACCTTGGACTTGAGGTGGGCGACCAGGGCCATGTCCCGCTCCTCCTGGCCGCGGTCCACCGCCTCCAGGCCGGGGCCGTCGCCACCGGCCGGGGTCGGCAGGGCCGCGGGATCGACATGGGGACAGCGGCCGGGATCGACACCACCCTTGGTCACGGCCACGGCAAAGGCAAGACAGGTGGGATGACCGCACTCACCACAGTTGGTCTTGGGGGTATATTTCAGGAACTCGAGGGGATTCATGGCGTACTGGCGGACACGGCCGCGCCGGCGGCACCGGGCGCGGACCGGCAGGCGGCAGCATGGCCCGGTCCGCCCCGCGGCGGCGCGGGGCGGATCTCCGGACAGGGGAACTACTTCATCTTGGCATTGAGCGCCTTGATGATCTCGTTGGTCAGGTCAACGCTGTCAGACGCATAGACGATGGCGCTGCGGGGAAAGATCATGGTATACCCTTCTTTCTTGGCCACCTCCTGGATGACCACCTCGAGTTTCTTCAGGATCGGGCCCACGTATTTTTCCCTGAGCCGTTTCAGCTCCAGGTTGGCGTCTTCCTGCTTGGCACCGAGGTCACGCCGCTTTTTCTGAAACTCGATGGCCTTCTCCTGTTTCTTCTCATCACTCCAGACCGAGCTCTTCTTTTCGATCTCCTTTTTCAGGGCAAGCAGCGCATCCTCTTCCTTCTTGAACGAGGCCTTCAGCTCCTTCATCTTCTTTTCCAGGGCCTTCTGCGCCTTCTGGCCGGCATTGGAGCGGGCCAGGACCTTCTGCATGTTGATGAAGCCGACCTTTGTCGCCGTGGCCCCGACTGCGCTTCCGGCAAACGAAACCACGGTCAGCAATGCCACGGCCATGCAAGCAACTTTCCACTGTAAACGCACTGTTCACTCCTTTCTGCTGGGAAACCGAAAAGGGCGTCCCGGTACGGGCGGTTCCTGTAACCGCTGCCGGGATGCGGATCGATCTCCTGGAAAATAAAAACCGGACAGAAGCATGCGGCCTCCATCCGGTTCCCCTCTCTCTCCGGACACCAGACTAGCGGACTATGACAAAGTCATCACGCCTGTCCTGTGCCCAGGAGATTTCATCATGCCCGTAGAGGAGCAGCTTCTCCTCTCCCCAGCTGATGGTTGATATCCGGTCGGGGTCAATACCAAGGTTGACCAGGTACTTCTTGGCGCTGAGCGCCCGCCGCTCCCCCAGGGCCAGGTTGTACTCCTTGGTGCCCCTGGGATCGCAGTTTCCCTCGATGCGGATCCTGACCTTGGGATTATCCTTCAGAAACTGCGCATTGGTCTCGATCCGCGGCACCTGGTCGGCGCGGATGGCCGGCGAGTCGAAATCAAAATAGATCGGCAACATGGGAGCCGAGGTCCGGCCCTCCATGATGGTGTCTCCCTCCGGTACCTCGGTTTCCAGGGGTTCGGCAGGCCCCATGGCCCCGGACTCCGGCTTGGCGACCTCCTGTGTCGCCACCGGCGCCTTCTTGCCGCAACCCGAGAGCGCAAGCCCCAAGAGGATGGCCATCATCATGGCCAGCACCAACGGTTGGTTCGTTCGCATCACACCCTCCTCATCTTTGGCTCTCTCTCCTTCAACCTGAACAATTCTACTAAAAGCGAAGAGGAATACAACAATTTTTTCCCTGAAAAGGAATTAGCTTGCAAAACCACAGCAGCCCTTCTAAATATCCTTTCTTGAACGGGAACGGAACCGTAGGCGATTGCAGACACCCGCCTCCTGCAACAGGCTTCCGGCGGGCGCCTGCCCTCCGGCTCCCGCACCTTCCCGATTATACTTCTTTTTTATCCAGGTACCGTGACAGCGCAAAAACGAATCGCGATCAAGACAGTCAAAGATCTGGTGTGCGGAAACCGTTTCGGCAGGTTTTTCGGCGTTCCCCAGGAGATCTTTGACCGGGTATGGGCAAACCTCAGCGGCAGTGATGGCAACTCGGTTGCCTACATCACCATGGAGATCGGCGCTGACCCCGATGTCTTCCATCCGCTCAAGGACTTCCTCGTCGAGGAGGAGATCGGCGAGACCGGCGACCGACAACTCGATGCCCTGCTGGACAAGTACCTGCACGGTCCCCGCAAGATCCCCATCTACAGCGGCGGCCTCGGCGTGCTTGCCGGCGATACCCTGAAGAGCTTTGCCGACATGCACATCCCGGTGCTGGCCGTCAGCCTGCTCTACCGGGCCGGCTACTTCTCCCAGATCGTGGACCTCAAGGTGGGCCAGATCGACCAGGCCACCCACTGGGAACCGGAAAAAACCCCGACCCTGTTCCAGCTCCGGGACCCGGACCGGCCCGACCAGCCCCTGGAGATATCGGTCCCCTTCACGGACATGGAATCCCGGCCCGTGGAGGTCAGGGCCCAGGTCTGGATGAAGATGGAGATCGCCGAGGAGCTGGATTACTTCGTGCCCGAGTTCCTGCTCGACTACAGCCTGCCGGATGCGCCGTCCTGGATCCAGGACGCGGCCCGCCAGCTCTACAACGCCGAGTCCACCCTCATGAAGGCCAACCAGCGCCGCATGCTCGGCTCCAGCGTCCTGCCCCTGATGAAGGCGCTGGGATTCACCGCCCGCACCATCCATCTCAACGAACAGCACGGCGTGACCGTGGTCGTCCACCTCATCCTGCGGGAGCTCAAGGCCGCCCTGGGTGACGGTTTCCGGGAAAAGATGACCGACGGCGACATCCTGGCCGCTGCCCGGCGGGTCTCACAGCGGATGGTCTACACCATCCACACCCCGGTCAAGGCCGGGCACGACCGTTTCTCGCGCACCCTGTACGACCGGATCAGCCCGCCCGCCTTCCGGCGTGTGCTGCAGGTACTGGCCACGGACGAGGACTCACCCGGCGAGTACAACCTCACCGCGCTCGCCATGCGGGTCAACCGGACGGTGAACAGCGTCAGCCGCCTGCACCGGGACGTGACCCGGAAACAGTTTCCCCGCTTTGCCGACAAGATCACCGCCATCACCAACGGCGTGCACCACCTGACCTGGATCAGCGAGAACCGGGCCCGCGTCTTTGACCGCTGCCCCTCCCTGGACGGCTGGCGCGACGATCCCGGCATCTTCGCCCGGGCCGACCTGGCAGGGAACACGGATTTCAGGGCCGGCCTGAAGGAGGCCTGGGAACAGGATAACCGTTTCCTCATCGAGTATGTCAACACCATGCTGCTGAGCCACCGCAAGCAGATGGTGGAGACCTGGATCGATCCGCCCAACTACCTCTCCTACCTGCCCCAGGCCGACGACCTGCAGGCCGGTGTCTTCACCATCGGCTTCGCGCGCCGCTTTTCCACCTACAAGCGGGCCGACCTGATCTTCGATGACATCAAGGCCCTGACCGACATCCTGATGCAGGGCAACTGGCCCATCAACTTCGTCTTTGCCGGCAAGGCCCATCCGGCCGACGAGCCGGGCAAGTCGGTGCTCAAGCTGATCCTCGACAACCAGGAGGAGCTCTACAACAGGAGCAACGGCCTGGCCAAGCTGATCTTCATCCCCGGCTATGACATGCAGATCGCCAAGATGATGGTCTCCGGCGTCCATGCCTGGCTCAACAGCCCCAAGCGGCCGCTGGAGGCCAGCGGCACCAGTGGCATGAAGGCGGCCATGAACGGTGTGCCCAATATCAGCGTCATGGACGGCTGGTGGGTGGAAGGGTATCACGATGGCGCCACCGGCTGGAAATTCGGCTACGAGGGGCCGGTGGAGGAGGCCAGCCTGAGCGAGGACCCGGACACCCTGCTCTACGAGGAGGACGCCCTCTCCTTCTACCGGCTGCTGCCCAGGGTCCTGGAGACCTTCTACGGCCGACCGGACCACTACATCGACGTGGCCATCAACAACCTCAGGCTGAACGTGCCCATTTTCAACACCCACCGCATGGCCTCGGAGTATGTCCGGCGATACGACCTGCAGCTCAACGGGGTGACAGCCGGGATGGTCGCCTCCTTCCAGAGGCTGTACCAGAGTGACATCGGAAACTGACCGCAACGGTTCAGCGGGATCCGCCGGCAGCGCCCGGCTGTTTATTCAAGGAGACATCATGGCACGCCATATCAATCCCAGCAACACCACCAACAAGACCATTGACGCCATCGACCGCAAGCGGGAGAGGGAACGGCGTTACATGCTCTCCAGGGCCAGGGACAATGCCGAGGAACTGGCCACCCGCCTGGTGCAGCGGTTACTCGACGAGCACATCATCGAGACCCAGTCGGACCAGGCCATCCGCGAGGCCATGGCCAACCAGCTCCGCTCCATGATCGACATGGAGGAGTTCGACATGCAGTTCAAGATCGCGCCCATCCGCACCCTGACCCAGGACCCGAACCTGATCAGCCTCTACATCACCCAGTACATCATCGAGGACCTGATCGAGCATCCCAAGATCCAGGATGTGTTTGGCGACGACCTGGACGTGTACCGGGCCGTTGACTCGGTGCTGTCAAGGATCAGGCCGCGCTAGGGCCGTGGCCGGCGCCGAAAACAGGATGCCATGACCCCGTCTCATCCCGACGGCAGCCCGTGCCTGGTCTTTGCCAACAGCAGGGGCGAGATCCTGGACTACGAGGGGCTGGAGATGGCCGGCGCCGCCGGGACCTTCTTCAGGAGGCCGAAAAAGGAGGAGCTCATCGAGCTGCCCGAGGGCAGTGAACTCTTTGTCCTGCCCGGGCGGCTGCCGGTGGGATTCGAGCCGGGCAGCGACGAACCGGCCCTCCTGGCCGAGAACCCCTACCAGCCCGGCGCGCCCATCCAGGCCGTTGCCGCCTTCATGGCCCCGGCCCATACCGCCATCCTGACCGCCGCCTTTGCCGGGGCAGGGAAGCGCCCGCCCCTGCTCCCCCTGTTCGCCTACACCGCCGTGGGCTGGTACAGGGACAGGTTCTGGGTCGCCGCCTTCCGCAGCGATCCGGATCCCCGCCAGGATGCCCGCAATTTTGACCAGGACGAGATCCGCCGCCGCACCGGGCACCGGCTCAGGGCCCATGCCGGCAACAGGCTGATCCAGCACCTGGGCAAGTGCTGCCTGACCTATGGCTGCCCGGCTGCCCGCAACTACTTCCTTGATCGCTGGGAGGCGCCCCTGCCCAGCTCGCCGACCTGCAACGCCTCCTGCGTGGGCTGCATCTCCCTGCAGCCCTCCGGCTGCTGCCCGGCCACGCAGGACCGGATCAGGTTCGTCCCCACCCCGGCCGAGATCGCCGAGATCGCCGTACCCCACCTTGAACGGGCGCCGCAAGCCGTGGTCAGCTTCGGCCAGGGCTGCGAGGGAGAGCCGCTGCTGCAGGGGAAGACCCTGGTCGGCGCCGTGCACAGGATCCGCGCCCGCACCGATCGCGGCACCGTCAATCTCAACACCAACGGCAGCCTGCCCGGGGTGGTGCAACAGTTGGCCGGCGCCGGGCTCGATTCGATCCGCATCTCGATGAACAGCGCCAGGCCGGAGCTGCACCGGCGCTATTACCGGCCGCGGGGGTTCGATTTCCAGGATGTGTGCAGGTCCATGGACGTGATGAAGGAACATGGCCGCCACGTTTCCCTCAACTACTTCATCCTGCCCGGTTTCACCGATGACCCGGCGGAATTCGCCGCCCTCTGCGACCTGATCGCGCGCCACCGTCCGGACCTGATCCAGCTGCGCAACCTGAACATGGACCCGGAATACTACCTGCAGGTGCTGGAACACGAACCAGGCGGTCCGCCCATGGGCATGCTGAACTGGTTGCAGGAACTGCGGCACCGCTTCCCCTGGCTGAAGTTCGGTTACTTCAACCCGCCCCTGCGCTGAAGGGCAGGGACCGGCGGCATTCCGGGTCACGCCCCCTGTTGCGATAACGGCGGATAGCGCGGGGCGGGCAGATCGATACCGCCGGCCTCCTGCTCCAGGCGGGCCAGGCCCTGCTGGTCGCAGCGCCGGAAGAACGCCATGGCCGCCGTCCAGGCATCCTCCACCGAGCGTGCCTTCTGGACCGCTGTTGCCAGGTGGTGGCCAAAGGGGTAGTTGGCAGCCAGGTAATGGGTGAACTCCTTGAGACGGCCCAGGCGCCGTTCCGGCCGGAACCTCTCCTGCAGGGCGGTGACAAAACGACCAAAGGCCACGGGCGGGCAGACGCACGGTTCCGGGATGTCAACCCCGTAGACCTCCCGGGCCACCTGGGCAAACAGCCAGGGAGAGCGTGCCGCCGCCCTGCCGATCATCAGGCCGTCGGCGCCGCTCTGTGCCAGGCACCTGCGGGCATCGTCCACCGAAAAGATGCCGCCGTTGGCCACCACCGGGATGGCCAGGGCGGCCTTGACCCTGGCCACCCAGGGCCAGCGCGGCTTCCGGGAAAAGGATTCGCCGCGGAGACGGGCATGGACGGTGAGCAGGTCGATGCCCTCGTCCTGCAGCATCCGGCAGAAACCGGTGAGCCTGTCCTCGTCCAGGGCCTCACCCAGCCGGATCTTGGCGCTCAGGGGCAGGGAAGTGGCCCGGCGCACCCTGCGGACCAGGTTGCGGACCCGGCCCGGCTCATCCATCAGGGCGCTGCCGCCGCCGGCCCTCCTGACCCGGGGCGCCGGGCAGCCGAGATTCAGGTCCACGGCGTCGGCCCCGAAACGGTGCAGGGCCTCCACGGCCGGTTCCACCTCTTCTTCCGCGGTGAGAAGAAGCTGGTAGGAAAGGGGACGCTCCCCGGCGGTCCGCACCAGGAAGGGAGAGGCCTGTTCGCTCTCCACCGGCAGGCTGCGGGCGGAAAGCATCTCCGTTGACAGCAGGCCCACTCCACCGTAGGAGAGGAGCAGGGTCCGCAGGGCCGAGTGGGTGAGCCCGGCCATGGGGGCAAGGAGAAGCGGTGGTGAGATCTCGAGGTGTCGTACCTGCATGTGACCTGTATCCTGGGTTGCAAAAATAAAACCTGCATCCTGCCCTTGCCGCCCCCTGCCGCACCCGGCCGGGAGCAGCGTGCAGCACTAACTGCCCGAATCGATGGCAAATGGAGACAGTGGGCCGCGCCGACCTGTCGTTTTCCACAGACAAGCCGCTGCCACGCCGGCAACGGACCATCGTGGTATCTCATTCCTATCTCGTTGAAACACCTATGCGAAGCAACAGGAGGCAGTGATGAAAAAAAAGAAATCCGGTAACACTTTATTGCTTGACAAATTCCGCTGAACCGTATAATTGAGATATGAGAATGATTATTTTATAGTACTATAACTTTTTAACCTCAGCACAGATATATCATCATGAATGCACCATCGCCAATGATACGCCTGACCACCCAGCGCCAGATCATCCTCGAGGAACTCGCCAAGGTGAAGACACACCCCACTGCCAGTGAGCTCTATGACATGGTCCGCAAGCGGCTGCCGCGCATCGGCCTGGGCACGGTCTACCGGAACCTCGAGCTGATGGCGGAAAACGGCATGATCCTGAAGCTGGAAGTGGGAGGCACCCAGAAGCGCTTTGACGCCACCACCGAGGACCACTACCACATCCGCTGTTCCCGGTGCGGCCGGGTCGATGACATCGACATCCCGGTCATCGATTCGCTGGTCGAATCGGCGGCAAAGAGTACCGACTACCAGATCCTCGGCCACCATGTCGAATTCACCGGTATCTGCCCCGACTGCCAGAAAAAGCCGAAGCCCGGCCTGCAGTAGCCGGGAGACCGGGCGTTCCGCCTGCAGCGGCGCCCCACAATGCCGCTGGGGGCACAGGTGGACCAGTTCGTCCACCTGTGCCGACCAGCGGCCCCTGCAGACAATCGCCGCGCACGCCCGGCCGCTGCCATGCAACCGCAGATCCCC
>WFUT01000153.1 GCA_015484845.1 Desulfobulbaceae bacterium
GAATATTATTTGTTCTGAATACTTCACGAAATAAATTACCTGAAATGGTTGTTTTGCCAACACCACCTTTCATATTGAGAACTGAAATTATAGGTGATTTTCTTTTGTTTTTTTTGCTCATTCTCTATCCAGTGTTCATTATTTTAAACAGGTTTTTGGAAAGGCCCAACAATAAATTATTTGGTTTCTGATTATCTACCTGATTTCAGTCAACTTGACAATGGTTTTCCATGGCCATATGTTTGGATAAGCATCTGGATATCACTCATTTTTTGTTGCTATCCTGAAATAAGATATCATGAATTCGTATAATAAGTACACAGCCCCCACCAGAGTAAGACACCACAGAGATCTGTATGTTTGTGGGCTGGCCAGGGCCACGTAATGCTCCCAGCTGCATTGCCATTGGCACTGTTCAATTTCCCGCCATCCCGGTCTTCTCGTTTATGACGGAATTGGCTTGTATGCGGGAGTGCGGCAGGAGGCAGGACCCGCTTCAGGGGGCGACAAACTCCATGCTGCCGAAATAGCGCTGCCATCGCTTCCTCTCGGAGGTGGTCATGCCGGTTGTGGCGAGATCCGCGCGCACCGGTCGGCCCACCCGGCGGGCCTTGGCAAGACCCCAGGGATGGTAGGGCAGCAGGCTGTAACGGCGCACACCCAAGGTCCGGAGCAGGGCGGCCAGGCGGGCGATATTGTCGTCCGTGGCGGTGCAACCGGGGATCAGGGGAATGCGGACCAGGACCTCGACCGATTCCACAGCCAGCAGGCGGACCAGGTTGGCCAGGATGATGCCGTTGCTGTGGCCGGTGAGTCGGCGGTGGTGCTGGGGGTCGGCCAGCTTGAGATCGTAGAGTACCAGGTCCAGGTTGCCCAGACAGGCCGTGGCAAAGGTGTCCCAGGAAAAGAGGCCGCAGGTCTCCATGGCCGTGTGCAGCCCCTCCTGCCGCAGCCGTGCCAGCAGGCGGCCGGCAAACCCCATCTGCAGGGTCGGCTCGCCGCCGGACAGGGTGATGCCGCCGTTCGAGGTCTCGTAGTAGAGCCGGTCCCGGAGCAGGACCTCCAGCAGCTCTTCCAGGCCGTATTCCCGGCCCACCCGTTCCAGGGCCCTGGTCGGGCAGGCATCGGCGCAGAGGCCGCAACCGGTGCAGGGGCCGCGGTCGATGCGGTCGCCGTTGGCCAGCGATGCCGCCTGCTCGGGACAGACCCGGGCGCAGTCGCCACAGGCCATGCACCTGCGGGCGGTGAAGGCGATCTCCGGCTCCGGGCGCATCAGTTCGGGATTATGGCACCAGGGACAGCGCAGGGGGCAGCCCTTGAAGAAGACCGTGGTCCGGATGCCGGGACCGTCGTGCAGGCTGTAGCGGCCGATATTGCCGATCAGGGCCCTGGTCACAGCTGGGGCATCATCAGTTGCAGGTGCTTGGCCATGTAACCAAACTTGTTGAGGTAGTTCAGGTTGCCCTCGGTGCGGACATCATGGCGCAGCATGGAGCCGAGGATATCCTGCCGGGGCGAGATGATGAAGTTGAGCAGGCTGCGGCCGCTGCGGAAGATAACCGTGATGTGGGGGTCGGGGATGGTCCCCTTGATGACCTGCATCCGGTCGTCGGCAAACACGGCCGCCACACTCACCTGGCCGTCCTCGGAGCGGAACTGGTAGCGTCCGTTGAATCCATGGATATTGCGCCGATAGTCGGGGTTGAGAACGAACATGGCCTGCATCAGGGTGAGCAGGATCTGGAGAAAATCGTCGGCCACCTCGGAGGTAAAGCAGTCCCTGAACCTGCGCCACAGCGCCTCCTCCATCTTGTTGGGAAATAAGCCTGCCATATCACTCTCCTTGCGCCTCCGGCGGCAGCGGCACCGCCCCGCCGCCCTCCAGGTCGTACTGGGTGCGGGTGATCAGTTCATCCTGCATCATCTTGTTCAGGTCCTTGAAATAGGCCGAATATCCCGAGACCCGCACCAGCAGCTCGAGATACTTTTCCGGGTGCTTCTTGGCATCGAGCAGCATCTCGTAGGTCATGATGTTGAACTGCACCTGGTGGCCGCCGGCCCGGAAATAGGCCTCGATGGTCTCGGCGAACCGCTCCGCCATGGCGGCCCGGTCCTTTTCGGGCGTGTACTTGATGTTGAGCGCCCAGCCGCCGGGGATGTGCTCGCCGCCCAGCTCGGCCACCGAGTTCAGGCAGGCGGTCAGCTCCGGGGCCGCGCCCGAGACCGGCGTGATGCCGGAGGTGAAGACCTGTCCCGCCTTGCGGCCGTGTGGCAGGGCGCCGGTGATGCCGCCCAGGCCGGCATGGTTGGTCATGGTCCAGTAGGAGGGCCGGTAGGGTCCGCCCCGGTAGTTGGTGTAGGACTGGTACTTTGTAAAGAGATGGTGCACTAGGTTGCGGGCGTTCTTGCGCGCCACCGGCTCCTCGGTGCCGTATTTCGGGGTACGGTTCTTCAGGTACTGGCGCATCTTCTCGCCCGCCGGGCCGGCAAAGTCGTTCCGCACCCCGTTGAGCAGCTCCCGGAAGGTGTACTTTTTGTCGATGAACACGGCCTGCTCGATGGCGTTCAGGGAGTCGACCACGTCGCCAAAGCCGATGTGGGTGGCGCCGGACGAGTTGTAGAGCGCGCCGCCGTGGATCAGGTCGCGCCCCTTCTCCAGCGGACCCCGGAACAGGGCCGACAGCAGGGGCGAGGGCAGCATCTCCTGGTGGACATGGCCCATGTGCTCGTTGAGCTGCACGGCCTGGTCGATGAGCCAGTCGAGCTGTGTCTTGAAGATCTCCCAGAACTCCTCGAAACTCTCCAGGCCGGCCGGGTCAGGGGTCCTGGGGCCGATCTGCTCCTCGCCGGTGATGGGCCGCCTGCCCCTGAAGAGCGCCATCTCCAGGGGCGCGGCCAGGTTGAGCATGATGGAGCTGGAGGCCGGGTAGTCCCGGCCGTTGCTGGCCAGCTCCACGCAGCCGACAATGGCGTAGTCGCGGGCATGTTCCGGGCTCTCACCCTGGCCCAGCAGGGCGGTGATATTGGCATGGTCATTGTAAAAGGCGGGCACGGCGCGGGTGTTGAGGATCACCTCGGAGACGCGGCGGCAGTAGGCCTTTGAATTTTTCTCGTAATCATAGCGGGCATTGACGTTGGGATCGCGAATCCGGAGCAGCTCGGTGGCCCGCAGCATGACATAGGTAAGATCGTTGACCGCGTCCTCGCCCTGCCCGTCGATCCCGCCCAGGGTGATGGCCGGCACCGTGCCGGCGCCGCCGAACATCTCCTCCGAGGCCTCGGGCACCATGGTCACGTTATCAGCGATCTTGAGCCACAGGCAGCCGACCAGCTCGATGGCCCGGGCCACGTCCAGGCGGCCGGCCTCGATGTCGCGCCGGTACCAGGGGTAGAGGACCTGGTCGAGCCGGCCCGGGCTCATGGCCATGTTGATGTTCTCGGCATGGATGCCGACCTGGCAGAGCCAGATGGCGTTGAGCGCCTCGCGGAAGGTCTCGGCCGGCCGGGCCGGGACCCGGCGGCAGACCCTGGCCATGGCGGCAAACTCGCGCCGCATCTCCGGGTCCTTGCTCTTCGCGGCCCGCTGCTCGGCCTCGTCGGCCAGCCTGGCGGCATGGGCCAGCACGCCCTCCAGGGCGATCTGCACGGCGCGGTAGAAGTCGGCCCCTGTCCGGTTCCCCGCCTGCCGGGCGCGCTCCTCCTTTGCCCTAGCCTCGTCCCGGATATCCTCCAGGCCGCGTTCGAGCATGGTCCGGTACCAGGGCACGCAGTGGGAGATGCAGCCGGCCTTGGAGGCGATAAAAAAGACCAGGTTCTCGAAGAGCTGCAGGCAGCGAGGGTTATTGTAGCGGCTGCGGGTCACCTCGATGACGTTGCGCTCCATCCAGAAGGGAAAGATCTCGAAGTTAAGTTCCCGGGCCTCGCGGGCAGAGAGTTTCTGCGGGTTCTTTTTCCGCTCGCCCACCACCTCCAGCTCCGGCCAGATATAGAGGGCAAAGAACTCGGGAAAGAGCGGCGCGCCCAGGGGCTTGCTGGTGGTGGATCCGGCGAGCAGGTTGGCGTCGTGGAACGGGGCGCTCTTGTGGGCAAGGAAGTAGCGCACCATCTTGGCCCGCCGCACCTCGGGCGCGTCGTCGGGATCGTCGTGGGACTGCAGGTAGCGGGTGATGTAGCGGGCCCGCTCGATGCAGATCTCGGGCGTCCTCGCCAGGGCCTGCCGGCGCAGCTCGGCCAGGCGCGGCAGCGTCTCCAGGGTATGCTCCTTCAGGCTGATGTCAGCCAGGGTCACTGTCGTCATGGTGTTCTCCTTGCGATTACCCCTGCCCCGTTGATGCCTCATGCTGCCAGACGTCCAGGCCAATGGCCCGGCGGTGGTACTCCCAGGCGTCGTCCATGAGCAGGAAATAGCCGAACAGCTGGTAACGGTACTCGGCCGGGTCCAGCGAGGAGCGGAATCCCACGTCCAGGGCCGTGGCGTAGATGAGCTGGCCCAGGAAAAGACCGTCGGCGATCTCCACCAGCTCGTCGACGCAGAAGCCGATGGGCGCGGGACCGCCTACCAGGGGATAGCGGTAGTGGAACTGGAAGACCTTCTTCTTTCCCTTGTCGCCGCTGTTCATGGGCAGGATCGAGTCGCGGTCCGAGGTGCCGAGAAAGATGTAGCCCTGCCGGGCAAAGGGCGAGGGCCCGGCCTCGGAGATCGCCTGCAGGGCCGGGTCCGGGGTCCGGTAGTTCATGTCGATGATGCGGAACAGGGCATCGGCGACCAGGATGCGCCGGTCCTCGATGTTGCAGCCGTCCACCCAGCGGTTTCGCGCCTCCTCCTGCCAGAACTCCCGGTCGGCCGCGGCCATGCCGTCGTCCCAGGGCCCGTCCGCCAGGTGATCCGCGTACAGGCCCGGCTGCGACCAGTAATGGGCGGCCGCCTTTTCCACCAGGGCATAATGGGGCAGGGAGGCGAGGTGGCGCCGCAACTCGGCCACCCGGGCCGGGTAGCGGCGGGCCAGGTCGTCGGACTCGTCGAGCAGCATGCTCAGCTTGCGGCCGCTGATCCGCTCAAAGGACTTGCCGGCCCAGGGAAAGATGTATTTGCCAATGGAGTGCCAGACAATGTCCAGGAGGTTGGGCAGGTGCACGTTCTCCGTCAGCATGGAGCCCAGGGTGGCGGGAAAGAGGAGCGGGTCGGCCGGCCGCCGCTCCGGGTCCGGGCACCAGGTGTCGGTGAATCCCAGGTGCAGGTTGAGGTTGGCGCCGTGGTAGAAGTCAAAGCCGCGGGCCACGTCGGCGACCCCGTACCAGTCGCGCGGCTCGGACCCGTCCACCCGGCAGTTGTAGCCCCTGCTGCCGTGGCCCTGGAAGAGACCGTTCTCCACCCGGGGCGCGATGCCGCTGCGGAAGAGACGGTTGAACTTCTCGAAGTGGCGCAGCCGGTCATCATGGGCGCTGCTGGCCGAGACCCGGCGGCTGATCCGCTGCAGCATCTGGAGGATCGATTCGTTCTCCTGCCGCAGCCCGCGCACATCGCCATCTTCCTGCCGGGGTGACTCCTCGCGCAAGAAGGTGGTGAACTTGGCACACAGCGCATCGTTATCCTGCCAGCCCTGCACCCAGTCCCGGATACCGGGCCACTTCCCGGGCCTGCTGCCGGCCGAATCTTTCTTCAGGCGCCCCTCCTCCTGCCGGTCATAGCCCAGCTCGTGATAGCCGCTCTCCCCCGGCCTGGGCCGGAGCTGCGGAAAAGCGGTATCCGCATAGACCTGGCGGGCAAAGGCCGGGTCCAGCATCAGGAAGTAGCCGTTGTTCTGGTAGCCGTAGTCCACTCCGCCCTCGCCGGTATAGGGTTCGCCCAGGACCAGGCTCTTTTCCGGGTCCGTGGCCAGGGGCAGCTCGCCGAGACTGAAATGGCGGCTGGCAAAGACCAGTTGCCCCAGGTAGATCCCCTCGTCGATACGGACCAGCTCGTCGATGAGCAGGGTTACGGGAAAGGCGGGGTGCAGGCGCGGCCAGCGGTAGTTGAGCTGGTAGACCCTGCGGCCGTTCATCTCCGGCACCACCGAGGTGCCGGGATTGGCCAGGAAGATACCACCGGTCATGGAATAGGGAATAGACTTCTCCTTTTCCAGGTTCCCGGCCAGCAGGCGGCCGCCGAACATCTCCGCGTCCGTGGACGTCGGCCTGGGCCGCAGGTGCCAGAACCGGGTCAGGTACGGCAGGCCCAGGCCCTGGACGAGGTCCGGATCCGGGGGCTCGCGGAAAAAGTTGCGGCCGATGCGCGTGGATTCGGGGTCGTAAAGGGCCATGATGTCCTGATCCCCTGTCCTGTCGGCCACCACCTCCCGCGCCACCGGTTCAAAGGTCTTGCCCATCCAGAGGCCGGTGTCGGCAAAGGTCATGTTCCAGGCCGTGGCCATCAGCTCCACCGAGGCGAGCAGGGAACGGTCATGCCCGGCCAGCCCAGCCGCCTTCCGGAACCAGTCCGTGTCCCTGATCGAGAGCGTGACCCCGATCATGGGACCGTCAAGCACTGCTTCGCTGCCGCACTGGAACAGGGTCTGCAGCCTGGCATGCAGCCCGGGCCAGCGGCGGCGCTGCCGGTTGTCGGCCAGGATCCGCTGGTAGCCTGCGAGCAGGGCGTACATGTCGTCGGCAGGGCCCTCCCGTAACAGGGTCTCCAGGGCCAGGGCCAGCCCGTCTGCCTGCGCCGGGGAGGAGGAGGGAAAGTTTGCCGCGCTGAGATAGTCGCTCATGGGGTACTCCTCTCTTGTTCGGGACGCCCCCTGCCGGCAGTGGTCAGAAGACGATGGTCCAGCCGGAACGAGCGGCCTGCTCGCGGGTATAGGAGACGCCGTGGCGCTTGATCCCGGCCCGGTCGAGCAGGGTGATGATGCCACCCCTGTTGCCCAGGAGGGCGCCGCTGCCGTCCAGGTGCACGACACCGGTGGCCCCCGGCCCCAGGACGAGTCCCCGGATGGGGGAGCGCCGCTTGCCGGCATCGGCAATGGCCCAGCCGTCAAGGTCCATGGTCTCGGGGGAGGCATTGAGCAGGGTCACGGTCTCCTGCCCGGAATCGTGGCCGGCCGGGTTGACCAGGGCGCCGACGATCCGCACCGCGGCCAGCTCCCCGGCCGCCTCGATGCACTGGCCGGTCGCGTCATCGGTGTGCCAGCACTGGGACTGGAAGGCCAGGAAGAGGGCCACCCACTGCCCGGGCCACTGCTGGCTGCCGTCCTCGCCGGGAATGGCCGGGAAATGGAGCAGCAGCGCGCCGTCCTGCCAGACACCGTTGTCACCGGCAAAACGGCCCGAACTGCCCTGGTTCATGTGGATGTCGTGGATGCCGTTACCGGGCAGGAAGCCGAAGTAGCGGTCCTTTTTCTGTTCTTCCGGGCCCCAGCGGGCGCCAAAGGCATAGACCTCGGCCTGTTCGTCGCCAATGGCGCGGCGGATCCAGGCGTCGATCTTGTCGTTGAGATCGTTGTCCGGGCCGGGAATGGAACAGGCAATGGGCCGCATGGCGCTGCGGTCAAAGAGATTGCCCCGGATATAGTCCAGGGCGACCCCGCCGGGATTGCTTGCCAGCCGGGTGAAGCCGAAGGGCTGCCTGACCAGCTCCGCCAGCAGCGGATGGCTGAAGTGTTCGTCCAGGCAGAAGAGCAACTCGGAGGGCGCAAGTTTTGACTTCACGTTGATGGCGATGCGGTAGTCTGTCGTGTCATCGACAAGATGCACCTGGTAGTGGGGGCTCGAGCCCGAGCCTGCGCGGCTGTCGATCGCCTTTCCCTTGAGAAGGCCGTAGTTGGGTATTGCCATGTGGATGCGCCCCTTGTGGTATGTGCCGGCCGGGGATGCTCGTCCCCGGCCATATCGTTGTCTTCCTAGAGTCCGAACTGCTTGCTGTCCACCCACTTCATGCTGAGAATGGACCAGAAGTCCTGGGCCAGCTTGCTGGTCACGTACTTGTAGGGCAGCCAGCCGTAGCCGTTGTCGCCCCAGGAGGCGCCCCAGGAGTTGCGGATCAGCAGGGCGCCGGTGGTCGAGGTGCCGCAGCGGGTGTTCTTGATCTTCTTGCCGTCGTCATACCCCACCGCGACAATGGCATGCCCCCACTGGGACTGCTCGCCGGGACAGGGATAGGGAATGCCGCCGGGGACATTGGTGGCCTCGAAGGACGAAAACCCGAAGAATCCGAACATGGAGGGGATGCCGGCGGCCAGGTAGGCCTTGACCTTGTTGAGCACCGCCTCGCCGCTTATACCGGCTCCCATCGGATCATGGCAGAAATACCTGAGGGCCTCGAAGTTGTCGGCAACGGCATAGACAAAGCTGGGCGGCTCCCGGTCAAAGTCGGGGGCAGCGTCCGTGTAGGGCCAGTACTTCTCCGCCGGCACACCGCAGAGGGCCAGCGCCCCCATGGCGTTTCGGAGCCAGGCGCCGGTATCGCCGGTCACGCCCATCAGGTTGCGGGTCGCCTTGTAGACAAAGAGGCGCGAGCCGTCGATGTACTTGCCAAAGGCGCGGTTCTGGAAATACTCCACCACCCCCACCGCGGCATTGGCCGTACACGATCCCAGCTTCTTCTGGTCCTCCACCGGCGAACACCAGGCCCGCAGATCGACCTCCGGCGGCAGGGCCTTCATCTTCTTCTGGCCCGTGGAGAGACCGAGTTTCTTGCTCATCTTGGCGATCTCCGGGACCTTGTCCGTGTAATCCCGCAGGTCCGGCATGGGCGGCAGCCAGCCTGTTCCGACCTCTGTCCCGGTGGCAGCCAGTGTCACCTTCCTGTACAGCTGATTCATGATAACCTCCCTTATCAAAATCCAGACTCGCCCTGAAAAAACGCCGCCTTCCCCCCGGCCGGCGTTCCATTGGCAGGAACAACTCCCGGACCGGGCGTAGAGGGGATCCTTCAGGACACCGGAAAAAAACAGCAGTGACACGACCGGCAACCCGGTCCACGACAGCGGGCGGGCACCCTGGCAGGGGCACTGGCGGGGTCGGGCCGGTGTTGCAGTCAAGGCAAGTCTACCCTGCCCGGGGTAACAATTCGGTAACAGTTGGGAGGCAAATCCTGAATTTTTGAAGTGCGGGAGGCAGGTTTCAGTTTTCCTGCCTGGCCTGGCGGGCCAGGGCCAGCAGGGAACTGCTCGGAGCGACGCCGAGCTCGGTGACCAGGAGATCACGGAGATGAGAGAAGACATCCAGGGCCTTGCCCCGGTATCCCATGGCGAGGTAGACCTCCATGAGGCGGGCGTAGACGCCCTCGTGCAGGGGATCGCTCTGCCGGGCCTGTTCCAGGAAGCGGAGCGCGGTTTCATAGTCCTGCCGCCGCAGACAGAAACTGCTGAGCTCCAGCACGCCCTTGACAAAACGGGTACGGAGGAAATCGCGATGCTGGATGATCCAGGCGCCGCCTTCGTCCTGGGGAAGGAAATCGCCGGTATAGAGGGAAAGGGCCTCCTGCAGTGCAGCCGGATCATTGCTGCCGGCGAGATCGTTGAGGGCCTGGTGAAAATCGATGGCATCCACCCGGCACAGTTTCTTCAGCAGGGAGACCTTCTTGTGCTTGACCGCGATCCACGGCACGACCTCGTCGCCGTCCGAACCGACCTGGCGCAGGCGCGAGATGGCCATCTTCAGGTTGTTCATGGCCCTGTCGCCCTCGTGGTCGGGCCAGAGCAGGTAGGCCAGGTGCTCCATGTCCACCTTGCAGCCGCCAAAGACGATGATGGCCTTGAGCAGCTTCTTGGACTGGCGGCCGTGCCAGTGCCGGTCATAGATCTTCCTGTCGCCGATCTGCAGGTAGAAATCACCCAGGGTCCGGATCAGCACATGGCGATTTTCTGCTTTCCCGGTCTCGCGGTCATCGCGGCAGACGACCCGGTCCGGGACCAGCTGCGCCTCGAGCCGTTCGAGGAAACGGCGGTCCCTGTACAGGGCCAGGGGACGCTCGCCCCGGGGCAGGAGGGTACGGGCGCGGTCCACGTATCCCCTGGCCTTGTCCAGCAGGCCGTTGCGGGCGTAGATGGCGGCGATCTCGAGCGATCCCGCGGCCGCAAACAGGGCAAACCCCACCCCGGCCCAGCGGTCCACCCAGACCTTCAGGTGCTTGAGGGCCGGACCATCCTCGCCCAGGTCCGACAGGGCCTGGCCCTGGAGGAGGGCGGCGATCTTGCCGATCACCGGGCTTGCACACATCTCCCCGCGCATGCGGGCCTCCTGGCTGTGGAGCAGGGCGCGGCGGGCCCGGCCCAGGCGGAGCTGGGCAATGCCCAGGCAGCAGTGCAGGTAGCCGTGATTGTAGTAGTTGCAGGGCGGGATGGTCCGGGCCATGATCCGCCGCGAGACCTCCTCGACCCGGTCAAGGTCGCCGCTGACCGACAGGCCGAAGAGGTAGTTGGTGTAACAGTGCAGCCAGACCGCCACCGGCAGGCGGGACAGGCCCGGATGGGCGACGGCCCGTTGCAGGAGTTCCAGCCCCTGGTCAAACCTGCCCTTGATGCAGCTACAGAGTCCCTGGCAGGACCAGTACTGGATCCGGCTGACCAGGGAGACGCCCGGCAGGTCGAGCAGGGGCCGGGTATCCTCCAGGAGCAGTTCTGCCGAGCTCAGGTCACCGGCCAGGAAGTAGCAGTAGGCGGCGGTGGAGGCCTGGAGAAGGCGCAGCGAGGCGGATTCGGCCTTTTCCGCCCAGTGCTGCTGGACCAGGTAGGGCATGGAGGCGAGATGGATGTTGCCCTGCCCGGTCAGCTCGGCCAGGGCCTTGTAGCCGAGCAGGGAGGCCACGGCCCGGGGCGAGACATGGTCGATCCGCTTGAGGAGGAAATCGATCCTGGAGAGCCAGAGAGCATAGGGCCGGAAGTCGGCTCCCCTGGTCCAGATGGCGGCGATGGCGGCGCCGACGCAGCCATAGACCCCTTCCAGGTCGTCGAGGAGGAGAAAGGATGCATAGAGCTGCTCAAAGGATTCGGCCGAGGGATCCTCGGCAACACAGTGGCGCAGGAAGAGCAGGCGCAGGGGGAGGCTCTCCTCCTCCAGGCCCAGCGAGGCGAGCGGCTCCAGGTGCACGGCGATGCGAAGGGTCTGGGCGTCGAACCACCAGTTGATTCCGTCCCGGCAGAGGCTGGTGATATAGCGGTCCACCTCACCCTTTTCCAGCAGCTCGGCATAGAGGGGATACAGCGTATCAGCGTGTTGCATGGACCATGTCGCGCCCGGGGACCGGGTCCCCGGGGAGGATGTTCCGGCATGACCGGACTTGTTACCGTGCCGCCCATCGGTGGCCTGCCAGGGTGGGGATCAGCTCCCGGCAAGGTGCGAAAACAGGATCTTCAGGCCAATGGCCAGCAGGACCAGGCCGCCGCCCATCCCGGCCCTCCGGCCCCAGGCGGCACCTATACGGCCGCCGAGAAGAACACCGCACCAGGTGAAGGCCGCGGTCACCAGGCCGATGACCAGGGCCGGCACCCAGACCTTGATGTCAAGCAGGGCCAGGCTCATGCCGGCGGCCAGGGCATCGAGACTGGTGGCGACCGAGAGCATGACCAGGGTCCAGCCGCGGCTGGGATCGATGCTCGCCTGCTGCGCCTGCTCCCGGTCGAACAGGGCCTCGTGGATCATGTGCAGGCCGATGGCGGCAAGCAGTGCAAAGGCGATCCAGTGGCCCCAGGCGGCCAGCCGGGACAGGATCCCCACGCCGGCCAGCCAGCCGATGACCGGCATCAGTCCCTGGAAGAGGCCGAAATGAAAGCCGAGCCGGAAACAGTGCCGGAAGGTCACGGGACTGAGCTGCGCCCCGGCGGCCAGGGCCACGGCAAAGGCGTCCATGGCCAGGGCAGCGGCCAGGGCCAGCAGGGAAAACCAGTCCATGAAGCGCCTGATTCGTTTGTCCGGGCCGTTCAGGCCAGCTCCGCAAGCACCTCGGCCAGCCGGTCGATCAGCAGGTCGATCTCTTCCCGGCCGACGATGAGCGGCGGGATGAAGCGCAGGACACGGTTGCCGGCAAAGTTGATCAGGACGCCGCGGTCAAAGAGCCGCTGCACGATCTCCGCCCCCAGCCCGATACCGCGCTCGGTCAGGACAAGCCCCAGGAGCATGCCCCTGCCGCGCACGCCGGTGGCCAGGTCCGGGAACCGGTCGGCCACCTCGCGCAGCCGGCCGACAAAGTAGTCGCTGCGCTCGCGCACACCAGCCAGGAAGCCGTCGGCGAGCATCTCCCGCAGCACGGCCACGGCCGCTGCCGCGGCCACGGGATTGCCGCCAAAGGTGGAGGCATGGGTACCCACGCCCAGGGAGGTGGCGATCTCGTCGGTGGTCAGCATGGCGCCGATGGGCAGGCCGTTGCCCAGGGCCTTGGCCAGGGTCATGATGTCCGGGGTCACGCCGAGCTGTTCATAGGCGAACAGGGTGCCGGTCCTGCCCAGGCCGGTCTGGACCTCGTCAAAGATCAGGAGCAGGCCGTGTCGGTCGCAGATCTGCCTGATGGCGGCAAGATAGGAGGTCTCCAGCGGCCGGACGCCGCTCTCGCCCTGCAGGGGCTCGCAGAGGATGGCGCAGGTCCGGTCGCTGACCAGCCGTTCCACCTCGGCGGGATCGCCGAAACCGGCATGGACAAAGCCCTCGGGCAGGGGCTCGAAGCCCTGGTGGAACCTGGGCTGCCCGGTGGCGGCCACCGTGGCCAGGGTCCGGCCGTGGAAGGAACCGGCCAGCGAGATCACCTCGTAGCGGCCCTCGCCGGAATGGATCCGGGCCAGCTTCAGGGCCGCCTCGTTGGCCTCGGCGCCGGAGTTGGCCATGAAGACCCGGTCGGCGAAACTGTTGGCCACCAGCAGCTCGGCCAGCTCGATCTGGGGCCTGGTGTGGAACAGGTTGGAGACGTGCATCAGCTCGCCGGCCTGGCGGCACACCGCCTCGGTCACCGCCGGGTGGCAGTGGCCCAGGGAACAGACCGCGATTCCGGCCAGGAAGTCGAGATACCGCCTGCCGTCCGCGTCGGTGAGCCAGCAGCCCTCGCCCCTGACCATGGCCGCGGGAAAGCGGCTGTACGTCCCTATGAACACCTGCTCCCCCCTTGCCATCCACATGGCATTGCCACCACTCATTTCACTATCTCCGTGCCGATCCCCTCGTGGGTGAATATCTCCAGCAGGATGGCGTGTTCCCGCCGGCCGTCAATGATGTGCGCCTTGCCCACGCCGCCGGCCAGGGCCGACTGGCAGCAGCGGACCTTGGGGATCATGCCGCCGGAGATGACGCCATCCTTGATCAGTGTTTCGATCTCCTGCTCGCGGATGGTGGAGAGCAGGCCGCCGTCAGCGTCGCGCACCCCCTCCACGTCGGTGAGCAGGATCAGCTTGACCGCGTCCAGCTCGGCGGCGATGGCGCCGGCCACCAGGTCGGCGTTGATGTTGTAGGCCTGGCCGTCCTCGCCCACGCCCACCGGCGCGATGACCGGGATGAAATCCTGCCGGTCCAGGGTATGGAGGATCTCGGGATCGACCCGGACCACCTCGCCCACCCGGCCGAGGTCGATCAGCTCCGGCGGCCTGTCGCCCTCCTCCGCCCGGCTGTGGATGGTCATCTTGCGGGCCTGGACCAGGTCGCCGTCCCGGCCCGACAGCCCCACGGCGCGGCCGCCGCAGTGGTTGATCAGGCCGACGATCTCCTTGTTGACCTTGCCCACCAGCACCATCTCGACCACGTCCATGGTCTCGCCGTCGGTCACTCGCATGCCCTGGATGTAGCTGGGCGTGATCTGCATCTTTTCCAGGAAACGGTTGATCTGCGGTCCACCGCCGTGGACGATGACCGGGTTGATCCCGATGTACTTCATCAGGATCACATCCAGGGCAAAGTTCCTTTTCAGATCCTCGTCGACCATGGCATGGCCGCCATACTTGATGACCACCGTCTTGTCGCTGAATTCCCTGAGATATGGCAGAGATTCCACGAGGACCTTGGCCTTGGTGATACTTTCCTGCATTCCTCTCTCCGTGCACGTTCCCCGGACCCGGCCGGGACAGGCGGCATCTGATTGATGTAATTTGCGTATCTTACCCTTGCCGGGACCGCCTGTAAAGATTTCTCCGGCGCCGGCAGGCCATCTCCGCCGACGCCCCTGCCGCGAAAGCCATGCAGGAGAAGGTTTCTTTGCCAGGCCTCTTTACATTTCGCGCCTGACCAAGTATTATTCTGAAAACTCTTGCAAAAACCAAACCGGAACACGAGGCGCCTGTTTTTTTAGTACTACAGGGGGTTCGGTCCCGTGCCGGCAGCAGGTGACCGCCCGCCGGCGCAGACGTGTTGACGCTACAACCTCAATCCTGCAATTGGTCATTTTGCCGGAGATGCGGGACATCAAGGGCGCAGACGTGTACGAATACTTCAACCCCTTGATAACGAAGCAGATTCGGTAAAATTTTTCCTTCACCTGCAAGGTGCAGAATCTGGCTTCCAGGAGGCCACCAAGGAGTGACTATGTATTTCCCATCGCAGTCGACCCGCCGGGCACTGCAGGTCCTGGTCCTGGCCATGGCAGGGCTGATCCTGCTGGGTGTTGTCCTGGCGGGCGCCACCGAGTCGTCCGAGCCCATCCATATCGAGGCCGACCGGATGATCTCCCAGGAACATGACAACTCGGTTGTCTTTCTGGGCAATGTCGATGCCCGCCAGGGCGACCTGGTCATTCGTTCCGACGAGATGACCGTCTACTACACCAAGGACGACGGCAAAAAGAAGGGTGCCAGCCGGGTCAGGAAACTGGTCTGCAGGAAGAACGTGGAGATCACCCAGGGTGACTGGCTGGGGACCGGGAACCGGATGGACTACTATGCCAAGGACCGGAAGGTGATCCTCAGCGGTGACGCCAAGGCCTGGCAGGGCCAGAACATGGTCTCCGGCAAGACCATTACCTACTATCTCGACGAGGGCCGTTCCATCGTCGAAAAGGACAGGAAGGCCGGCTCCGGCCGGGTGAAGGCGGTGATCCACCCGGAGACGGACGCCAGGAAGTGATGGACTCCGACTGCCTGCTGGAGACCCTGAACCTGGTCAAGGAGTACCGGAACCGCCGGGTGGTGGACCGGGTCAGCCTCCAGGTCCGCAGCGCATCGGTGGTCGGCCTGTTGGGACCCAACGGGGCGGGCAAGACCGCCACCTTCTACTCCATTGTCGGTTTTATCCGTCCCACCAGCGGCTCCATCTACCTGGACGGCCAGGACATCACCACCCTGCCCATCCACAAGCGGGCCTGGCGGGGCATCACCTACCTGGCCCAGGAGCCGTCGGTCTTCAAGAAGCTGACCGTTGAGGAGAATGTCCGCATCGTCCTGGAGCCGCTGGGGCTGACAAAGAACGAGATCAACAACCGCATCCGGGAGCTGATGGCCGAACTCAAGATCGAGTACCTGGCCGAGAACAAGGGACATGCGCTCTCCGGCGGTGAACGGCGGCGTGTGGAGATCATGCGGGCCCTGGCGACGCGGCCGCGCTTCATCCTCCTGGACGAGCCCTTTGCCGGGGTCGACCCGCTGTCCGTGGCCGACCTGCAGCAGATCATCCGGGACCTGAAGTGCAAGGGGATCGGGGTACTGATCTCGGACCACAATGTCCGCGAGACCCTGCAGGTCTGCGATTTCGCCTACATCATGAACGACGGCCAGATCCTGACCAGTGGCGTGGCCGAGGACATCATCGAGAGCGAGGTGGCCCGCAAGATGTACCTTGGCGATAACTTTCACATGTAACCTGCCGCATCCTGCACTTCGAAATCGCCAATTGCAGGATTGCGGTGGAACAACCGGCGACCGGCGCTGCAACCGCCCCATCGCCCGACCCTTACCAATCCAGATCCAGCCCGACACATGCTTGAACTGTCACAACGCCTGAAACTGGCTCAGAAACTGGTCATGACGCCACAGTTGCGCCAGGCCATCAAGCTGCTGCAGCTGGGCCGTCTCGAGCTGACCGATGCCCTGCAGGCGGAGATCGAGCAGAACCCCATGCTCGAGGAGGCGCCGGAGCCCCTCGAACCGCCCCCCAACCCGGAATCGCTGTCCGCCCCCGAGACGACCGACAGCGCCGAGCTGCCGGTCACCGCGCCGGTGGCCGGGGACGATCCCGCCAAGGTGGCGGAGGTCAACTGGGAGGACTATGCCAACAACTTTGACTCCGACTTCTCCTTTGCCCACGAGACCCCGCCCGCCGATGCCCCGTCCCAGTTCGATTTCATCTCCAGCAAGCCGGGGCTGGCCTCCCATCTCCAGTGGCAGCTCACCCACCTGGACCTGGACGAGGAAGACACGAAACTGACCCACTTCATCATCGGCAACCTGGACGGGCACGGCTTCCTGGAGTGCGATATCGACGATATCCGCGCCTATGGCCAGTGTTCGCAGGAGACGGCGGAGGGCGCCCTGCGCCTGGTCCAGAGCCTGGACCCGCCCGGGGTGGCGGCCCGCGACATCCGGGAGTCCCTGCTCCTGCAGCTGGAGCACAAGGGACTGGAGGAGTCGCTGGCCTACCGCATTGTCGATGAGCACATGAACCTGCTGGAGACACGCAACTACGCCCTGATCGCCCGCAAGACCAAGGCACCGATGCGCAAGGTCAACGAGGCGATAGAGACCATCTCCAACCTCAAGCCCTTTCCCGGCAACGAGTTCAGCAACGAGCAGACCAACTACGTCTCGCCCGATGTCTACGTCTACAAGGTGGATGATGACTTTGTCATCCAGCTCAACGAAAACGGCCTGCCCAGGCTGCAGATATCCACCGAGTACGAAAAGATCCTCAACGAGAAGAGAAACGGCCTCTCCAGCGAGTCGCGCAGCTACCTGCGCGAGAACAAGCGCAACGCCGAGTGGTTCATCAAGTCGATCCAGCAGCGGCAGCGCACCATCTACAAGGTCATGGAGAGCATCCTCAAGTTCCAGCGCGACTTCTTTGAAAGGGGCCCCGGCTATCTCAAGCCGCTCATCCTGCGCGACGTGGCCGAGGATATCGGCATGCACGAGTCCACGGTCAGCCGGGTGACCTCCAACAAGTATGTGCACACGCCGCAGGGAATCTACGAACTCAAGTACTTCTTCAGCACCGCGGTGGCGACCACGGACGGTGACACGGTGGCGGCAGAGGCCATCAAGAACCGGATCCGGCAGCTCATTGCCGCCGAGGACCCGGCCAAGCCGCTGAGCGACAACAAGATATCCGAGCTCCTTGCCAAGGAGAAGATCAAGGTCGCGCGGCGGACCGTGGCCAAGTACCGGGACCAGCTGAAGATCCTGCCCATGAAACACCGGCGCAAGGCCCGGCGCAGCTAGGGGCCGTCATGCTGGAACTTCACGAATCCTGTATCAGGCTGCAGCTCGAGGCCACGGACAAGGAAGAGGTGCTGCAGGAGCTGGCCGCCCTGGTCAGCCACCGGTGCGAACAGGTGGACCACGAGCAGCTGCACCGGATCCTGCTGGAGCGCGAACACGTGGGCTCCACCGGCGTGGGCAACGGCATCGCCATCCCGCACGGCAAGGTGCCGGGCCTGGAAGAGATCCTGCTCGGCTTCGGCCGCAGCAGGAAGGGTATCTTCTTCGATGCGGTGGACAACCGGCCGGTGCACATCTTTGTCCCCATCCTGTCGCCGGTGAACATGGCCGGGGAATACCTGCGCGCCCTGGCCCGGATCAGCCGGCTCCTCAAGGACAGTACCACCCGGAGCCGCCTCTTGCAGGCGGCCGACAGCCGGGACGTGCAGGAGATCTTCCGAACAGCGACCGACTGACCATCCCCCACCGCCGCCCCCGGCCGGGCCGCCTCTAGCCGTCGATCCCCGTCCCCTCTTCCGGCATCATGTTCCGCGGCCGCGGTTCGCCCAGGTGGAATCCCTGCAGGTAATCGATGCCGATCTCCCTGGCCAGCTCGGCGGTCTGCCGGTCGTGCACGTACTCGGCCACGGTGCGGATGCCGATCTTGCCGGCCACGGTGACGATGGTGCGGGCAATGGTGGCCGAGACCTCGTCGCTGGTGATCATGCGGATAATGGAACCGTCGATCTTGAGATAGTCGGCCTGCAGGGTCAGCAGCCGTTCGAAGTTGGAATAGCCGGCGCCGAAATCATCGATGGCGATGTGGCAGCCGTACCGCTTGACCTCGCGGATGAACTCCTGGATGCGGCTGAAGTTCTCCATTCCCTCGGTCTCGAGGATCTCGAAGATCACCCGCCCGGCCAGCGGCGTCCGCAGCAGTTTCTCGTGCACGTACTCCACCAGTCCCAGGTCCATGAGATCCTCGCTGACCAGGTTGATGGAAAAGTCACAGGACCGGTCGGTAAAGACCTGCACGGCATGATCGATGACCGCCCTGGTGATGCGGGGATAGATCCTGGCCTTGCGCGCAACGGGCAGGAATTCCATGGGCGGAACCACGGTGCCGTCCTCGTCGATGAGCCGGACCAGGCACTCGTACTTGGCTATCCTGCCGGTGGCCGCGTCAATGATCGGCTGGTAGAAGGGCACGATCCGATCCTCGTCCAGGGCCTTCCGCAGCCGCCTGAGCCAGTCATGGTTCTTGCGGAGCACCTGCCTGATATCGTCACTCTCCACGATGACCTGGACCAAGCGGCCGCTCCGCTTGGCCTGTTTCAGGGCCAGGTCCGCCTCGATGAGCGGGTTCTCCTGCTGAAAGGAGATGCCGCAGGTGACCTGGACAAGGATCTCGTTGCCATTGACCCGGAAGGGCTGCCTGGCCACCTCCTCCAGGAGCTCGTGGCTGAAGCGCTCCAGGCCATCGGCGCCCCACCCTCCCTGGTAGAGGATGGCCAGCTGATCGCCATGCAGGCGGTAGAGGGTCATGTCGTCGCCCCGGCAGAGACGCGCCACCAGCCGGGCCAGCTCGCCGATGACCAGGTCGCCGGTCTCGATACCGTAGAAGTCGTTGATCTCGCCGAAGTTGTAGATATCGACCATGAGCAGGGAGGCCTTCCCCAGGCGGCCGATGTCCTGCAGGAGCTGGTAGCGGTTGGGCAGGCCGGTGAGGGTGTCGGTGGTGAGCAGGCGCTGCAGCTGCTGGCGTTTCTCGATCAGTTCGGTAACGTCGTAGCGCGCCGCGATGTACTCGATGATGGCGCCGGAGTGGCCGAATATGGGGCAGATGGTGGTGGCGTTCCAGCGCGAGGAACCGTCCTTGCACCGGCTGGGGAAGACGCCCCGCCAGACGCGGCCGGAGGATATGGTCTGCCACATGTCGGCAAACAGCTCCGGGCTGACATCGGGATGCCTGAGGATGGAGTGGGGGCGGCCGAGCAGCTCGCCGCGGCTGTAGCCGGTCATCCGGCAGAGGCGGTCATTGACATAGGTGATGTTGCCGGCAAGATCGCTCTTGGAGACAATGGCGGATTCGTCGAGCACCTTCCTGTATTCATCGAGGAGCTTGACCTTTTCCCTGAGCGACGCGGTCCTGCTGCTCACCACCTGCTCCAGCTCCCGGGTGTAGTTTTCCTCGTCCCTGCGGATGCGCCGGAGCAGGACCAGGCCGCCGCCGAGAAAGAGCAGGCCCAGGAGCAGGGTCGAGCCGGCGGCCTTGAGAAAGAAGGAGGAAAAGCCCCTGTCGCTGAGCCGGTCATGGGAGAGCCTGATGCTGAGGATCCCGTACAGGTCACCCAGCTTGTAGTCAAAGCCGGTGTCATAGCCGCTGGCAATGACCGCGGGCGCCTCCTTCCTGCTGGCATGGCAGGGCAGGCAGCTGGCCGTGATACGCAGGGGCGAGGCGTGGAAAAAGACCTCCTGGCCGTTGTCCTTCTCCACCTCGTTGAACTCGGCAGCCTTGGGGTGGCGGCGGAAGTACTCGATGGCGCGCCGTTCCGTGGGATCGGCGGCATTGTCGGGATCGCGCGGCCGCTCGCTGACCATGCGCACCTTGATCCGCTCGCCGGTCATGCCGGCCAGGTTCCTGGAGATATTCTTGACCGCCACCAGGGGCAGGAACTCCAGGTTCTGCTCGTTGGGGGTGATGTTCTGGTGGATGAAGATATCGAGGTAGGTCTTCTGGTAGGCGGTGATCAACTGCCGGATCACCCTGGAGTCCTCGAGCTGGACAGCGTGCTCCAGGGCGCCGATATGGCGATACTCTGCCAGGATCTTGGCCCCCAGGAGAAAGGCGAGGGCAAGAGCGATGAGGGTCAGGATCCTGACCGGACTGGTGTGCACCGGGTTCATGTAGAGATCATAGCATCCCACATGCTCAAATCACAAGGAGCAAACAGCCGGTCGGGGGGAAATCATCTGCCCGGCCGCAGATGGTTTTCCGGCCCTGGCCCCCGCCGCCCGGGCACGGGCAGCGGGGGAGAAACAGCTGGCGGCAAGGCGGCGGAGAGAGCTAGCTGCGGATCATCTCCGCGATCTGGAAGGCCATCTCCAGGGACTGCTCCGCGTTGAGGCGCGGATCGCAGGTGGTCTGGTAGTTCTGGGAGAGCTGTTCATCGGAGAGCTTCCTGGCACCGCCGATGCACTCGGTGACATTGTCGCCGGTCAGCTCGAAGTGGACACCGCCGGGCACGGTGCCCTCGGCCCAGTGCAGCTCGAAGAAACAGCGCAGCTCGGAGAGGATCTTCTCGAAATCCCTGGTCTTGTGACCGCTTTCGGCGCTGAAGGTGTTGGCGTGCATGGGGTCGCAGCTCCAGAGCACGTTGAGCCCGGCCCGCTTGACGGCCCGCAGCAGGGGCGGCAGGTACTTTTCGATGTCCTTTGCCCCGAAACGGGTGATCAGGGTCATCCGGCCCGGTTCGTTATCCGGGTTGAGCTTCTCGATGATGGCGAGGATCTCGTCGATATCGTGCTTGGGCCCGACCTTCATGCCCAGGGGGTTGAGCACGCCGCGCAGGAACTCGATGTGGGCGCCGTCGATCTGGCGGGTACGGTCGCCGATCCAGAGCATGTGGGCCGAGCAGTCGTACCAGCCGCCGTCCACGGAATCCTCGCGGGTCAGGGCCTCCTCGTAGCCGAGGAACAGGGCCTCGTGCGAGGTGAAGAACTGGACCTGCTTGAGCTGCGGTGTGTCAGTGGGGATACCGATGGTGTCCATGAAGCGGAGGGCCTGGTTGATCTGCTTGGCAAGGCGCTCGTAGGAACGCCCCATGGGCGACTGCCTGACAAACTCCTGGTTCCAGGCCTGGACACGGTGCAGGGAGCCGAAACCGCCGCGGGTAAAGGCCCGCAGCAGGTTGAGGGTGGCGGCCGCCATGTTGTAGCCCTGCAGCATCCGGGTCGGGTCCGGGATCCGGGCCTCGGCCACCGGCTCCACCGAGTTGGCCATGTCGCCGCGGTAGCTCGGGATCTCCTCGCCGTTGACGATCTCGGTATCGCTGGAGCGGGGCTTGGCATACTGGCCGGCGATGCGGCCGACCTTGACCACCGGCTTGCCGCCGGCATAGGTGAGGATGACGGCCATCTGCAGCAGCACCTTGAGGGTCTCCCGGATGTTGGGCGCCGTGCAGCGGGAGAACTCCTCGGAGCAGTCTCCACCCTGGAGCAGGAAGGCCTCGCCGCGCACCGCCTGGGCGAGCTGCGCCTTCAGGTCCCTGATCTCGCCGGCAAACACCAGCGGCGGCAGCTTGGCAATGGTCTGCAGCACCTGGTTGTATTGCTCTTCATCCGGCCAGTTCGGCTGCTGCAGCGCCGGGTACTTCTGCCAGCTCGATTTGTTCCAGTCTTTGAGGTGTTCCATTTTTTCGTGTCAATAACCGCCTTATGCAGGCATTAAGTAAAAAAGATTGCCGATTCGACAACAAGCGCAGAACCCGTGGTGTCGGCGCTGGAACCGGGGATATGGCCATGGGAAGACATGGGCCGAATACAGGCCGCCGCATCGCTCCCTCAGGGCAGCCTGCAGGAGTCGCCCCGGCAGCAGATCTCGAGATCAAAGGCATTGAGAATGCGCAGGGCCCTCTCCCGCTCGCCCGGGTCGGTCAGGGGTTCGAAGGTGTATCGGGCCAGCAGTTCGCCCGCCCGGGCACGGTCCGGAATCCCGTCCATGCCGGTGGCCAGCACCCTGCCGCTTTCGGTCTCCAGCAGTTCCGCATCCCGGCCGTTGGTGACCACGGCCAGGGGGATGCGGTAGTGCGGATCCAGGATGCGGGCCGCGGCAATGGCCGGCTTCTCGCGCGTCACCAGGGAACCGGGACCGTAACGGACGATGAACAGCCGCCGGCCCTCGACCCGCACCGTCAGGTCGATGACCGACCGGACAAAGATATGGTTGAAGGTGGTCTCGATGCACAGGCGCGGCTCGAGCTCGTCCCTGGCATAGCCCTTTTCCTCCACCATCATCCGGGCCAGCCGCTGCCGGACACGTTCATCGTCGGTATCGGGCAGCTCCTCGCCGGTGAGGTAATCCCGGAGCACGCCGTAGACGATATGATGGCCGGAGGTATCAGCCATGGCCTGCGGACCTGCGTTCAGGCAACCGGGAAAAGCCTCCCCGGCCGCCCGGAACCGGGCAGAGTTCCGGGCGCGGGGAAACCGGCCTGGAACTACAGCTCCAGCCAGGACTCGGAAAAGACGGTCTGGCCGGACAGGGCCTTGTAGGTCTTGTAATGCTCAAGGGCGGTTCCCTCCAGGGTTGACGGGTCGGGATCGTTGCCGTCCATCATCCCGTGCACCAGGTCGACCAGCTCCTGCCGTTCACCGCGGCAGATGGCCATCAGCTCGGCGTCGTACGAGTTGACAATGGCGGTGGTGATACCGTACTTCATCAGCATGATCAGGTAGGTGCGGTCCAGGTACTTGCGCAGGTGGTCGGCAACGCCGTTGGAGACGTTGGACAGGCCGACGGTGGACCCGGAACCGGGCGCGATATCGGGCAGCATCATCATGAACTCGAGGCCGGCGGCGATCTGCTCCGCACCCAGGGTGATGGGGGTGCCGATGGGATCGAACAGGATCTTCTCGTTGGGGATGCCGGCCTCGTTCAGGGCCATCATCAGGTCCACGGCCATGGCGGCGCGCTCGGCGGAATCCCGCGGCATGCCGTCGGGTCCCCAGAGCAGGGCAATGACATCGCATCCGGTCTCGGCGGCCACGGGGATCAGCGCCTCCATCCGCTCGGGCTGGGCCGAGATGGAGTTCATGATGGTCTGGGTCTTGTTCTTGACCACCTTGAACCCGGCGGCCATGGCGTCGGTATTGGTGGTGTCGAGACAGAGGGGAGTATCCACGGCAGCCTGGACGGTCTCCACGACCCAGGGCATGAGCTCGGTGCCATCCTTCCTGGCCGGCCCGATGTTGAGGTCAAGATACGCTGCCCCGGCGTCGGTCTCTTCCCTGGCCATTTCCTGGATCGGACCGGGGTTGCGCTCCCTCATTGCCGCGCCGCTCCTGTTGCCCATGATATTGATGCTCTCGGCGATCGCCTTTACCGTCATTGCCATCTCTACTCTCCTTTAGTTGAAACGTTACAAATTTGACCTTGAAAGCGGTTGTTTCTTACTCTATTTTTTTAAACTACGCATTTTATCGTGTTTTATGACAGATGTCAATCCACAAAAACAGCGGGCCGCCACGGACCGCCGGCCGGAGCTGGCCGGCCGCGTCGGGACGGGAATGAAAAAAGACCGCGGCCAGGATGCAGGCGCAGGTCATGTTCTGCCGGGGTGTCATGGTGATCCTCTCAATTTTCCCGGGCCCGGCCGGGAGCGCAGCCGGCAGAGTCCCCAGGCCAGGAGCAGGAAGAGCGCACCGGCAGACGCCTGCCACAGCCCCTCCACTCGCCGCTGATGGGTCGGCGGAATGATGATCGTGCCGGTATAGTCATGGACCAGGACCCTGATCCGGTCACCGGTCCGCAGGCGGCCCGGACCGCCGGCCGGCGGCTGCCCGTGCCGGAAGCCGAGGCCGGGAGCGGGCCTGGTGAGCCACTGGCCCCGGTAGTTGAAGCGCAGCACCGGCAC
>WFUT01000154.1 GCA_015484845.1 Desulfobulbaceae bacterium
CACTAGAACCGGTGGCCGCGGTCGGATCGACGATCGGGCTGCCGCAGGGTCGTCCCGGCATGAAAAAGGGGCCGAAGGCTGCCCTTGTCCGGGCTGCAATGACAAGGAATGAACAGACGATGCTGACCAATACCTTTTCCTACATCATCATTACCCCTGTCCGTAACGAGGAGAAATACGTGGAAAAGACCCTGCGGGCGGTCACGGCCCAGACCGTGACGCCGCTGCAGTGGATCGTGGTCGATGACGGCTCCACGGACAGGACAGGGAAGATCATCGACCAATGGGCCGGCCGCTACGACTGGATCACGCCGCTTCACCTCCCCGACCGTGGGTACACGGCCGTGGGCCGTGGCATCATCGACGCCTTTTATGCGGGCTATGGCCGCATTGCCCGGCCTGACAGCTGGCGGTTCCTGGTCAAGCTCGACGGCGACGTCAGCCTTGACGCCGATTACTTTGCCCGGCTGCTGGCCCGGTTCCGGGACGACAGCAAGCTCGGCATCGCCGGCGGCACCTGTTTCTGCCTCTCGGAAGGGATGCTGCACGAGGAGAAGACCCCATCCTTTCATCCCATTGCCGCTGCCAGGATGTACCGGCGGGACTGTTTCGAGGAGATCGGCGGCCTGGCCTTCAGCAATGCCTGGGACACCATAGATCTCCTCCGCGCCAGGACCAGGGGCTGGCGGACGCGTCGCTTCGAGGATCTCCGGGTCTTCCATTACCGGATCATGTCATCGAGGCAGGGACTGTGGCGGGGAAAGCTGCGCACCGGCCGCAACCTCTACCTGACCGGCTACAGTGTGCCCTTTCTCCTGGCCAGGAGCCTGTACCGCCTCTTCCGTAAGCCCTACATCGTGGAGTCGGCCGGTGTCATCTGCGGCTATTTCATGGCCATGCTCCGGGGGGAGCCCCTGGCCGTGACCTCCGAGGAACTCGAGTTTCTGCGCAGGGAGCAGCGGCAGCGACTGCTGGGATTCAACCGGTAGGCGGCTCTGGCGTCATGGAATCTGCCCGGCCAGCCACGCCGCCGGAAGAGCGTCCGTCAGCAGCGGTCTTTCAGCTCCGCCACCAGCGCCTGCTGGTCCACCCGACAACCATCTTCCTGCCCCGGATCCGTTTCCGTCTTCCCTACGATGTCATCCTGATCACCCATGTTGGCCGCATGCTCCCCCTGGTTGCGGGCCGCTGGCTACCGGAGCGCGTTTCCCCGCTCCCTCGGTGATCATGATACGATTTGTCTTGACTCCCCCGGATCGTTCATGGTTATGGATGGAATGCTGGCCCTTGGCCGGGCGGAAAAACAGAAGCCAGGGGAACAGAAGACGGATCGGTCTACGCCTGTGGAAGTACCTGCCCCCGCCGCAAGGGGGGGTGGTGTTTTCACGGTCTGTTGCGGCTGTGGCCCGAAAATCTGGACCTGCCAAGTGGTGTTATTGGAGTGGGGGTGAAATCGAGGTGAGCAGAACCATGGACAGGAGCACACCATCATCTGCCGGCGGACCAGGACCTCGTCCCGCCTGCGGGGACCACTCCTGTCCGGCCCCGGACCGCCGATCCGGCAGGGTCGCTGCCGTGCCCCTCCTGGCGGTTGCCGTGATCCTGCTGCTCTCTCTCTGCGTCGTGCCCATGCTGCGGGCCGAGGAACTCCTGGTCCCGGACGACTACTTCTCCATCGGCGAGGCCATGGAAGAGGCGTCGTATGGCGATACCGTGGTGGTCAAGCCGGGGGTCTACAACGAGCGGGTGGTCATCCGGGAGGGCGTCAACCTGGTGAGCTGGGACGGCGACGGCGGCAACGACCTGGTGGACGGGCCTGGCAGGAAAAAGGTCCTGCGGCGGACCCTGCGCACCATTATCGACGGCAGCGGCATCGATGAGCCCGGCTACCTGGTCAGCTTCCCCAAGGATACCACGGCGCCCATGCGGCTGGACGGTTTTACCCTGCGGAACATGCCCAAGTATGTCAGCGGCGTGCAGCTCTTCATGCTCGAGATCCGCGGCTGTTCCCCCACCGTGGTCAACAATATCCTGACCGGCAACAAGAGCTGGGGCGGCATGCTCTCCACCGGCCTCGGCATCGGCATGGGCCCGGCCCTGGACACGACGGCCCGGCCGCTCATCGCCAACAACGTGATCTACAACAACAGCGGTCCCGGTATCTCCAATGGCAGCAACTCGGCGGCAACGATCCGCAACAACGAGATCTTCGGCAACAACTTCGCCGGCAAGCCCGCCAGGATGCGTGCCGCGCCGGGCATCGGGGTCAGGGAGTTCGCGCGGCCGATTATCGACTCCAACCTCTGCTACCGCAACGGCTCGGGTATCGGTGCGATCAACTTTGATTCCAACCCGCAGCCGCTGGTTATCAGGAACAACGTGATCTTCGACAACAGGCGGGCCGGGATCGGCCTGCGTGGCCTGGGCGGGGTAAAGACCGATGTCCGCGCCGTGGTGGAGAACAACCGGGTGTATGACAACTACACCTCGGGCATGCGCTTCTCCAAGATGGACCAGGTCATTGTCCGTTACAACGCGGTCTACAACAACCGGCGTTCCGGCCTGGGCTTCTACAACGTCGGTGACGTGATCATCGAGGACAACGAGATCTATGGCAACCTGACCGCGGGTATGCGCCTGCTGGACGTGGCGGCCGGCGCCCTGCGGCGTAACCATGTCTACCGGAATGCCACCGCCGGCATAGACCTCATCAGCTGGAAGAAAGAGTGAACCATCTCCCCTTGCCGCGACATCCATCCGACCGGCCCGCCGGCGGCCCGCGCCGCAGGGTCGGCCTGTTTCTCCTCCTCGCCGCGCTGCTCCTGGCCCGGCCTGCCGGGGTGGCGGCCGGGACCCTGCACGTGCCGACAGATTATCCCACCATCCTCGATGCCCTGATCAGGGCAGGGCAGGGAGACACGGTTCTCGTCGCGCCGGGGGAATATAAACTCTACTTCGGCAATCTCACCATACAGAACAGGAAAGTGACCCTGAAGAGTTCCGGCGGTCCCGCGCAGACCCGGATCATCGGCCGGCCCGGCCGGCCGGTGATCACCTTTGCCCGGGGCAGCAGGACGGTCCTGCAGGGGTTCACCATCACCGGTACCACGGATCCGGAGGCGATAAGCAACAACGGCGGCGGCATCTACTGCGCCCCGTCCTCGGCGCCGGTGATCATCGGCTGCGTCATCCGCGGGAACCAGGCCGTTTTCGGCGGCGGTATCTACTGTGACCTTCGCTCGGCGCCGGTGATCGTCAACAACGAGATCCGGGACAACACGGCGCTGGTCTCGGGCGGCGGCATCTTCTCGTTCCGCTCGTCGGCCGCCATTGTCAACAACCGCCTGCAGGGCAACCGGGCCGGCAATTCGGGCGGCGGCATCTCCACCTACAGGGACTCCTCGTTCATCACCAACTGTTTCCTCTGGCGGAACCGGGCCGGGTTCGGCGGCGGGGTCTCCTGCGAGAGGGCCGCGACAACCCTGGCCAACAACACGGTAACCGCCAACCGGGCCGGTTCCGGCGGCGGGATCCTGATCCAGGGCGGATCGGTACGGCTGACCAATCTCATCCTCTGGCAGAACAGGGACAGGGACCTGGTTACCATGGGAACCGGCCCCATGTCACGGCCGAACTCGTCCGATCTCAAGGACAGAAGGTTTCGGGGAGTGAACGGCAATATCACCGCGGACCCGCTCTTTGTCGACCCTGCCGGCGGAGATTTTCACCTCCGCCCCGGCTCGCCCTGCATCAATACCGGCTCCATGGATCCCTTTTACAACGATGTTGACGGATCAAGGAGCGATATGGGGGGCTATGGCGGACCGGCGGCCGGCTGGAACCGGCCCCTGTCGCCCTGGACACTTCCCGGCCGCATGCCCGGCGCCCGGCGGCGGGACTGAAGCTCTCCCTCCTCTGCCGGTGCCGCGGCTTGGTCCGGACCTTGCGTGCGGGCCGGAACCACTGAATGACGTCAAACAGGTAATATAATGAAAATAAAGAATTTCCTCGTGCTCCTGGCTGCCGCCATCCTCCTGTCTCCCATGCCGGGCAGGGGGGTGGCCCTGGCCGCTGCCCATCTCAGGGTGCCATCGGCCTACCCGACCATACAGAAGGCCCTGGATGCCGCCTCGGCCGGCGATACGGTGCAGGTCGCGGCCGGTACCTATTTTGAGCATATCACCCTGAAGAAGGGCGTCATCCTGGAGGGCGGCTGGAAGGCGGATTTCTCCCGGCGCGACAGGAAGGCATTTGTCACCGTCATCGACGGGGCCCGGGACAAGGGCCCGGTGGTGGTGGGGGCAGATGGCGCGGTCCTGGACGGGTTTACCATCATTCACGGCTCCCTGCGCACCCTGGCAAACGGCGACACCATGGGATCGGGTGTCTACTGCAAGAAGACCTCGCCCGTGATCCGCAACAATATCATTCGGGAGAACGAGCCCTCGGGCATCTACTGCAGTACCAGCTCCGCGGTCATCACTGACAATCGCATCACGGCCAATGCCCAGGCCGGCGTCTTTGCCCAGAAGGGGTCCTCGCTCAGGATCACCGGCAATACCATCACCGGCAACGGCTATTCCGGCATCGGCAGCTCCAAGCTGCCCCTGTCGCGGATCACGGTGCGCAACAACGACATCCATGGCAACAAGCGTTCCGGCATCAATGCCAGGGCCGCCGCGGCGGTGGTCTACAACAATATCATCTACGGCAATGGCCGCTCCGGCGTCAGGGGCGTCCTGGCACCCATCGAGGTCGTCAACAACACCGTGGTCGGCAATGGCCAGTCCGGGGTCGTGCTCGATGATCCGAACGGCAAGGCCGACATCCGCAACAATATCATCAGCAACAATGTTGATGCCGGTATCCGGGCCCATGGCCGGGGGTACAGCCACAACCTGCTCTTTGCCAACAACAGGTCCGGTGATTGCGATCCGGCCTATCTCTGGTGCGTCAAGCCGCAGTTCAACGGCTACGAGAGTGAAAAAAGCTATCGCCGCACCAGGAATATCATCGCCAATCCGCTGTTCCGGGACCCGGCCGGCCATGATTACCACCTGCGGCCCGGCTCGCCGGCCATAGACGCCGGTGACCCCGATCCCAGGTTCAACGATGTCAACTTCCCTCCGTCCCTGGGCAGCGTGGTCAATGACATGGGTGCCTATGGCGGCCCCCATGCCCTGGCCGAGAAGCGGGCCACCAACCGGCCGCCGGTGGCCGTGGCCGGCCCTGACCAGGAGGTGGCGCCGGGAAAGCGGGTGATCCTGGACGGCCGCCGGAGCATGGATCCCGACGGCGACAGGATCAGCTGGCAGTGGAAAATGACCTCCCGGCCCAGGGGCAGCAAGGCCGCGCTCCGCAGGCCCGGCCGGGCCAGGACCTGGTTCAAGGCCGACAGGCCGGGTGAATACGATGTACAGCTGGTGGTAACCGACCGCTGGGGCAAGGCGAGCAGGCCGGATACGGTCAGGATCACGGTACCGGAAAACAGGCCGCCCGAGGCCAGTATCGGCGATGTCATCTCCCAGGTCTCGGCCGGGGACACCATCACCCTCTACGGCAGCGCCAGCAGGGATCCGGACGGCGACCCCCTGACCTATAACTGGAAACTGCTCTTCCGGCCGGCCGGCAGTCATGCCGCCATTGCCGATCCGTCGGCGGTCAACAGTTCGTTCCTGGTCGATGTGAATGGCTGCTACGAGGTCCAGTTGACCGTCAGCGACGGCAAGACCACGAGCAAGCCGGCGGTGGTTTACGTCAGCACCACCAGTCCGGCGGCGGACGGCAAGCGGCGGGTGCCCCAGGAGTATCCCACCATCCAGTCAGCCATTGATGCCGCCCAGCCAGGCGATGATATCATCGTTACCGGTGGCCACTACCGGGAGCTCCTGATCGTGGACAAGAGCGTCAACCTGATCGGCAAGAACTGGCCGGTCATTGACGGCGGCAGCCAGAAAGGGGACAAGAACACCATCGCCATTCTCTACCTGGGCGACCGGGCCGGCCGGGTGGAGGGATTTGTCATCACCGGCGGCGGCACCGGCAGCCTGGGGCATGGCATCAACATCTGGGACTCGGCCCCGGAGATCGTCAACAACCGCATCACCGGCAATTTTCACGGTATCGGCATCCACGGTTCCCCCAGCCTGACCGGCAAGACCCGCGTGCATGGCAACCGGATCTACGGTAACAAGGTCGGGATTGGCAATGGCAAGGACTCTGCCGCCCATGTCTACGAGAACGAGGTCTTTGACAACAAGATCGTCGGCATCGGCTGCCGGGGCAAGGCCGCGCCCTGGATCGACCGCAACCTGATCCATGGCAACCGGGTCGGCATCGGTACCCGGGAGGTGGCCTCGCCGCGGATCGAGGGCAACCAGGTCTATGACAACGTGGACGGCATCGTGATCAGTCCCCTTTCCACGATCAAGATGTACGCCGGCCCGGATATTATCATTCACAACAACCTGGTGAAGGGCAACGCCCACCTGGGCGTACAGGTGGCCTCCTTCAACCTCAGCAAGGTCATCATCACCTCCAATACCATCGATTCCAACAACCGGGTGGGGGTCAGGAGGCGGGGTGGCGGCCTTGTCCTGGGTTATCCGCAGCCAGCGACCTTCACGGCCGTGGTGGAAAACAACATCATCACCAACAACGGCGTCCAGGGAATGGTGAACTACACCGGCCCGGAAGATTTCCAGGCACCTGGTGCAAAACTGCTCAACCGCAACAACCTGGTCTGGCATAACGGCAACGATTACCTGGACTGTGCAGCCGGCCAGGGTTCCCTCTCCAGGGATCCCCTGTTCGTGGCCGTCTCCGGCAGAAAGAACGGCGGTTATTTCCTGAGTCAGCCGGCCGGTGGTCAGAAGCAGACCAGCCCGGCCGTGGACGCGGGCACGGGCACGGCGGCAGAGCAGGGCCTGGCCGGGACCTCGACCAGGACCGACATGGCCGCGGACACGGGACCGGTGGACATGGGGTATCACTACCCCATCGGTACCAGGTGAGCGACAGGTGAGGGGGGAACCATGCGGCTCGCCCTGTTGCCGGAGGTGCGGCAGCAGGGCGGCCGCGGACGTCAGGCGCGGGTGGGCCCGAGGTTGCACGAACCCGGCCTCCCGGGGCTGGCCGTTGCGTGGGACTGCGGTCAGATGACCAGGGGCGGGGCCGGGGGAGAGGC
>WFUT01000155.1 GCA_015484845.1 Desulfobulbaceae bacterium
TGTAGGAAGAGGTATTGGTCAACATCGTCTGTTCATTCCTTGTCATTGCAGCCCGGACAAGGGCGGTATTCGGCCCCTTTTTCATGCCGGGACGACCCCGCGGCAGCCCGATCGTCGACCCGACCGCGGCCCCCGGTTCCATTGCGGCCGATGGTACCACAAAAGATCTTTCCCGGCACCAGGTTTTCCGTGTTCCCCGACCGCTGCATTCTCATTTTTCCCTTGTGCCGCAGCCGATCACGGCGAGTGACCTGGTCGCCGCCCTGTCGCTCACCTGATAAATTGAGGTCCCGGGCGGCCGTCTATTCCCGACAACGGGGCACTGGCCGGGAAAAAAATTGACAGGAGCATATTTCCGGCTAGATTCAGGGAACGACAACCGGTCAGCGGGACAACCGTTTTCCGGTCCGGCGAGCGGGGAAAGACGACCGCGGGCCGGAGAGAACCGCGCAAGACTGTCCCCCGTGGTGTCTTGGCGCGCCAGGACTCTGCAGAGCAACAGGAGGATGACATGGCAGACTCTTTCTCCAGGTGGTTTATGCCCGGCGGACTTCTCCTGCTGGGCTGTTTGCTGGTGGCGCCGGCCTTCGCCGGCCCGAATGGTCCCCCGGGCGGACCGGGCTTCGATATCCGGGCCTTTCAGCAGCAGCAGAGGCGGCTGCACCAGGACCGCATGGGAGGTGTACCGCCGGAGATACTCGCCGCCCAGGACACGGGCCCCATCACGATCCCTTCCCTGGAACAGGCAGCACAGAAGGCCCTTGCCATGGCCCGGGAAAAGGCCGGGCCCCTGATCGACCGGACCTTTCACCGCAGTGGCAGGACCCTGGTCGTGCCGGACACCTACCGAAGCATCCAGGAGGCCATTGATGCGGCCCGGGCCGGGGACACGGTGCTGGTCCGGGCCGGCACCTACTTTGAGCAGCTCGTCATGAAGGACGGGGTCCGGCTCCTCTCCGACGCCTCGAACAACGGCGACCGGATGGTGGCGGTGAAAGGCTGCCTGCTCAGGCTGCCCGGGCGGACCCTGCGGACCATCATCGACGGCTCCAGGAGCAGGCCCTCCGGCCACGGCATGATCGATTTCGTGCCAGGTGCCGGCAGGAAGACCATCATCGACGGCTTCACTATCCAGAACCTGCCGCCGCAGAACCACCACATTCCCGGCCATGCCCATGCCCTGAACGTTCGCGGCGCGAGCCCGGTCATCACGAACTGCCTGATCCGGAACAACGGCTCCACCGGCATCGGCTCGCACGTGATCTACACGGACCAGGACGCCCCCATGCCGGGGCGGGACTTCCGTTTCGCCAACATCCGCCACCAGGCCGCGGCCGTGATCTACCACAACATCCTGCGCGGCAACCTGGGCCTGGGAATCGGCTGCAACCACTTTGCCCGGCCCTTCATCCTGGGCAACGAGGTCCTGGACAACAGCGACGAGGAGCTGGGCGGCGTCCCGACACCGGGTATCGGCAACAAGCACGGTTCCGCCGCCACCATCATCGGCAACATCGTCCACGGCAATCCCGGCGGCGGTATCCTCTGCAAGCAGGGCGCCCCCCAGGGAAGATTTCCCGTCGACCGCAGGCCCCATCCCGATATCAGCGGCAACGTCATCTATGACAACGGCTCTGTCCGGCCCGGCATCAGTGCATCCGCCTGCGGCACCGCCAAGACACCGGTCAGGATTACCGGCAACTCGATCTACCGTGCCGGCCTGGTGGGCATCGGCCTGAGCGACGGTTCGGTGGCCCTGGTCGACGACAACCTGGTGGTCGGCAGCAGGCAGGCAGGCATAGCCATCAAGGGCTCCACGGTCCTGCAGCTCGACCGGAACAGGATCAGGGACACCCGTCGAGGCCCGGGGATTGCCATGGTCAATGGATCCCGCGTCCTGCAGATGAAGGGCAACATCTCCGAGGCCAACATGGGCCCACGCTTCGTGGCCGGCAGGGGCACCTTTGCCCTGCCGGCCGGCCGACGACACTAGACCCGGCCACCCCCGGGGAGCGTGGCCGGACCCTGTTCGGCCACGGTCCTGCCGGTTACATGATGACAACGCCTTACCACCGGTTACTTTCGTTTTTGTAACCGGCAACAGCCCTGCCGCCGGGCAGGCTGGCCCGGCACAGCTCCCTACAGCAGCAGGTGGTACACCCCGGTGATCACCCGGAAGTCGGCCGGGGGCCGGGGCGGCGATGTCCGCGAGTAGGAGGAGTGGCTGTCCTGGCCCGAGACCTGCTGCCAGCCGGCGAAATCCGTTCCCGCATTATTCCAGACGTTCCAGAGAAACGGGAGCGCTGCTCCGTCGTGGTAGACGTTGTAGTCGATGTTGTGCCCCGTGGTCGCGCCCGGCTGCACGTAGAAAAGGTTCTGCCCCGGCCCGGCCTGGATCGTGTTGGAGGTCACGGTGCAATTGGCGGCGGTGTGCGCGGCATTCACCGGGAAAAAGACGACCTGGGCGGTGAGCCAGGAGGCGACGCCGTTATAGAACAACCGGTTGCCGGTGATGACGTGGCCGGCCGAAGAGACATCGATGCCGCCGTTACTGTTGCCGACCACCAGGTTGTTTTCTATGGTCATTGCGCCGCTACCCTGGTCGACCATGATGCCGGCGCTGCGCAGCCGCACCGAACCGCCGTCGCGGATGGCGTTGCCACGGATCACGTTGCCGGTCCCGGAGAAGAGGGTATAGATGCCGGCCGAGTCATAGACCAGTTGGTTTGCATCCTGTATGGTGTTGTTCTCGATGAGATTTCCCGTAACCAGGGAGGGTGACGACTGCCCTCCTCCATCCGTTGACAGGCTGATGCCGCCCGCACCCGGGCGATCAAAGGTATTGCCGGAGATAACATTGTCCCGGGCCGGGTTTCCCCAGGCATAGATGGTCAGGCCGCCACCCAGCACCGTGTCCACCCGGCAGTTCTCCACCCTGCTGCTGCTCGAGCTGAGCAGCAGGATACCGGTCTGGTGCCCCAGCAGACCGCTGCCGAAGACCTCTGCCCCGCTGACGGTCACCCCCGCCGAGTTGTTCAGGAGGATCCCCACTCCGCCCGCTCCCCTGACCTTCAGGTCACGGATGACAAGGTCATTCTTGCCGTTGGTATTGATACCGGTGGCAAAGGTACTCGCCTCCACCGGGATTCCGTTGGGATCGACATCGGAAAAGAGGTAGAGCGTGCCCCCGTCCCAGTACCAGTGGCCGGGTGCTGTCAACCCGTCCGTGGTGGCGGTGATGGTCGGCTTGCCAAGCGAGGAGGCCCACTGCTGTTCCCTGCCGGAGGTGGCGAGCTGGCGGACCCAGACATCGACACCAGGATCTATCCTGTCACGGTAGCGGCTGATACCTGAGACCGTGTATTGCGTCCGGGAGGTCACCCAGAGATTGGTATAGGGGCCCAGCTGCAGGAGTATGGCGCCGGCGGCAAGGGTCGCGGGTACGGGCGAATCGAACCGGAGGGTCGTTATCTCCGGCACGGGTTTTCCCTTGTACAGAAGAACTCCCGGATCAGAGGGCCACGAAGCCGAATAGAGATTGCCTCCCAGGGCCGTCCAGTTGGAGACCCGGGCCATGGCATCGATCAGCGGCAGATCGCCGGTGGCATAGGCCCCGAAGACAATGGGGCTGCCGGCTGTACCGGACGAAGGAACTATCAGGGCCTGGTGCCAGACCCCGCCACGCCTGAACAAAACCTGGTCACCGGCGGCAAGGTTTGCGGAATTGACACGGCCGATGGTCTGCCAGCACTCGCCGCTGCCAAGCTGGGAATCATATATTCCGGTGTTCGAGTCAAGGCCATTGAGATCATCGACACAGTAGGTGGCCGCCAGGCCGGCAGTTCCGCAGATGGCACAGAGCGCAATGGCCAGCAGCAGCACGCCGCCGGCATGTCGCCATCCGCCGACTCGCCGGAACATCCCGACACTGCTGCCACGGCTCTTCCACTCCATGTTACGCTGAACAGGCACTATCATAGGATCTTTCTCCAGGAGGGGGGTGAGGGTTGAATACTGTTGCCCTGCCGCAACACAGGACGTCAGGCTCATGGGTTGCTGATACCTTTGCCTGCAGGATTATTCCCGACAACAGCCGGGATGTCCCGTAAACAAGTATACCCCATGCCGTTATCACCGGAAAGTGTCCGGTACAAAGATCTCTGCGCCTCTCCCCTGAAAAACTTGCAACAATCATGCAAACACCGCTCAAGGCCATCTTCCGGGAGGCAGGCGAGGGTTGACAGGAAGCGATTCCCGCCACGCGGAGGCAATAACCATTCATCCTTCTGCACTGCAACTGGTCACCGGCCAGCCTTCAACCAGCCGCCGGGCCCGGCAAACAGAACAGAACGCAAAAACAGCAAGATATATAGACAATCGCTGAAATACCCATCGCAGGCGTAGATCAATCCGACACCTGGCCCCCTGTCTTCCGGTTACCGATAAAAAAAGGGCGGTTCCGCAGCTGGCTGCGGAACCGCCCCGTCTGGGCCGGAACAGTGATCCCGGGTTTACTTCTTCCTGTTCACAGGCAGGTTATGCGGATCCTTGTGGCAGGTGAGACAGTTGGGGAACCGCTTGTGCAGGGCCTTGCTGTGCGGCAGGCCGTGGCACTGCTGGCACTTGGGAATCTGGCCGTGCTTGACGTGACAGGTTGCACAGTGGAGCTCGCTGTGCTTGGTATGGTTGGTCTGCAGGTGCTTGTACTCGGTGGTATGGCAGGAACCGCAGATCTTGTTGGCCGTGTCCTCCGGGTACTTCTTGATCCTCTTTGCAGAGTGCGGCGAGTGGCAGACCAGGCAATCCTTGAAGACCATGCCCTCGACATGGGGCTCGTGGCAGTCAAGGCAGCTCGGGATGTAGCCGTGCTTGTCGGCATGGCAGCCCTGGCAGTTGACCTCGACGTTGTGCTTGGTCGGATACTTGGCAAACTCGGTACCCTCCTTCAGGTGACACACCGCGCAGGAGACCACCGGCTTGCCGTTCTTGCCCTTGATCTTCTTCTCCACCTGGGCAAAGGGGATGTTCAGCGGCGAATGCGGGTTCTGATGGCACTGCAGGCAGTGGGGAAAGGCCGCGCCGTGCTTGAGCCCGTGGCAGCGCTGGCACTTGGGCATGATCTTCTCATAGTTCTTCTTGAGCGGATTGTAGACGTGGAACTGCGTATGGCAATTCTTGCAGTCGAACCGGTGCTTGCTCTTGCTCTTCTTCAGGGCAGTAAACTGGCTGACATGGCAGCGGCCGCAATCAACAGGCTTCAGCGGCGGCGGCGTCTTCTCGTAAAGGGCCACTCCGGCCGGCTCGGGCACGGCCTTCTTCTCGGCAGCGGCCGCCGGGGCCGCGCTCTTGGTGGTCGTGCCGGCAGAGGCGGTGACCGTCTTGCCGACCTTGGCTTCAGTCTTCTTGTCCGTGGCCTGCTGGTTGGCACAGGCCACGAACAGGAAGGAAGAGGCCAGAACCGCGATGAACGCCATTCCTTTCGACTTGATCTTCATCTCTTTTTCCCCTCCTAATCCTGTTATTTGGTTAAATTATGCGGATCGACATGGCAGGCAAGGCATCCCTTGAAGTTCTTGATCAGGCGCTTGGGATGGGGCACTCCGTGGCAGTCCTGGCAGGCAGGAATGTAGCCATGCTTCTTCTTGTGGCAGAAGACGCAGTGGAGCTTGGCGTGCTTGGTATGGCCCGACTCCAGCAGCTTGCGGATTTTGCCGTGGCAGGCGCCGCAGTTCTTGTTGGGGACGTTGGGGCCATAGGCCACGTTGAGCGGCTGGTGCACGCGGTGACAGGAGACACAGTCCTTGAACGTCTGCCCCTTGCGGTGCGGCTTGTGGCACTTCAGGCAACTGGGGATGTAGCCGTGCTTAAAGTGACAGAAGGAGCAGTCGACCTTGGCATGGGCGCTGGGGTTCTGGTTGACCTCCTTGACCTGCTCGGCGTGACAGGTCTTGCAGACCGGTTTGACCTTCCTGTTCTTGGGAAAGGTTATCTTCAGGGGAGTGTGGGGATTGCGGTGGCAGTCGAGGCAGTTTTTCACCTCAAAGTGGGGTTCCCCCTCGTGGCACTTGGAACACTTGGGAATCATCTTGTCCACGGGGGTCGCCGGCGGATGACCGGCATCGTGACAGTCGAGACATGTTACTTCGGTCCTGTGCTTGCCGCCTGCCTCCTGGTTCTGGTGCACGACCTTGGGATGGCACTTCACACAGTCGCTGAGCTGCAACTGCGCGTCAGGAGCCTTCTGCGCGGCGCCGGCGGTTCCCCATGGAGCCATCAGCCCGATGGCCAGCGACAGGGCCGCGGCAAAGACAAACGTTTTCATAACATATCCCTCCATCTCTCTTGAAAATGTTTCTGACAGTCCCGGGTCGCTCCTTTTCATCTTCCCGGGACGTGGTTTCTCCCTGCAGGGTATCCATCATGCCGCAACGCCGGCTCCATGCCGCCACCGGGGCGGAAAGCCATGGTGACGGGAGCAGCAAGCCGCCGTCCTTGCGCCGCGGGCGACCATTTTCACAACCAGCAATGAAAACAGGCAACAGCTCCCCCGGCGCCCTGCGCCATTTTCGGACAAAGGCGCCAACAAAATTTTCCGGCGGAAAATTCAGCCCTTTCCCATCCGGAACCCGTGCACCTGCCACCGGACGTCACAAAAATATTCTCTATTCAAAACCACCAGTTCCTCAAAGTCAAGAGGCGTTTGCCCCAACCTTTCTCATTTTCGCGTCAAATCAGCCCCAACCAGGTCTTTTTTTCCTGCCGGCCAATGGCCTTGCCACGGAACGACGTCCCCGGAAGCACACTTTCGCCGGTCCCTTTTTCCCCTCTGCCCCCGGGCAGCCCTTCCCTCTCTTTCCTCCTTGACAGCAAGTATTATCAATTATATATTCCGATGTTATTCTCCCATTCCGAGCGTGACCATGCTCCCGGCGCCGGTCACCCGGCGGGAGAACCCGCAGGCCGCCGCAGCCGGTTCCCTGATCGGGCCCGGCAGGCGGACCGGGCGCGGCGGCCTGCGAATTTCAGAAGTATGCCCGGGGCGCCGGGAAACGAACAGGCAGATGCAGCCAGCACGGGGTCAGCAGGATATCGCCGGGGGCGGCTGACACTCATCGTCTTGCTTCCCCTGCCCTCTGTTCTCTGAACCAGCATGGCAGGACCGGATTCCTGCTCCCAGCCTCAACGACATTGTACCAGGCTCAGCACGGAGTCGAACAGGTGTCAAACCGAAAAAAGGATATATCCAGATGAGTAAAATGACAGGTGCGCAGGCAATCGTCAAATGTCTGCAGGAAGAAGGCGTCAACACGATTTTCGGTTTTCCGGGTGGTGCGGTCATCGATCTCTATGACGAGCTGCTCGACTCGGATATCAAACATGTCCTCGTCCGGCACGAGCAGGGCGCCGTCCATGCCGCCGACGGCTATGCCCGGGCCACGGGCAAGACCGGCGTCGCGCTGCTGACCTCGGGCCCCGGGGCCACCAACGGCGTGACCGGCATTGCCACTGCCTACATGGATTCCATCCCCATCGTCGTCTTCACCGGCCAGGTGCCCAGGGCCCTGATTGGCAACGATGCCTTCCAGGAGGTCGATATCGTCGGCATCACCCGTCCCTGCACCAAGCACAACTACCTGGTCAGCGACCCCGACGACCTGGTGCCCATCATCCGCGAGGCCTTCTACATCGCCTCTTCCGGCCGGCCGGGCCCGGTCCTCATCGACCTGCCCAAGGACGTGGTGGCCGCCACCATCAGGTTCCCTGAAAAGAAAAAGGTGCGGATGCAGACCTACCAGCCCAACTACGAGCCCCACCCGGGCCAGGTGGACAAGGCCTGCCGCGCCATTGCCAAGGCCAAGCGGCCGGTTCTTTACATCGGCGGCGGTGTCATCCTCTCCGATGCGCACAAGGAACTGACCGAACTGGCCGAGAAGACCACGATCCCGGTGACCATGACCCTGATGGGCCTGGGCGGCTTTCCCGGAACCAACCCCCTGTCCATGGGCATGCTCGGCATGCACGGCAGCTATGCCTCCAACATGGCGGTGGCGAAAAGCGACCTGCTCATTGCCGTGGGCGCCCGCTTCGACGACCGGATCACCGGCCGCCTCGATGCCTTTGCCCCCCATGCCAAGATCATCCATATCGACATCGATCCAACCTCGATCAGCAAGAACGTCGAGGTCGACATCCCCATTGTCGCCGACTGCAAGCTCGCCCTGCGCGCCATGAACAGCTGGTTCGACGACTGGGCCGAGTTCGATGCCCGGGCCTTTGCCGACAAGCACCAGCCCTGGCTGGAGCAGATCAAGGAGTGGAACGAAAAGCACCCCCTGACCTACCAGCAGGAGGGCGACGTCATCAAGCCGCAGTACGTGATCGAGAAACTGGGTGAACTGACCGGCGGCGATGCCATCATCACCACCGAGGTCGGGCAGAACCAGATGTGGACCGCCCAGTTCTACAAGTTCAACAAGCCACGCCACCTGCTCACCTCCGGCGGCCTGGGCACCATGGGCTACGGCCTGCCCGCAGCCATCGGCGCCAAGCTGGCCTTCCCCGACGCCATGGTCATCGACGTGGCCGGCGATGGCTCCATCCAGATGAACATCCAGGAACTGGCCACGGCCAAGCAGTATGGCGCCAATGTCAAGGTCGTCATCCTCAACAACAACTACCTGGGCATGGTCCGCCAGTGGCAGGAGCTGTTCTACAACCGCCGCTATTCCGCCACCGTCATGGAAGTGACCCCGGACTTTGTCGAGCTGGCCAAGGCCTATGGCGCCGCCGGCCTGCGCGCCAAGACCAGGGACGAGGTGGAGGCGGTGCTCAAGGAAGGACTGGCCACGGACAACGTGGTGATCATGGACTTTGCCATCAGCAGGGAAGAGGGCGTCTTCCCCATGGTCCCGGCCGGTAAGGCAACCACCGAGATGCTGCTGGTCTGAGGCCGCGCCAGGCATCCGCCCGGAAACAACCGCCGCGGCAGGATGTCGCAGGTGCGGCACAGTGACGCAACAGGATTGAAAACAAGCCCCTACAGGATCGAGCAATGAAACATACACTCTCTGTCTTACTCCAGAACAAGCCCGGTGCCCTCTCCCGGGTCACCGGCCTGTTCAGCGGCCGCGGATTCAACATCGAAAGCCTCTGCGTGGCAGAGACCCTGGACCCCAAGGTCTCCTGCCTGACGCTGGTCACGCGCGGGGACGAAGGCATCATCGAGCAGATCACCAAGCAGCTCCACAAGCTGATCGATGTCATCAAGGTCAGCGACGTCAGCGAAGGCGAATTCGTTGAGCGGGAAATGGTGCTGATCAGGGTCAAGGCCGAGGCAGGCACCCGCGCCGAGGTGCTGCGCGTCATCGACATCTTCCGCGGCAAGGTGGTGGACGTGAGCCCCACCACCTATGCCGTCGAGGTGACCGGGCCGGAGTCCAAGATCAAGGCGGTCATCGACATCCTGCGCCCCATCGGCATCAAGGAGATCGTCCGGACCGGCACCATCGCCATGGCCCGGGCACCCAAAAAATAACCGCCTCCGTATCGGATCGCCATCCCCGGGGCACGGCCGCAGGCTGTGCCCTTTTTGTTGTTCCGGCAGCCGCCCTGCAGCGGCCCGCCGCGTGGCTCCGGCGCCGGCACCCGGGCCGGCTCGCCGCAGGTCGGAGGTCAATCCGGTCCGGCCCTGCCGCACCTGGGAAGCCGCGCCAGCTCACCTGTTTCCCCTTCGAGGTATTCCCCCAGACAGAACGTCCATGAAAGCTGCCGAGATCTCCATTGCCAGGGAAGGCTACCCCTTTATCCTGTTCAGCGGTTTCGCCACCCTGATCTTCGCCCTCCTCTCCTCGACCGCCGCGGCCCTGGCCGGCCTGGCCGTCACCTGTTTCGTCACCTGGTTCTTCCGTGACCCGGACCGGATCGTTGCCAGGGACACGGACGTCCTGGTCGCACCGGCCGACGGCAAGGTGATCCGCATCGAAGAGGTCGATGACACGCAGTTCACCCGGGACAGGGCTGTCAGGATCTCCATCTTCATGAACATCTTCAACGTGCATGTCAACCGGATTCCCGCATCAGGCCGGGTCGAGCATGTCAGCCACCGGCCGGGACGATTCTACTGCGCAGACAGCGACAAGGCCCTGCTCCACAACGAGGCCTGCGCCCTGCTCATCCGCACCGACACCCAGCAGCTCTACGCCGTGGTCCAGGTCGCCGGCCTGATAGCCCGCCGCATTATCTGCCGGGCCGAGAAGGAGGATCGCGTGGTCACCGGTGAGCGGTACGGCCTGATCCGCTTCGGTTCCCGGGTCGATCTCTACCTGCCGCCGGCAACGGAGATCCGCGTCAGCCCGGGCGACAAGGTCCGGGCCGGGGAATCGGTCCTCGCCCTCCTGCCCTGAGGCGATGGGAGCGCCCATACCACGCTGTTGCCATGCCCACGTACCTGCCGCCCCCGCTGGCCGGTGGGGCGCATATCCGCCAATACCACCACACTGCAGGTATTTGGTTGCAAGACAGACGCACAGTGTTGTATAATCCACTTACTGGGAAAGAACTCTCCGCGCAGTCGCGGGCCTCTTCTCCAGCCACCGCGAAGCAGAACATCCGGCCGCCTGCCGCTGACCGGACTTCTCCTCCAGTTACCCGCCAGCCCGCCACGGTGCGGCGCAATCTCCGGAGAACGACCATGGCAGTACCCCAGTCCAACCGTTTCCATCCCGTGCCCTGCATGCTGACCTGCGCCAGCCTGTTCAGCGGCTTTTATTCCATTGTCGCCTCCATCAACGGCCATTTCTTCGCCGCTGCGGTCGCCATCCTCGTTGCCGCCGTGTTTGATGGCCTGGACGGCCGCGTTGCCCGGCTGACCGGGACCACGTCCCGCTTCGGCATGGAGCTTGATTCGCTCTGTGACCTGGTCTCCTTCGGCGTGGCGCCCGCCATCCTGGCCTACCTGTGGGCACTGACCCCCTATGGCCGCTATGGCTGGCTGGCCGCCTTTCTCTACGTCGCCACCACGGCCCTTCGCCTGGCCCGCTTCAACTCCCAGAGCGAAGAGACGCCGGGGCACGACTTTGTCGGCCTGCCCTGCCCCGCCGCCGCCGGCATGATCGCCACCACGGTGATGTTCTCCCGCTTCCTGGGCGCCACGGGCACGGTCAAGCACCTCTCCATCCTGCTGCTGGTCTATGTCATCTCCTACCTGATGGTCTCCACCCATCGCTACCTGAGCTTCAAGCAGACCAACATCACCAGGGACAAGAAGTTCCAGGTCATGGTGGGCATGGTCCTGCTGCTGATCCTGCTGGCCACCGAGCCACCGGTCACCCTGTTCGTGGCCTCCCTGGTCTACATGGCATCCGGCCCGGCCCTGGCCATCCACGCCCTGGTGACCAGGCGGCGCAAGGACAAGTGCCTGGGCGGCGAGGAGGAGTCGCCCCTCTCCTGACCCCGCAGGAGAGATCCCGGGCCAGGTCTTCTGCTTCTGATTCCGGGACGCCAGCACCATGCGGATAACCGGCGGCAGTGCCCGCGGACATCGCCTGGCGACCCCCGGCGCAGGCAACGCCGGCATCCGGCCCACCAGCGACCGGGTCCGGGAGGCCCTGTTCAACATTCTCGGCGACCGGGTCCGGGAGGCCCTTGTCCTGGACCTCTTTGCCGGCACCGGCGCCCTCGGCCTGGAAGCGCTCAGCCGCGGCGCGGAGCACGCGGTCTTCATCGACCGCTCGGCCAGGGCCCTTGCTACCATCCGGACCAACCTGCAGCGCTGTTTTCCCTCGCCCCCTGCCTCTGTTATCCGGCTCGATCTCGCCAGGCCCGGCGCCCTTGCCAGGCTGGCGGCCGGGATGCCAGGGGAGGCGCTCTTTGACCTGGTATTTCTTGACCCGCCCTATGAAAAAAATCTGGCGCTACAGGCCCTGGAGATGGTAGATAGGGCAGGGATTCTCGCCCCTGGCGCCGTGGTCGTTGCCGAGGAAGAACGAAACCAGCAACTGCCCCGGGCCACCGGTTGTCTGCAACGCATCGACCAGCGCCGTTACGGCGGCACCGGCCTCTGGATCTACAAAAACGAGTCCGGCTCCCGATAAACCAGCATGGCCGGCCCGGAAACCCGAAGCCCGAAACCTGTATGTCCGCGACAGAACCTGGAAATGCCGCAGCCGGATCGCGCCGGCCATCCATTGCCGTCTACCCCGGGACCTTTGATCCCATCACCAACGGCCATATCGATATCATCAAGCGGGCACTGCGGCTTTTCGACCAGGTGATCGTCGCCATTGCCATCAACCCGCAGAAAAAACCCCTCTTCAGCCTGGAGGAACGGATCTCCATGATCAGGCGCTGTTTCGGCTCTGCCAACGACCGGATCCACGTCGACTGTACCTCCGGGCTGATCGTCGACTTTGCCGTGGAAAAAGGGGCCTGCACCATCATCCGCGGCCTGCGGGCGGTTTCCGACTTTGACTACGAGTTCCAGCTCGCCCTGATGAACCGCAAACTGCAGCGCAAGGTGGAGACCCTGTTCCTGATGACCGGCCTGCGCTGGATCTACATCAGCTCCAGCATCATCAAGGATGCGGCCAAGCACAATGGTGACGTCTCCGGCCTGGTCCCGGCCCACGTCCAGGAGGCGCTCCGGGAAAAGTACCACCGGCTGCGCTCCGGACAGTAACCCCGCCCGCCGGAATCCTTCTCCTGCCGCCATGTCCTGCGCAAACCGTTCCCCGGCCAACGATCCGCAACGACGCCAGACCCTGATCTCCTGGCTGCGCTGGGGCAGCCTCCTGCTGGCCGGCAGCCTCGCCTGGCCGCTGACCCGCTTCCTCGCCTTCCGGGTGATGCCAAAACCGCGGCATGTCCTCGTGCCGGCGCCCCTGCCCCTTTCCGGCTATCACGCGGAACGCGACTTTTTCCTCTTTCTCACCGCCAAGGGTCCCATTGCGGTCTCCAGGACATGCACCCACCTGGGCTGCCGGGTCAACTACCTGGCAGACAGGAAAATCATCGAGTGTCCCTGCCACCAGAGCCGGTTCACGCCGACCGGGCAGCGCATCTCGGGACCGGCAAAGCGCAACCTGCCCGTCTATCCCGTGGAGACCAGGACCGACGCCAGTGGCAAGGTCCGCGACTACGTGGTGACCCTCTGATGGCGAGCAGCGGCCAGGGACCATTGACCCGCCTGGGACGGCTTCTCCTCGACCACCGCTGGGGCGGCCAGGCCCTGATCTGCCTCCAGGTCTCGGTCCTGTCGGGCATCCTGCTCGCCCTGCAGTACAACGTGGCCGAGCCCTACTATTCCACCGCAACCATCGAGCTCGTCATTCCCTACGGTTCCTTCTGGCGTGCCCTGCACTACTACTCCAGCCAGGGTTTCCTCCTCCTGCTCTTCTGCCACCTGGCCGTGGTGCTCTGGAAGGGCGAACATACCTATGCCCGGCCGGCCTGGGTGCGGCTGACCGCCACCGTGCCGGTGGCCCTGCTGCTGATGTTCACCGGCTACGTCCTGCGCGGCGACGCCACCGGCGAGGCGGCGGGTGCCATTGCCGAGCACATCGCCCGCTCCATCCCGGTGGCCGGAAATTTTCTCAACCAGCTCCTCTTTGACGTCTCGGCAAGCGGGGCCCGCCGGATCTACGCCAACCACCTGGCCGGCCTGGTGGCACTGGGCGGATTCTGTGCCTGGCCGCACCTGCGGCGCTACACGGCCCGCTGGCAGGACCACCTCCTGCTCCTCATGCTGCTGCCGGCCCTCTCCATCCTGGTCGCCGCCCCCATGGAACCGGACCACGTCGGCCTGCTCCATATCGGCGGTCCCTGGTTCTTTCTCGGCCTGCAGGAGCTGCTGCGCTACCTGCCCGTCTTCTGGGCCGGTGTCGCTGCGCCGGCAGCCGTCATCATCGCCCTGTTCGCCCTGCCGGACGAAAAACAGGGCCGCAGGCGATGGCTGCTCTTCATCTGTGCCTGGCTCGCAGCCTATGTTGTCCTGAGCGCAATCAGCTACTGGAGGATCTGAACGAGCTGCTCCAGGCGATCGATCACCATGTCGGGCCGGGTCCCGGCCACCAGGGCGTTGTCCTCGCGCAGTCGCAGCGAGCGGGCATCGCCGGCAAAGAGAACCGTCCGCCAGCCCACCTGCGCGGCCGGCCAGATATCCTTGAGCATGTCATTCCCCACGTAGAGCACACCCGCCGACGCGATCCCCTGCTCCTGCAACCGCCGGTCCAGCCGCCTGAACAGGCCGGGCGAGGGCTTGCCCTCCATCTCCCGGTAAGACCAGAGACTCAGTTCCGGCGCAAAGCCCAGCGCCGGTGGATCCCTTTCCAGGAAGGCCTCGAAGAGCAGGGGTGTATAAAACTGGGCATTGGAGAGGATCCCCAGCACGAGATCACGGCTGCGCAGGATACGCAGTGTCTCGGCCAGGCCGGGCATGGGCCAGACCGGGTTGGTCCGGCACTCGTAGGAGATGGCAAGACGCCGCAGGGATCGACCCGGACCGGGTGGCGCCAGGGCCAGGCCGGCAAGGACCCGGCGCCAGATCGCCAGGATGTCCACCTCCGGGTACTCGATACCCTCCCTGCGCCGCATGGTGTGCTCGCGGGCGATCTCCCGCCGCAGCAGCTCCACGGCCCGGCCCGACACCGCCGGCTCCGGCACCGGCCAGCCCCCGTCCGCCATGGCCAGGGCAAAGGCCCGCGCGTCGTCCTCTGCCGCGTCCACGCCCACATCACCGGCTGCCGAGGCCAGCAGCGTGCCATAGATATCAAAGACCACCGCCCGGGCCCGGACCGGGGAGAGCCTGGTCGGATACCCCGTGGGCACCGGCAGCACGGGCGTGGTCAGGTCCCTGATCAGGGCGACCTGTTCCTGGACAGCTTTGTTCATCTCAATCCACCCGCAGGAGCATCAGCCGTTCCGGGGCAAGAAAATGGTCGAGCAGGATCTCGCCGTCCAGGAAGCCCAGCGGCGTGACCCCGGAGCCGGCCACCTGGTCGTAGAGACGCCACAGCCGCTCCCCGTAACCCCGCAGGCTGTATTTCTCCTGCAGCAGCCGCCGGTTGGCCTCGATGGCCCGGTCACACTCCTCGGGATCGGGCAGGGATGCGGGGCGCAGCCGGTGCGCCTGGCCCGGGTCCCGGACAAGCCGCCGCAGGACGATCTCCTGCATCTCCTCGTCGAGCCGTCCGAAATCGACATGCCCGTCCCTGATCCAGGCCGCAAGGATCCGCTCCAGGCAGTCCGCGCTCTCGCTCCTGCCATAGGCGTCCAGGACCTGCTGCTGGCCGGCCGCGGCCCGGTCCGCTATCCTGCCCAGGCCGAGCCAGGAGACCGGCACGTCGAGGCGCTCGTAGAGCCAGGGCAGGAGGATGCCCTGGCTGTGGAAATCGGCCGTGATCTCCGGCAGGTCGCGCCCGCAGACCGGCCGTCCCACCAGCCACGGCTCCAGGAAGGCCAGGCCGAACCCCTCGGTCACGCTGGTGGTGACCAGGCTGCGGGCCTGGCCAAGGAGTTCCTCGAAACTGCAGCCGCAGGTGGCGGCGATCTCGAACTCCACCGGCAGTTCCAGCTCGGCGGCGATTCGCTTCCACATCTCGTAGCGGGGCCGTTCCCTGGGATTTTCCGGCCCCAGGGTGGTGGCGAAACGGTGGCCCTCCCCGGCCACGGCGGACCAGAGCAGGAACTCGCCGATGTTCTTGCGCCGGATGGCCCGGGTGGGATAGAGCCAGAGGGTCCTCGTGTCCGGCCCCGGCAGGGGCGCATCGGCATGGTTGCCAAGCTGCACCGGGTTGGGCAGCAGGTGCAGGCAGTCGCCGCCGGCGCCGGCATCGCCGAGAAAGGAAAAATCCCTGCCGTTGAGGACAGCATAGTGGACATGGCCGCCAACAGGATAGAGCAGGCGCGACATCTCCCGCTTGCTGCCGTGGGCCATCTTCTCCAGCATCAGGTGGTAGTTGGCCGGGCGGCCGTCCTCGGCAAAGTCGTGGATGTGCAGGAGCAGCCGCGCCCCCCGGCCGGCCAGCTCGACCAGGGCGCCGGGCAGGGCCATGTTCTTGCCCAGGCTGTGGTTGTGCACGTGCCAGAGGTCGGGCGGCCCGCCCAGGGCCTCCCGGGCGGCGCTCTCCATCTGGCGGGCAAGTTCTTCCGGCCCCACCGGCGGCCGCGCCGCCTCGTACTGCAGGCCGGGGATGAGCCGCCACTCCGAGGGCCAGTCGCCGGCCGGCTCCTGGCCGGTGAGCACGACGATGCCGGTATCCCGGCCGGCCAGGGCGCTGATGGTATGGCCGATGATCCTGGTCACACCGCCCGGCTGCAGGTGGTAATGAACAATGGCAACACGCATGGTATCTTCGTCAACTTGATATTCTGGAACCTAAATCCTGCAATTGGCAATTTTGCCGGAGATGCGAGGCATCAAGGGCGCAGACGTATACGAATACCTCAATCCCTTGATAACGAAGCAGATTCGGTAAAATTGCCAATCCCTTCGGGCGAGAAAATGAAGAAAAAAATCCTTCACCCGATCAGTGAGTCGAAAAAAACGATCACGTTCGTAGAATCCGCTGATACAGCAAAAGAAAATTTTTTTCTTCATTTTCGAAGTGCAGGGTTTAGGTGGAACAATGGCAGGCTGGGCAGGAGAGGCTGTCGGCTAGTGCCCCTGGTCTTCAAGACCGAATTTCCGGCGGTACTCCGGGACCTCGATCATGGGCGGCCGCTCCTCCTCGTAGATCTCGTGGATGACCTGCTGGTAGCGGTTCTCCTGGGCCAGGAACTGGCGGAGATTGCAGGTCAGCTCAGGCAGGTCGCTGACAATGCCGCGCGCCTTGAGCCGCTTGAAGAAGGCCCGCATGATGCCAAAGGCCATCTTGCCGAGATCCTGCGTCTCCTGGTGGCGGTGGATCCGCTGGTCGAGATCGGTCTGGGCAAAGGCCTCCAGGCCGTAGTCGGAGTAGACATCGATGAGGTGCGATGTCTCGACGCCGTAGCCCACCGGGAAGGAGAGCCGCTCCAGGATCTCGCGCCGCACGGCATACTCGCCCGACAGCGGCTGGATAATGGCGGTGAGCTCGGGAAAGAAGAGGGAGAAGAGCGGCCGCACCAGGATCTCGGTCACCCGGCCGCCGCCCGAGGGCCTGATCTTGTCGGACAGGGCCAGGGGCCGGTCATAGAAGGCCTTGACATACCTGATCTCGGGCCGGTAGATGAGCGGCGCCACCAGGCCGTAGACGAAGCGGGGGTGGATATTCTTGATATCGGCGTCCACGTAGACGATGATATCGCCCCGGAGCTGGTAGATGGCCTTCCACAGGTTCTCGCCCTTGCCGCGCTTGAACCCCATGGAGGGCAGGATATCGGCCGAGTTGTAGACATCGGCGCCAAAGGAGGCCGCCACCTCCAGGGTCCGGTCGGTGGAGCCGGAGTCGATGACCGCGATCTCGTCGAGCAGGGCGTAGCGGTCCATGAGTTCGGACTTGAACAGCACCACCTCCTTGCCGATGGTCTTCTCCTCGTTGAGGGTGGGGATGCACAGGGAGATGGTGAGCCCCCGCCGTTCCTTTTCCCTGATCAGCCGCAGCAGATCCCAGAACTGTCCGTGGTGGAAGGTGTTGGACTGCAGCCAGTTGTCAATGTTCAGCACGACAGCCTCCGTCAATGGTGAGCAGGATTCCGATCAACTGGGCCACGCCGGTGAGGATGGGATCGATCTCCACCGACTCGTCGGGATAGTTCACGTTGTCGGCATTGGTCAGGCCGATGCAGACCGCTGGTACCTCCTGCTCCACGTAACCGGAGATCACCGGCGAGTAGATGGTGTCCCACGGCTGGATATCCAGGGCCGACATCACCCTCCGGGTCCGCACCACCAGGGGATGGTTGGAGTCGAGCCCGCCGGAACGGGTCCTGGCGATGACCTCCATGTGGGCCGAGACGCCGGACTGCTGGCCCATGTCGTCGAGGATGGCATCGACCTGTTCCACCAGGTCCACCAGAACCTGGTCGGAATCGCTGCGGAGCTGGAACTTCAGCTGCGCGTTGCGCGCCGGCACCTTGTAAGACGAACCGCCGCTGATACTGCCCAGGACCAGGGCCGTGTGGCTCTGGCTCGGCAGGACCAGGGCGTGCAGCCGGTTGACGACCTGGTTGATGACATCCACCGCCGAGAGCTGGCTGTAGCGCCGGTCCACGTGGCAGGAGATGACACTGCCCAGGGAGGCCACGGACCGGAAGTGGAGCCGGCCCAGGGAGGCGCCCTCCAGCGAGATGCCGGCATAGAGCGGTCGCTTGCTGTTGGCGAGAAAGAACCGCAGTCCTTCCTGGTTGCCCTGTTCCAGGCTGCGGGTGGCGCCCATGAGGATCAGGTCGCTGGCCAGGGTGATGCCCAGGCCCTCGAGCAGGGTGGGCAGGGTGGCCAGCACGGCCAGGCCGAGCGAATCATCGGCCACGCCCGGCCCCCGGACCACGCCGTGGCTCACCATGAAGGTATGATCGACGCCGGCCGGGAACGGGGTGTCGGCATGGGCGGTGACCAGGATGGCCCGTTCTCCCTCGCTGCCGGGAAGGATGGCGACACCGTTGCCCAGCTCGTCGGTGGAGCAGTTCTGCAGGCCACACTCCGTGAAGCGCTGCTGGAGAAAGGCGATGCGTCGCTTCTCGCCAAAGGTGGGCGCCGGGATCTCGCCGATCATCACCAAGTTGGCCAGCAGCATCTCGCGGAAGGGCTCCAGTTCCGCCGGCAGCCGCCGGACCCTGTAGAGAATCTGTTCCAGTTCATCCATGACTGCCATGGCCCCCCCGGCTATGTGGTCCTGCCATAATCATCCTCCAGGCGTTCGATATCGTCTTCTCCAAAATAATCGCCGAGCTGGACCTCGATGAAGACCAGTTCTTCCGGGCCGTCGTTGCGGACCCGGTGCACGTCGCCGCGGCCGATGTCCACCGACTGGCCCGGGGCAAGCTCGATCTGCTCATCGTTGCGGGTCACCGTGGCCCGGCCGCTGATCACGTACCAGTGCTCCTGCCGGTGCCGGTGCCGCTGCAGGGACAACCGCTGGCCGGGGGCGACATTGATCCGCTTCACCTTGTGATCTTCTTCATCGGCCAGGATGGTAAAACTGCCCCATGGCCGGTGTTCGGTTATCTGAACATACTCTCTGCGGGTGATCTCTGCCATCTCTTCTCCGGTGTCTGCGGAAAATCAGGCTCCGGCTGCCTGCAGACGGCACCACCGGCCGCTGCCCGGCCCCCTGATCTTCCCTGGTTGTCGTTCAGGTCGCGAGCCAGCAGCACTGGTAGGGCTCCAGGTGCACGACCGGGCCCACCTTTTCCTCGCCGATGCAGTCCCAGACCCGCTTGCGCCGGGCAAGGGCGGGCCCGAGTTCCTTCAGCCGCACCTCCTGCTTGCGGCCGCTGACATTATGGACACAGGTGATGGTCCTGCCGTTCTCCGGCCTGCGGACCAGGACAAAAAGCGACTCCCGGCTCTGCACCAGCTCCTGGGGCGCATCGGGATGAAAGGCGGGCTCCATGGCCCGTTTCCTGATCAGGTCCGTGTAGCTCCTGAAGACGCGGGCCGTGGCCGACTCCGGCCTGGCGAGCAGGTTGCGCAGCTCGTCGTCGCGCCAGCGGCCGCGGTTGATGGTGCGGTTCATGCCGGTGGCGGCCACGCCATCGTAGTTGTTGCGGGTCGCGGTCAGGCTGTGGAAGTAGATGGCCGGGATGCCGCGCAGGCTGAGCATAATGATCTGCGAGCAGAGAAAACGCAGGGCCTGCCAGCTCGGGTCGTCGGGCCGGTCCGGGTCCTTCATGGCATCGAAATAGGTGATGTTGAGCTCGTAGGGCTGCTCGCCGCCGTCGGGACCGGTACGGCTGGAGACCAGGCCGCCGCAGGCCCGGACCGTGTCGGCCAGGGCGAGGATCTCTTCGTCGGAGAGCAGCCCCTCCAGGGGACGGACGCCGATGCCGTCGTGCGAGGCCGTGAAATTAAGAAAGCTGCAGCCCGGCGGTGGCGGCGCCAGGTCGCGGGTCCACTTCTGCAGGTAGTACGACGATCCCGAGTGCAGGGTGTGCAGCAAGAGCGGCGGCAGGGTGAACTGGTAGACGAGGTGGGCCTCGTCGCCGTCGCCGAAATAGGAGATGTTCTGCTCATGGGGCAGGTTGGTCTCGGTCAGGACCAGGGTGCCGGGCGCCATGTAGTCGAGGATGTCGCGCAGCAGCTTGACCATCTCGTGGGTCTGGGGCAGGTTGATACAGCTGGTGCCGACCTCCTTCCACAGGTAGGCGATGGCGTCCAGGCGGATGATCACGGCGCCGTTGGCCACATAGCCGAGCAGGATGTCGATCATCTCCAGGAGGACATCGGGATTGGCATAGTTCAGGTCCACCTGGTCGGCGCTGAAGGTGGTCCAGACCCAGCGCTGGCCGGCCACGGTCTGCACCGGCGTCAGCAGGGGCGAGGTGCGCGGCCGCACCACCATGGAGAGATCGGTGTCCGGATCCATCTCGATGAAATAGTCCCGGGCCGGGGCAATGCCGCCGATGTAGTCCTGGAACCAGCGGGAGTGGCTGGAGACATGGTTGAGGACCAGGTCGACCATGAGATCGAAATTCTCGCCCAGCATGCGGATGTCCGCCCAGCCGCCCAGGGAGGGGTTCACCTCGCGGTAGTCGATCACCGAGAAGCCGTCGTCGGAGCTGTAGGGGAAAAAGGGCAGCACGTGAACGCCGGTGATCACGCCGGCCAGGTGCTCGCGGAGAAAGAGGCGCAGGGTCACCAGGGGCGATTCACCCTCCTTGGTCACCATGTCGCCGTAGGTGATCAGGAGACAGCTCTTCTCGTTCCAGAGCGGGCCTTCGGGCGGCTCTTTCCGGACCAGGTAATCGTAGCGGCCAAAGAGCAGGGCGATCCGTTCCAGGATCCGGTCCACGTTCCGGTCGGGATACAGGAATTCCAGCCGCCGCCCGAAAATCTCCTTGAAGGTGTTGAGGTATCTCCACATAACTCCGTCTCCAGGTTGCCGGCAGGACCCTTCAGCCACCGGTCATGCCGGTTTCTCCGACCCGCCGTCCGCCCCTGCCGCGGCCCTGGCCGGCCCATGGCCGGGGAGCCGGTCAGTAGCGGCCGGGAGTCCCCGCTCACATGCCGTTCTTGATATTGCTGATCATGGTGCGCAGGCAGTAGTGCAGGATCGGGTAGCCATAGTAGCGCCGTGCCTGTTCATAGTTGTGGTTCACCATCTGCTGCCGGTAGTCGGCGTCGTCGAGCAGGCGCCTTGCCGCGGCAACGATCCGGCGGTTGACAAAACCGTCCATCACCGGCACGTGAAAGCCCTTGGGCTCGATATCCCGGACCCAGACCGGGTAGCGGTTGACGATGATGGGTACCTTGAAATAGAAGGCCTCGAGCAGGGCGTTGCCAAATCCCTCGTAGATACTGGGGTACATCACCAGGTCGGCATGGGGATAGAGATCCTGGAGGACGTAGATCTTCTTGCCCTCGGCATTGATGTGCCGATGGTCGCCCACCCGGTCGCCGAAAAACCGCAGGTCCACTCCCTCGGCCTGGGCAAGATCGGCGATCTGGTCAGGATAGTCGGACCCCTCGTCACCGGCGGCATGGGAGATGACCAGCTTGCAGCGCGGATCACCCAGCCGCTGCAGCAGGGTGATGGAATGCTCGATCCCCTTGCGCGGCACGATGCGGGTGGGCTGCAGGATCAGCTTGTCTTCCGGGGAGAGCCCCATCTCCTGCCGGATGTCGGCACCGTAATCATCGGTGCTGTCCGGCGTCTTGTCAAAGTCAAAGACATTGGGAATCAGCATGGACGAGATCCCCTTGCGCAGGGCCAGCTCCTCCCGGGCCGCCTGGTTGATCACCACGTGCCGCAGGTCGATGTCACGCGGAGGAAAGGCCATGTCAAGGAAGTCGGGGACATTGTTGACCTGGAAACGGCTCCGTTCCCAGTAGAAGTCGTGGTGATGGGCAATGGCCGGGATCACGGCCTCGGAGAGAAACTCGGTCAGGGCGATACCCAGCGGCAGGTGCATGGGGATGGTGAGCGCGTTCTGGATAATCAGGAGGCTGATGTCGAACTTGCGCACAAAGTCGTAGATCGTGGCCTTGAGATACTCGGCCAGGTGGTGGATACGCTTGGTGACCGCGGGCGAGCGGAAGGCATGGCCCCAGATCCGCTTGTCGATCCACTCGTTTTCCGGGTGGCCGAAATAGGCCTCGGGCACGCACATGGAGACATCCCTGCCCCGGTCGAGCACACCACCGTACCAGAAGCTGACATGTTCATCGCGCCAGAGCACCTCGGCCCACTTGGCCGATTCCAGCGAGACACCGTCGGTGCCGGCAAAGCGCGTGGAGATGAAACCTATCCGTTCAGGCATGCTTCCTCCCGGGTTCGGCCCCTGGCCGCGAAACGTAACGCGCAATCAGCCGCCGGACAGGGGGCCGGGCCTGACCGCCATCCCTTTCCTGGTCTTGCACGACCACGGGTTCGACAGAACTCCACCAGGTTATGACAAAACGCCTTCCGGCCCGGAGCCGGCAAGGAGGTATCGACAACCCGATAAAAAAATATGCCACCTTCATCCCGCAACGGACGCAACCGGCAATTTTGCCGGAGATGCGAGCCATCAGGGACGCAGGTGTAAAAATACTTCAAGCCCTTGATAACCATGCAGGTTCGGTGAACCTGCCCATCCGAAGGGCGGGAAAATGAAGAAAAAAGTGCAGGATTTAGATGTCATTTCCACACTATAAAAAATAACGCCCCAAAGTCAAGGCCCATGCTCCACCGGGGCCGCCCCCATGCGGACCAGGGCGAGCGGTTCAGGGGTGCGGCCAGGCCCGGTACCCTGGTCCGCCGGAACATGGCGCAATGGCAGGCTAAGGCGGACTCCCCTTGCTGCACCGCCCCGGGATGCAGGCATCAGCGGGCGGTCGGTGTCATTGACAGCTCACCTCCGCGGGACGGACCGGATACCGGCAATCAGCCGAATCCGTTGGGGGACAATGATTTTCGGCCGCCAACATACTTTTTGCCGCCCTACCATGCAAGAATCGTTGAACTTCCGGTGAAAATGGATAATACTTATGAAAATAATTCTCTGTCCAAAACGCCTCTTGTTCCTGTTCCCAATTGCCGACAGCGTGGGACAATCGAAGCCAGGATATGCACATGGGCCGAAAACGACACCTCCTTCTCGAACAGCTCGAAGACCGGATCTTCCTTGATGCCAATCCCGTTGCCGGCGCCCTGGACGCACCGGGCGTCGACCTGCCCGACCTCCCGGGCCACGTGGGCGCGCCGGATCCTGTCCCGGCCGACCTGACGGATCTTGCCCACGCGCCGGACCCAGGGCTGGCGGCAACGGCCGACCATCTCACGGCCGACGCGGCGGCCGGTACTGCCGGCGGCAGCACGTCTCCTGCTGCCAATGATGCCGCGGCAGCGCAACATGCCGGCACGGCAGATTCCGGCACCGCCCCCCGGGACGGGAACGGGCCCGGTGATGCCGCGGCCGATGGCCACGGAGCCGTCCAGGCAGACGGCGACGCCGGGAGCGACGCCGGGAGCGACGCCGTGTTAGGGGGACATGAAAGCGGGGCCGACGGCGGCACGGTGGATGGCCACGCAGCCGACGGGACAGAAGCCGGCGCCGACGCCCGCGACCCGGAAAGCGACGGCGCCGGCACGGCCGGTAGTCATGACACGGCTCTCCCTTCCCCCGCCCCGGCCGCGCCGTCGGCAGCGACCGACACAGCCGGTACCGCGCAGGCCATGGACCCCATGATCGGCGAGGACTTCAGCTTCACGGTCGACTTTGACAACACCACGACCAGCACGGTGTACGGCCCCTACATCGACATCCTGCTTGACGGCGGCCAGGACGGTGCCGATGCGGCGGTGGACGGGATCACCTTCCAGGATGCCACCTACCTGGGCGTCCAGGTCCAGTCCCAGGTAATCGACATCACCAGTGACGGCCAGACCGTGGACCATCCCTGGGCAACGGACAGCAACGGCGATCCCCTGCAGGTCACCGGCATCAACGGCCACACCTTCCGGGCCGGCGACCAGTTCGTCAGCCTGCGCATGCCCTTTGGCTCCTTTGAGACTGACCAGCCCGCGGCCGAGGTGACCGTGACCGCCCACATGAGTGAAAACGCCGATGTCGGTGCAGGCAACGACCTGGCCGTCGAGGTGACCACCGGCGCCATGTACGGCCACGACGCCCTGGACAACCCGGCCACGGACGCGCCCCTGCGCGATATCGCCACATCCTCGCTCACCTGTGCCCCGGAGGTAATCGCCTACAATGCCGACATCGAGGTCAGCGGCGTGCATGGCGACTGCCAGGTGCAGCACGCCGCGGACCACGATACCCGCTACCGGGCCGATGATCCCGGCCAGGTCTTTGAAAGCAACCACCAGGAGATCCCCACCGGTCCCAACTATCCCGGCACCTACGTGATCCGGGTCGACATCGCCGACGGCCAGAGCGTGGACAACCTGGCACTCACCGAGCACCTGCCCGACAACATCGTCTTTCTCGGCAACGTCTCGGTCACCGACAGTGGCGGCAACGCCCTGGCCCACCACGTGATCCAGAATGGCACCGACCTGCAGATCGGCCTGGACAACGGCATCACCGGTACCGGCAGCACCACGGACGTGACCATCCGCTACGACTTCTATGTTCCCGAGCAGACCACTGCCGGCCAGCCGGTCATTGATCCGCAGACCGGCGATGATGCCCACATCGTCAACAACGGCGAGCTGTCCTATACCTGGTCGCCCATTGACAGCAACGATCCCGGCCCGGTCAACGGTGTCATCAACGCCGAGGTGGACCGGGACGGCCACTTCTCGGGTTCTCCTGACATTGATGACATCTCGCATGCCCAGTCCCTGGCCATCCAGAAGGACCACAACCTGGCCACCGATACGGGGGCTCCCGGTTACAGCCCGGGCGACACGGTGGACTTTTCCCTCGACTTCCAGGTCTCGGACTTCTTCTCCTTCGGTGACCATGATCCATCGGACAGTGACTACAGTTTCCGCATCGACGACCTGGTGCCCGACGGTCTCACCATGAACAACAACGGCACCGACTACCTGGCCTCCATCGATATCTGGCAGAACGGGCACGCCTACCACCTGGACCTGACCAGCACCACCACGGCCGGTGACATGATGTGGGTCACCACGGATGCGGACAACAACCTCGAGGTCCATTACAACCTGGAGAAGATCTTTGCCACCATGGATCCGGCCAGCGGCGGCATCCTCCACGGGGACCTGACCGACGGCAACCAGGATGGCCCGACCCACGGCCGGATCACCTACAGCGCCGATATCGCCCGGGTCTACCACGACGAGAACAACGCCGGCGGCAACGGCGGCACGGACAATGACATCGACCAGGGCGACATCCTCTCCGGCGCCCCCGCCATCACCGGTGAAATCTACGCCAACGGCGCCTTTACCGGCCAGGCCGAGGGCGACGCCTCCTGCGACACCCTGCATATCGTCACCGGTTCCGTGGACAAGGATATCTACGCGGTCAACGGCCAGACCGGGGTCGGGAGCACGCCGCACATCTCGCCCGGCGACACGGTGACCTACCGGCTGCACTATGACATGCCGCTCAGCTCCACCGAGGATTTCCACCTGGTGGACTACCTGCCCCTGCCGATTTTTGACGTCAACGATCCGGACCAGGACGGCACCGCCTCCGGCTGGTCCCAGGTCGCTGACGGCACCCTGCCCGGCACGGGGGAATGGGCCTTCACGGCCAATGACAGCTACCATACCCTGAACACCACCATGGACAGTGTCGGCGCCGGCACCGGCAACAGCCTGGTCTTTGACTGGGCGCCCTACCACGACGCCTCGGGCACCTCGTCCACCGTGGAGATCCTGTTCACGGTCACGGTCTCGGGCGAGCCCTTTGCCGACGGCATGTACCTGACCAACCAGGTCCGGGCCACGGAACAGGGAACCCCCCTTGCCGACAACACCACGGACGCCATCGTCCAGGTGGTCCTTGACCAGCCCGAGTTGACCATTACCAAGGGCGTGGTGGAGACGGACAACGATGCCGCCGCCTTTCCCGGCAACGCCTTTGTGGACAGCTACTTCACCGAGCCGGGCAGCAGCGGCTTCCGGGCCGAGCCGGGCACGGTGATCTCCACGGACTGGCTGGCAGGACACAACATCAACACCAACCTGAGAGGCATCGATGCCGGCGACCTGGTCACCTTTGCCATCGTGGTACAGAACAGCGGCCACTCCGGCGCCTTTGACATCCGGCTCACCGACGACATGCCCACCGGCTTTGCCACGCCTGCGTCCGGCCTCAACCTGTCGGTGACCGACGGCGCCGGCAATGCCCTGGCCCACAGCGGCGACCTGTTCACCGGCCTGGAGCTGACCGATGACGCCGACGGCGCCCTGGCCGCCACTGACCCGGCCTCGGGCGCCGACGTCCTGGTCATCACCTATGACCTGGTGGCCACCACCGATGTCGCGCCATTCCAGAACCTGGCCAACACGGCCACCCTGACCAACTATGCCGGCACCGAGGGCGGCACGGACCACACGGTCACCGACCCCGCGGACAGCGCCCTGGTCACCACGGCAAGCGCCCGGCCGGACAAGGTTCTTGTCTCCACCAACCAGGCCCATACCGGCGGCAACGACGTGGCCATCGGCGAGCAGGCAGAGTACGCCATCACCCTCACCATTCCCGAGGGGACCCTCTACAGCGCCCGGCTGACCGATAGCATGACCGACAACAGCGCCGGCGTCGAGATGGCCATTGTCAGCCTGGACTCCATCACCGCCTCGTCCAGCCTCACGGCAGCAAACGGCAGCTTCACCGATATCCTCAACAACGCGACCATCGACGCCGACGGCGGTGGCTTTACCCTGGACTTCGGCGACCTGGTCAACAGCGATACCGACAACTCGGTGACCGAGACCATCACGGTCCACTTCACCGGCGTGGTCCTCAACAACCCGGACCTGGACCGGGGCGAGACCGTCAACGACCAGGCCAGGCTGATCTGGGTGGACGGAAACAGTATCTCCCATTCCCAGGTCGATTCCGGTCCTGACCTCACCGTGGTTGAGCCGACCCTGCAGGTGAGCAAGACCGTGGACTCGCCGCACCCGGACCAGGACGACACCATCACCTTCACCATGGTCATCGAGCATGACGGGTCCAGCGACGCCGATGCCTTCGATGCGCACCTCAGTGACACCATCCCGGCCGGCCTGACCTATGTTCCCGGTTCCCTGGCCAACACCGGCGGCCTGGCACCGGACTCGCTTGCCATCAACGGCGATGTCATCTCCGCATCCTGGGGCACCTTTGCCCAGGGCCAGAGCTCGACCATCACCTTCCAGGCCCACCTGGACACGGCCCAGGCCGGCCAGGACCTGTCCAACACCGCGGACATCGACTGGAGCGGCCTGCCCGGTGACGTGACCGCGCCCCAGTCCACCCACAACTCCCTCTCCACCGAGCGGACCGGCGACACCGCGGACCCGGGCGGCGTGGCCAACGACTACCGCGCAGCCTCCACGGCCTCGGTCACGGTCATTGCCGATATTGACAAGCTGGAGCCTGCGCCGGCCACCTACACCATCGGCGAACAGGTCACCTACGACATCCGGCTCACCCTGCCCGAAGGCGACACCGGCGGCCTGGTGGTCACCGACGCCCTGCCTGCCGGCATGGTCTATGTCTCGCACCAAGTGGACACCTCATCCTTCGACGGCACCCTCCACGCGCCCACCGTGGACAGCACGGCCGGGGACGGCAACGACATCACCTTTGATTTCGGCGATGTCCAGGTCACGGCTGACAATGATCCCGCCAACAACGGCTTCACCATCCAGGTGACCGTCCAGGTCCTCGACCAGCCCGGCAATCACCAGGGCGTCACCCTGACCAACCATGCCTCCATGACCTTTGACGACCCGGACAACCCGGGCCAGCGACTGACCGACAACGATCCCACCGATCCCACCGTCACCGTGGTCGAACCGCAGATCACCACCCACAAGAGCGTGACCGACTCGGCCGACGCGGGCACCGACGCCTCGCCGGGCGAGATCCTGACCTACACGGTGCGCTTCAGCAACACCGGTGATGCCACGGCCTACGAGGTCCATGCCGACGACATCCTGCCTGCGGGCGTGCAGTTCAACCCGGGCTCGGCAAGCGCTGTCGACCAGGATGGCGCTGCCGTACCGGTCACGGTGACCGATACCGGCGCCGGCAACCTGGCCATTGCCGGGGACTGGGACATCGGCGTGGATGACTGGGTCCAGGTCCAGTACACGGTGACCGTCCTGGGCGCGGGCTTCACTGCCGGCCCGCACGAAAACACCGTGGACGCCGACTGGTCGAGCATGGACGGTAGCCAGCCCGGCGAGAGGCTGTATGCCGACAGCGGCAACTCACCCGTGGACGGTGACCAGGATACGGATACAGCCTCGTTCACCGTGGTGACCGATGCATCCCTGGGCGACACGGTCTTTTTTGACGCCGACAACTCCGGCGACTTCTCCAGCGGCGACGTGGGCATCTCCGGGGTCAACGTCACCATCACCGCGGACGTGGACAACGACGGCACGCCCGAGTTTACCCGCACCGTGACCACCGACGCCGACGGCGCCTACCTGTTCGACAACCTGGCCGCCTTTGCCAACTACACGGTCAGTGTCGACTATGACGGCTCCGGCGGCAGCGTCCTTGACCTGCAGGCCGCCGGCTACCACCAGACCTATGACCTGGACGAGGACGGCAGCCCGGCCCTGGACCATACGGCGCGGGGCATCGGCCTTGCCGCCGGCCAGGACCGCGCCGACGTGGATTTCGGCTACACCGGACAGAACGCGGTGGGAGACACCATCTGGTTTGACGTCAATGCCGACGGTGTCCAGGATCCCGGTGAAGACGGCATCGGCGGGCTCAGCGTCAGCCTGAGTGCGGACATCGACGGCGACGGGATCTTCGAGTATACGGCCACCACGACCACGGACGGGGCCGGTGTCTACGGTTTCGACAACCTGCCGGCCGGTGACTTCGTGATCACCGTCACCCCGCCCGGCGGCACCGAGGCAACCTATGACCAGGATTCCGGCACCACGGCTCCCGACAACAGCACCCCCTTTTCCCTGGCCGCGGACCAGGACCGGGACGATATCGATTTCGGCCTGCGCGGCACCGGCACCATCGGTGACTTCATCTGGTATGACGCCGACGGCAACGGCGCCCAGAACGAGGGGACCCATGCCGGCATCGGCGGGGTCACCGTGACCCTGGCTGGGGATATCGACGGTGACGGCAGCATCGACTACAGCACCAGCACGATCACGGCCGCCGATGGTTCCTACAGCTTTGGCCACCTGCTGGGTGGCGACTACACGGTGCACGTGGACACCGCCTCCCTGCCCGTGGCCATGGTCGCAAGCGGTGATCCGGACGGGACCCTGGACAACACAGCCACCGTGCACCTGGCCGCCGGCGCAAGCGACCTGGACCAGGACTTCGGCTACACCGGTACCGGTTCCATCGGCGACCGGATCTGGTACGACAGGGATGGTGACGGCGTCCAGGACCCGGATGAAAACGGCCTTGCCGGGGTCGGCGTGACCATCACCGCCGATATCGACGGTGACGGGATCAACGAGTACAGCCAGGCCATGGTCACGGACGCAAACGGCAACTACACCTTTGACCACCTGGCGGCTGCTGACTACACGGTGCGCGTCGACACCGCCACCCTGCCCGGCGGCGCGACCCCGACCTATGACCTGGACAGCGCCACCAACCTGCCCGACAACCAGGCCACCTACACCCTGGCCACGGGCGAGAACATGGACCGGGTCGATTTCGGCTACACCGGTTCCGGCTCCATCGGCGACCTGGTCTGGAACGACAGCAACGGTAACGGCATCCAGGATGCGGGCGAGCAGGGGTTTGCCGGGGTCACCGTGACCCTGACCGGGGACCTGGATGGTGACGGCGTCGCGGCCGAGACCATCACCAGCACCACGGACGCCGACGGCAACTACCGGTTCGACAACCTCTTCCTGGGCGACTACACGGTGAGCATCGATCCGGCCACCCTGCCTGCGGGCACCAGCCCGACCTGGGACTATGACGATCATGGCCAGCCCGTGGCCACACCCCACACCGCCGACGTCTCCCTCACCGCGGCCGATCCGGACCGCAGCGACGTGGACTTTGGCTACAACAGCCGCGGCACCATCGGCGACACGGTCTGGTACGACATGAACGGCAACGGCCTCCTGGACAGCGGCGAGAGCGGCCTGGCCGGGGTCACGGTGACCCTCTCCGGCGATACCGACGGCGACGGCGTCGCCGACGTCACCCGGACCACCACCACCGATGCCGGCGGCAGCTATCTCTTTGACCAGCTCACGGCCGGCGACTACACCATCACCCTGTCCGGCCTGCCCGGCGGCCTGGCCCAGACCGCTGACCCGGACGGTACCATGGACAACGCCGCCCACCTCACCCTGGCAGATGGCGAAACCAACCTGGACCAGGACTTCGGCTACACCGGCACCGGTGCCATCGGCGACACGGTCTGGAACGATGCCGACGGCAATGGCAGCCAGGACCCGGGCGAACAGGGACTGGCCGGGGTCACGGTGACCCTGACCGGTGACCTCAACAACGACGGTATCATCGACACCCTGACCACGGTCACCGACGGCAGCGGCAACTACCACTTTGAGCGGCTGCCGGAAGGACCCTACACCGTCAGTGTCGACACCACCACCCTGCCGCCCGGCATGGTGGTCACCGCCGACCCGGACGGCGGCAGCGACGCCAGCGCCACCCTCACCCTGGGGCCGGGCGAGACCAATAATGACCAGGACTTCGGCTTCCGCCAGACCGGCACCATCGGCGACACGGTCTGGTACGACATGGACGGCGACGGCATCCGGGATCCGGGCGAACCGGGCCTGGCAAACGTCAACCTGACCCTGGTGGGCGACCTGGACAACGACGGCCAGGCCGACGACACCCTGACCACGGTCACCGATGCCGACGGCAACTACCACTTTGACCGGCTGCCGGCCGGAACCTATGTCATCAGCGTCGATACCGCCACCCTGCCCGCCGGCATGCGCCAGACCTTTGACGCCGACGGCACGGCCACCGGCAACAGCTCGACCGTCACCATCGGCGACGGCGGAGTCAACCTGGACCAGGATTTCGGTTATACCGGTACCGGCTCCATCGGTGACACCGTCTGGTATGACGCCAATGGCAACGGTGGCCAGGATGGCACCGAGCCCGGCATCGCCGGCGTCCGCGTCACCCTGACCGGTGACCTGGACAACGACGGCCAGGCCGATGACACCATCACCGTGACCACGGACGCCGACGGCACCTACCTCTTTCCCAACCTGCCCGCCGGTACATTCGATATCACCGTTGACACCACCACCCTGCCCGCCGGCATGGCCGGCAGCGGCGACCCGGACACGGTGATCGACAACGCCACCACCCTGGCCCTGGCCCCGGGCCAGGATAACCTGGACCAGGACTTCGGCTATACCGGCACCGGTTCCATCGGCGACCAGTTATGGATCGATGGCAACGGCAACGGCACCATGGACCCGGGCGAACAGGGTCTTGCCGGGGTGCAGGTCTGCATCGGCGTTGACCTGGACGGCGACGGCCAGGCCGACTACCGCGCCACCACGATCACCGACGCGGACGGCACCTACCTGTTCGACAACCTGCCGGCCGGCAGCCACACGGTCTGTGTCAACCCCGCCACCCTGCCGCCGGGTATCCGGCCAGGTTTTGACCCGGACGGCAACAGCGACAACAGCACCGTGGTCCACCTGGGCGCCGGCGAACAGAACCGGAGCACGGACTTCGGCTACACCTTTCCGCCGGTCCCGCACATCACCCCAGTCGGGCCGACGCCCCGGCCCGTGCCCCCGACTCCCACCGTGCCGGCGGCCGAAGCCGCCCTGCCGGCCGGTGACAGCCTGCTCATGTACCAACAGTTCGTTGAACAGGATCAAGAACCCCTGTTCCAGCCCTTTGCCGAGATCCCGTGGCCGCCGCCCATGGTGCCCATCTCGCCCATGTATACCGGTCATGCCGAGCCCGGCACCACCCTGTTCCTGACCCTCTTCGATGTCCAGGGCAACGAGATCGGCTACCAGAGCGTGATGGCGGATGCGGCCGGCAACTGGCTGGCAAGTTTTCCCGGTTCCCTGCTCTACGATGTCCCGCATCACCTCAGGATCGAACAGACCATCTCCAGCTACAACGCCAGCTCGGCCGGCCTGTTCAACCTGCGCACCTACTTCAACCCCGACTTCAGTTCCATGGTCTTCTCCACCACGCCGCTCACCGTGGAGACCGTGTTCGCCGAGCTGCCGGCCACGCTCATGGAATCGATCCACGAAAGCAACCTGTCATCGTTCAACCTGCGCTGGAACGGCTACAGGGAGTACGAGTTCCTGTCACCGTCCATCAACCCCTCCAATCTCAGCCACTAGCGCGGCGATATACCGTTGTCCGGCCGGGCCGGGGAGCACCTGTCCCGGCCCCGGCCATGAATCACACTCCGTCCCATGGTAAACAACAGAGGTAGATCACCAATGAAACAGTATGCCACACTTGCCCTGGCCTTCCTCATCCTGGCCTGCTGCCTGGCAGACGCCAGGGCAGAACATGACGAGGAGAGTTCCGACTTCGTCAAGGTCACCCGGGCCGTCGAGGAGAGCAAGAGCGACTACGACAAGCTGAAAGAGAAACTCTTCAAGCGGTACCAGGCCATTGTCACCCGCATGGAAGAGGCGGAAAAGAACTATGTCAGCATCTTTTCCGGCAAGGCCCACGGCGGCCTGACCATCACCACCGGCACCATCCCGGCCGGCTATACCCCCTGGTGGCAGAAAAAGGTCAGGGGCCGGATCAACAGGGCAGTGCCCGACGTGGAGACCGACATCTCGTCGCTGTTTGTCAAGGCGCTGGCCAGTTCCTCCCAGATCAAGGTCTTCAGCGACCTGCCCCTGATCCGCAAGACCTCGATCCGGGAGGCGGAGGGGCCCTATGACTTCCGGGTCTTTGCCGAGGGGCGGCTGACCGATCTCGACGAACCCGTGGGCGACGACCTCAAGACCGGCGGCCCGCTGCGCTACGAGGAGAACTCGAAAAACCTCGAGTATGGCATCCGCAAGAAATTCCTCACCGGCACCGAGGTGGAGCTGAAGCAGAACATCGGGGACATGGACACCAACTCCACCTACTTCAATCCCGAGGACCAGGCCCGGGCCGGGACCTACCTGACCATCCGGCAGCCGCTGCTCAAGCGGTTCGGCATCCGGTACAACAGGGCCCCCATCGACCTGGCCCGTATCGACCACGCCATTGCCGGCGAAGAGCTGCGCCGCGACGTGGAGAGTCACCTGCTCGAGATCAGCCGGGCCTACTGGGGGCTCTACCTGGAACGGTCCCTGCTCGTCCAGAAAAAACGGCTGGCCGAAAAGACAAGAAAATTCCTGGAGCGGATGCAGGAGCGGGCCAAGGTGGACGTGGAGCCGAGCCTGCTGGCCCGGGCCCGCTCCCTGGTCAGCTCCCACGAGCTGGCCGCCATGCAGGCGGAATACGCCATGCTCAACGCCCAGGCCAGGATCAGGGCACTGGTCAATGCCCCCGAGCTGCTCAACGCCTCGGGCCTGGAGATGATCACCCGCCAGCTGCCCGCCGACACCATGGTCGATGTCTCCTTTGACCACGCCCTCCAGACCAGCCTGGACAGGCGGCCCGAGGTGGCGCAGGCCATCCGCCAGATCCAGTCCGCCTACCTGCGGCTGCAGCGCTCGGAGAACGAACTGTTTCCCGACCTGGATCTCTTCTTCCAGACCTATGTCAAGGGTCTTGACGGTGACTACCGCTACGGCTCGGCCTATGACAACCAGTTCGACGAGGGCAGCCCCAGCTACGTGGCCGGGCTCAGGTTTGAGTATCCCCTGGGCAACAATGGCGCCGAGGCCCGTAACCTGCGAAAAAAGATAGAGATCCGCCAGCTCCTCCACCAGCTGGACACCACGGTGGAAAACGTGCTCCTGGAGACCCGGGTCTCCTACCGTGAGCTGGTCAAGAACTACCGTTCCATGGTCCAGAGCTACCAGATCATGAAGGCCGACGACGAGGAGGTCCAGGCCCTGATCTCCCGGGTCGACTACCTCCTGGCCAACAACCGGCCCTACGGCGAGGTCCTCTACCAGCTCATGGATGCCAGCGAGCGGCTCACCAACTCGGAGGAGCTCTTTGCCAAGGGCGAGCTGACCTACAACTACTCCCTCTACAACCTGTACCGGGCCATGGGCATCCTGGTGGAGAACAACCGGATCGAGTTCACCGAGCAAGAGCCGGACAAGGGCCTACCGGTCATCGATGTCCATGCGCGGTAACCTGCAGGCCTTCCGCCGGGCGGGGGCGCTGGCCGGCCTCCTGCTGCTCGTCCGGCTCCTTTTCCCTTCCATTGGCGCCCTTGCCGCCGGCACGGACTTCGAGGGCTTCCTGGAACCGAACCAGGTGGTCGATATCTCGACCCCGTTCCGGGACCGGATCCAGGCCCTGCACGTCCATGACGGCGACCGGGTCAAGGCCGGCCAGCTCCTGGCCGAGCTGGACAGCCGTGTCCTGGAGGCCAACCTGGCCGTTGCCCGGCAGGCGGCCGCCTCCCACGGCCAGGTCGACGCGGCCCGGGCCCTGGTCGCCATGCGGAAGAACCGGCTGCAACTGCTGCAGGAGCTGGAGAAGAGCGGCAACGCCCGGCCCAGGGAGCTGGCCACCGCCCGCACCGACCTGGCCATGGCCCGGGCCCGCCTCCAGGGGGCCATTGAAGAACAGCGCCTGAAAAAACTCGATGTCCGGGTCATCCAGGCCCGGATCGAGGAGAAGAAGCTGCGCAGCCCCCTTGACGGTGTCGTGGAAAAGGTGTATAAACAACAATTTGAACTCATCGGCGGCGGTGATGCCGAGCCGCTCCTGACCCTGGTCCAGCTCGATCCCCTGCTTGGCCGCTTTCACCTGCCACCGGCGGCCGCGCAGGGACTGCGACCGGGCCAGCGGGTCCGGGTCGGCATCGGCGCCACCAGGGTGGAAGGGATCATCGACTTCGTCTCCCCGGTCATCGACGCCCGCAGCGGCACGGTGACCGTGCGGGTCCGGGTGCCCAATCCCGGGCTTGCCCTGGCCAGCGGCAGCCGCTGTCACCTCATCCTTCCCCTCCCTGCCGGAGCAGAAAACCATGACCGACCAACAGACCAGACAGCAACAGATCAAGGTCCGGTACAGTGAGACCTCGGCCACCTTTGCCTCCCAGTTCATCGTCAACATCAACGGCGATGAGCTGATCCTCAACTGCTCACCCGGCCCCCTGGCCGACCCCTCCAGCGGCGAGTCCATCCTGCCGGTGGACTGTCGCATCGGCATGACCATGTCCGCGGCCCGCCGTCTGCACGACGTCCTGACCCGGGTCCTCACCCAGCAGGGAAGCGCCGGGGAAGACGTTCCGCCAGCGGGCGGGTCGACCGGAAATGTCCAGCAGTGACAGGGCCATGACCGCCGCAGCTCCCGGCCACCCGGCCCTGGCAAGGATC
>WFUT01000156.1 GCA_015484845.1 Desulfobulbaceae bacterium
ATTTCGGATCCGGGCCCTGCGGCCGGTAGATGATCGTTACGATGTGGGACAGTGTACCATTATTTCTCCTGTTCGTCGCCAAATAAAAAGCCGGCAGGGATCCGGAGCGGCATTTTCCGCGGTTTGCGGAGAGGTGGTCAGGGGGGATTGCCCAGGCGCCAGGCCAGGAGCCAGCAGCCGACGACCACGGCCTGGGCCAGGAGAAAGAGCATCCCCTGCAGGTTACGGTCCGCCGCCAGCCCGAGCAGGCCCGAGGGCCTGACCAGGGCGCCGGCCGCCAGCCCGCTGAGAAAGCCGAAGAGGTGCGCGCCCAGGTCGGTTCGTTCGCCGCTGGTGCCGAGCATGGCCAGCAGGGCGGCGCCGGCGCCGACAGAGACCAGGAGCTGGCGGATCATGTTGCGGCGGCCGGTGCCGGCCTGCAGGCTGGAAAAGCAGCCAATGGCGGCAAAAACGGCCGTGGAGAATCCGACCGAGTAATGCTCCTGGCCGCGGAAGGCGATGTTGAGGAAATTGCCGGTGGCGCCGGTGGTGATGAGCAGCAGCCAGCCGGTGCCATGCCCCAGGGCCCTGCAGAGCAGGTGGACCATGAGACCGCCTATGAGGCAGTTCCCCAGGAGGTGGACAGGGTCGGCATGCAGGGTCAGGGCGGTGACCAGGCGCCACCACTGGTGCTGTTCGAGGATGGCCCGGCTGTCAATGGCCCCGATGAGAAACCAGGGATTGCCGGGAGTCCAGGGGCCGGTGAGGAGATAGAAGACAGCCAGGGAGCCCATGGCCAGCAGGGTCGGCGGATCGCCGGCCGCGGGCCCCGGAGGTGGCTGGTACGGGGGCGGCGGCCAGTCCCTGTTCTCCTCGCGAAAGGCCCGGATATGATCGGCCGCGGCCCGGGCATCCGCGGCGGCCACCAGGAGCAGGCCCTGCTCGAGGTCGATGACGTGCGGGATCCCCACGGCGCTGAGGACCAGGGACCAGGTCTCGAGCTCATCGGGATCCCCGCGCTCTATCGGCACCACCAGGAGCCCGGTCTCCGGGCTGTCGCTGCTCTCCTTCATGCGGAGGCGGTCGGAGACGGTGCCGTCCCCTGCTGCGGCGATATGTTCCGCTTTCTGTTCATGGCCTGGATTTCATGTCGGTTTGCACATGACAAGCAGCGGCTAACTTGGTATGGTTGAGCCGATATTTTCCATGAAGCCTGGTGGCGTTGCCTCGTTTTCGCGAATGGCTCCACCATGTGTCGGCGGGTTGACCGCCCATGGAGCGCAACCGGAACTATAGAACAGAGGAAGAGAATATGCCACAGGCAAAAGAAGGTGACAAAGTAAAGATCCACTACACCGGCACCCTGGATGACGGGACGGTCTTTGATTCCTCCGCCGGTCATGATCCGCTGGAGTTCACCCTGGGCTCCGGCCAGGTCATCGTCGGTTTCGAGGAGGCGGTGCTGGGCATGAACCAGGGCGAATCAAAGAAGGTCACCATTCCCGCGGACAAGGCCTATGGCCAGCGGAACGAGGAGATGGTGATCAATGCAGCCCGGAACCAGATCCCGCCCGATATCAATCCCGAGGTCGGCCAGCAGCTGCAGATGACCGGTCCCGGCGGCGAGGTGGTGATCGTCAGGGTGACCGAGGTGACCGAGGAGATGGTGGTGCTGGACGCCAACCCGCCCCTGGCCGGCAAGGACCTGACCTTTGACATCGAACTGGTCGAGATCGTCTGACCCGGCACAGGATCGACTGCCCCTGTTGCAGCCCTTTCCCTTCCGGCCGGAAGGAGACAGGGAGGTACCGGGGCCAATGCTCTTCCCCGGCCTGCTTGCCGGGGAAAAAGAAAAGAAAAAGGCTGCAATCACCGGATTGCAGCCTTTGCTGATTTTAGGGTGGTGGCGAAAAGGGAGCTTGTATCCATTTCTGTTCCGCTTTCCCTGTACAGGTAGCCGGGAAGGAAAAGAGGGCGTCGAATATCGTCGATCTCACCACCATGTGACAGGACAGACCTCGTAACATACCAATAAATATGGTTGTATTTTCTACTTCTCGTTATTCGTTATGTTCAGCACATAGTCATCCATGCCCGCAGAGCGGGCACAACCAACGTGACACCGCAGAGCGGTGTCACGAGGTTGAGGTGGCGCCCGGAGTTTAGGGGAGGACCTGGAGGGTGGTTGCTCTTGTTGCACCGCTCTGCGGTGCAACGCCTCACCAGGCGCTCTGCGCCATTTGCGTAATGCTCCCGTTGTCAGTTTTCAGCAGTCAGTAACTGAAAACTCAGACCGCCTTGTGTCCAATTACCATGTAATATCTTGATATATCTCCACGTTACAAATAGTTTGTCATCCTGTTTAACGAGGTCTGCAGGATAATTTTCCGATCCACATTTATGCCTTTAATGTCATGTCTATTCATAGGGTTACGCCAGGTGCGAAACTTGAGGGCAAAAAAAAGGCTTTATCCCGCTATAACCGGGATAAAGCCTTGAAGATCCGGTGGTGCCGAAGGGGAGAGTCGAACTCCCACGGGCGTACGCCCACTAGACCCTGAACCTAGCGCGTCTACCAGTTCCGCCACTTCGGCACGACGTGGGAGAATATGCTAGTCCCTGGCACTTTTGTCAAGTATTTCTTTTCGGGTTTTCCGGGTCCGGCGATCTTTTGTGCAAGGAACCACCCAAATACAGTGTGTTGGTGGGACAATGCCGTGGAGGCGGGGGTGGGAGAGCAGCGCATGAACTGTTTGCGCCTTTTTCGCAATTGGGGTACAACAACCGGTTTGCCGGGAAACAGAAACCAGAGGCCAGGGACCGGGCCCGCAGGAACAGGCCCTTGTGGTCTCCCCGGAGCGCCATGATAACGAATCAGCGCCCCTTCTCCCGAACTTCTGTCATGTGAATTATGGAAATCTACAGGGATCCGCAAGAGATAAAAAAGCCGTTCGCCAATGCCTGCGTCACCATTGGCAATTTTGACGGTGTCCATCTCGGCCACCAGAAGCTGTTTGCCACCGTTGTGGGCCGGGCGCGGGAGATCGGCGGTACCAGCGTGGCGATCACCTTTGACCCGCATCCGCTCAAGGTCCTGCGGCCCGGCGGCATCAAGCTGATCTCGACCACGGAGCAGAAGATAGAGCTCATTGAGCAGGCCGGCATCGATGTGCTGCTGATCATCCCGTTCAACCGTGAATTCGCGGCCACCACGGCCCGCGATTTCGTCGATACCATCCTGGTCGGCACCATTGGTGTCAGGGAGCTGGTCGTCGGTTATGACTATGCCTTTGGCAAGGGCAGGGAAGGCAACATCGAGTTTCTGAAAAAGGTGGGCCGGGAAAAGGGATTCCCGGTCACCGTGGTCGAGGCCTACTACGTTGACGGCATGCTGGTCTCCTCGACCAGGATCAGGGAGCTTGTCACCCTGGGCCGGATGCGGGACGTGGCCAGGCTGCTCGGCCGCTATTACCAGATCAGGGGCGAGGTGCAGCGCGGCAGGCAGCGGGGCGGCCGCGAGGTCGGTTTTCCCACCGCCAACCTGAAGATCTCGGAAGAGGATCTCTGTCCCAAGACCGGGGTCTACGTCACCCAGGTCCTCTATGACGGCAAGTGTTACGGCGGTGTTTCCAACATCGGTTACAACCCGACCTTCGGGGAGAACAAACTGGTTGCCGAAACCCATATTTTCGATTTTAACGACGACATCTACGGCCGGTCCATCAAGATCAACCTGCTCCGCCACCTGCGCGGCGAGCGGAAGTTCAGCGGACCGCGGGAACTGGCCGCCCAGATCCGGCGCGACATCGAGACGGCGCGCCAGGTCCTGGCCCGGGCGGAGAAAAAACAGCCCTGCCTGGGCAGCGGGGCCGCCTGAACAGGCAGGGCCGGGAAGTTTGCACCGTCACCTGGCAGGCGGCGGCCCGCGCGGGTAGGGGCAGGGGAAGACGGTGCTCCCGGCTGCCCCTGGAAATTTGAACTTGCCAGCCGGCGCAATCTGTCTATAGTTTGAGGGCACGGAAGGGTATGGGTTGCTTTTCCGTCCAGATTTTCATAGACTTCGTGGCTGCGGACGAAAAAAAATGACCCGGCTGCGCGGGGGCAACCCGATACGGCCGGCGACGCGCCGCCCCGGAAGCACATCATCACTGACCAGGAATCCTGCCCAGGGCGGGATCTTTGCAACAGGAAAGGGAAGACCATGTCGCAAACGCAACAAGAGGCAGATATCAACGAAGTGATCGCGGACCTGGAGAAGATCTGCCGGGAAAAGCCGGAAAATGTCATCGCCCACCACCAGCTCGGCCTGGTCTACCGCAAGGCCGGCCGGCTGGACGACGCCATCGCCGAGCTGGAGCGGGCCATCGAGCTCGATGACCAGTCCGTGGAGTCCATGATCAACCTGGGGGCCATCTTTTTCGAACGGGGCGATGTGGACCGGGCCCTGGAGCTCAACGAACAGGCCCTGGCCATCACCCCCAACATGGCCGAGGCCCATGTCAACATCGGCCTGATCCGCCAGCAGCAGAACCGGGTCGATGACGCCATCGCCTCCTACGACCGGGCGGTGCAGATCGACCCCAACCTGGTCACCGCCTGGATCAACCTGACCTCGGCCTACACCATGGCCGAGCAGGACGAGAAGGCCGTGGAGGCCGCCCGCCAGGCCGTGACCCTGGAACCCGATTCCGCCATGGCCCGCAACAACCTGGCCGTGGCCCTCTACTTCAACGGCGAGTACGAGGAGGCCAGGAAGAACCTGGACAAGGCCCGTGAGCTCGGTTACTCCGTTGACCCCCGCTTTGTCGAGGCCCTGACCTCAAAACTGGCCCGGTGATTCATGGCTGACAAGACCGAGGCAAACGTTGCCCCCTGGTGCCCCTTCTGCGGCATGGACGTGGGGCGTCCCAGTGACCAGGTCCAGCGCAAGATGACCGAGTTCCCGGTGGGCCGCTGTGAATGCGGCGCAGTCTATGTCTGTGACGCCACGGGCCATAACGTCGGCTCGGCCATGGTCGAGTGCCTGGTCTTTGCCTGCAACGACGAGTGGGACCTGGCCTGGGAGCTGATCCCGGAAGAGGATTACCTGACCGGCCGCATCGAGAACTACGATGACGTGACCCACCAGGTGGTGCCCAAGCGCAACCTGGACGGCCGTGCCGTGCGCGGTGTCCTCTACTTTGTCCGCCTCCACACCGAGGTGGCCGAGATCGCCGAGCGATTCAGGAAGAAGCAGGAGAATCCGGCAGAGGCGGGACCGGCGCCGGCGGCCGCCACGGTGCAGCCGGCCGTGGACGGGCAGGGAAAGAAGGTGCGGGCCTCCAAGAAGAAGGTGCGCGAACTGGTGCAGGCCGGTGATGTCGATGCCCTGGTGGCCCTGGCCCTGGCCGACATCCGGACCCTGCGTTTCATCCAGCGGTTGCTGTACGCCCCGGACGAGGCGGAGCGCTATCACGTCGCCTGGATGCTGGGCGAGGTCTGCGCCGGCGTGGCGACCAGGGAGCCCGGGCCGGTGGCCGATCTGCTGCACCGCCTCTTCGAGGCCTGCACGGATTCCGCCGCCACCTCCTGGGGCATGGTGGAGGCCATCGGTGCCATCATCGCCAACCGGCCCGATATCTATGGCGCCTTTACCCGGCACCTCCTGAATTTCATGGCAGACCGGGCCACCCAGGAGGCCGTGATCTGGGGACTGGGCGAGATCGCCCTCACCAGGCCGGACCTGGTGCGCAAGACCCCCTTTTATGCCACCTTTCATTTTCTCGGGCACGATTCTGCCCGCATGCGCGGTCTCATGGCCCGCCTGCTCGGCAGGATCCGCGCCACCGAGGCCTCGTTCCAGGTCATGGCCCTGCAGAAGGATCAGACCGCGATAACCATCTTCGAGCAGGGCAGGCCCCTGCAGACCACGGTGGCCGCCCTGGCCGACCGGGCGGTGCAGGAGATGCACCAAACAACCACAGACAAGTGACGGGGCACCGGCCAGGCCGGTTTCCCCGGAGGAAGGAGAAGAGTCATGGTAAGTGAGACCATTCAACCGCTGAACTCCATCGGCCCGGCCGAGGATGGCCGGCAGGACGGCCCCGTTGATCCTGCCAGGCGGGACTATATCGAGGGCCGTGAACAGTACAAGGCCGGAAACTATGCCCAGGCCGCGGCAGCCTTTCACAACGCCCTGAAGGGGTTTGAAGAGCAGGGGGATGAACAGGGCATCGCCAATGCCTGCGACCGGCTGGGCGACACCTGCCTGGCCCGCAAGGAGTATGCCCTGGCCCTGGAGAATTTCCGGCGGGCCAGGGAGATCTGCGAGAAGATGGACGACTCCTTCTCGGTGCTCTCCCTGCACAAGAAGATGGCCCTGGCCCACCGGGAGCTGGGCGAGCTGGACCAGGCCCTGGAGCTGCTCTTCGACATGGTCGAGCACTACCACCTGACCCGCAATCCCCAAGGCGTGGTGGAGACCCTGGCCGCCACCGCCGAGGTCTATGTCGCCCAGGGCAGGCCGGACAAGGCCGCGGATGCCTACCGGACCATCTCTTCCATTCACCGGAATTTCAGGCACCGGCGCCTGGCCGAGGAATTTGCCCGCAAGGCCGAGGCCCTGGAGCAGCAGTAGCCGATGTTTACCGGCATCATCCAGGGAGTGGGGGTGGTGGTCGAGAAACGGCCGGCCGGCGGTGGCATGGTCTTCTGCATCGAGGCCGGCTTTGACCTGACCGACCCCGAGGAGGGCGAGTCCATCGCGGTCAACGGCGCCTGCCTGACCGCGCGCAACATCACCGGCAACCGCTTCTTTGTCGATGTCTCGCCCGAGAGCCTCTCCCGCACGGGCCTGGGCCGGCTGGAGGCCGGTTCCCGGGTCAACCTGGAGCGGGCCCTCCGGCTCAGCGACCGGCTCGGCGGCCACCTGGTCAGCGGCCACGTCGACTGCCAGGGCACGGTCAGGGAGCGCAGGGCGGCCGGGGACTATACCCTGTTCACCTTTTCCCTGGACCCCGGCCTGGCCAGGTATGTTATAGAGAAGGGTTCGATCACCATCAACGGCGTCAGTCTCACGGTCAACAGCTGCGAGGGCGACAGGTTCTCGGTGTCCATCATTCCCCACACCCTGGCCGTCACCACCCTGGGTGAACTCAGGAACGGCGACCGGGTCAACATCGAGGTCGACATCATCGGCAAGTACGTGGAAAAACTCCTTGCCGAGCAGCCCGGCCCCACGCCTTCGGCCAGCAGGATCAACCCTGCCTTCCTCGCCGAGCACGGCTTCCTGGACGGAAAGGGCTAGGACCGCAAAGTGCCGGGGTTCAGGTCGCAGGTGTCCGGCCGTAAACAGGATATATAATACCACCGGCCAGGGAACCGGGGCGCGGCCGTGCCGCCGCAGGCGGTGGCCGCCCTCGTCCCTGCCATCACCGGTTTCCCGCTTCCGGCGGAAGGAGGCACGACATGGCTGTCAGTGCGATAGAAGAGGTCATAGAAGATATAAAGGCCGGCAAGATGATCATCCTGGTCGATGACGAGGACCGGGAGAACGAGGGCGATCTCTGCATGGCCGCGGAAAAGGTAACGGCCGAGGACATCAACTTCATGGCCACCTACGGCCGTGGCCTGATCTGCCTGGCCATGAGCCCGGATATCGTCGAGCAGCTTGACTTGCCGATGATGGTCCGCAACAACCAGTCGCCCTACGGCACCGGTTTCACCATCAGCATCGAGGCCCGCACCGGCGTCAGCACCGGCATCTCGGCCGCTGACCGCGCCCGGACCATCCAGGCCGCGGTGGCGCCGGACGCCACCCCGCGCGATATCATCAGCCCGGGCCACATCTTTCCGCTCAAGGCGCGCAAGGGCGGGGTCCTGGTCCGCACCGGCCAGACCGAGGGCTCGGTGGACCTGGCCCGGCTCGCCGGCCTGCGCACCGCGGGCGTGATCTGCGAGATCATGAAGGAGGACGGCACCATGGCCCGGATGCCGGACCTGGAGAAGTTTGCCGCCGAGCATGATCTCAAGATCGCCACCATTGCCGATCTCGTCGCCTACCGGCTGCGCAAGGACAAGCTGGTGCACCGGGTGGCCGAGGCGCGGCTGCCCACCGAGCACGCCGGGGAATTCCGGGTGCTTGCCTATACCAACGACGTGGACGGCTACGAGCACGTGGCCCTGGTCAAGGGGGAGATCACCCCGGAGGAGCCGGTCCTGGTCCGGGTCCACTCCGAGTGCCTCACCGGCGATGTCTTTGGCTCGGCGCGCTGCGACTGTGGCGAGCAGCTCCACGCCGCCATGCGCATGGTGGAGCAGGAGGGCAAGGGCGTGGTGCTCTACATGCGCCAGGAGGGGCGCGGCATCGGCCTGGTCAACAAGCTCAGGGCCTACAACCTCCAGGACGAGAAGGGGCTGGACACGGTGGAGGCCAACGTCCAGCTCGGCTTCAAGCCGGACCTGCGCGACTATGGCATCGGCGCCCAGATCCTGCGCGACATCGGGGTCTCCAAGATGCGGCTTTTGACCAACAATCCCAAGAAGATCGTTGGCCTGGAGGGGTATGGCCTGGAGGTGGTGGAACGGCTGCCCATCGAGATACCCGGCGAGGCGGAAAACCGGCAGTACCTGAAGTGCAAGCGCGACAAGATGGGGCACCTGCTGGAGCTCTACGGCGAGGAGCCCCTGAGCGGCGTGCGGCGCGACCCCTGACAATCCCGGAAGGCCCCGGCCGCAGCCGTGGCCCGCGGCACCAAGAAGAACCATCGCAGGACAAGGACAATGGCAAACTACAAGGAAGGCAACCTGCAGGGAACGGGCAGGAAGATCGGTATCATCGTGGCCCGCTTCAACTCGTTTATCTCCGAAAAGCTCCTGGAAGGGGCCATGGACTCCCTGGTCCGCTCGGGTGTCAGGGAGGAGGACATTGACGTGGCCCGTGTGCCCGGGGCCTTCGAGATCCCGCTGGTTGCCCAGAAGATGGCCCGCAGCGGCCGATTTGATGCGGTCATCTGCCTGGGGGTGGTCATCCGCGGCGCCACGCCCCATTTCGATTACGTGGCCGGGGAGGTGGCCAAGGGCACGGCCCAGGTGATGCTCGATACCGGCGTGCCGGTCCTTTTCGGCGTCCTGACCACGGAGACCATCGAGCAGGCCATCGAGCGGGCCGGCAGCAAGGCGGGCAACAAGGGCTCCGACGTTGCCGTGGCCGCCCTGGAGATGATCAGCCTGCTGGAGGTCCTGTGAATCCTGTTTCCCGTCGGCCGCGGCGAGCCGCCGTTTCGGCCGAACCGGCGGCGGTCACGTCATGGGCTTGAGACGCAAGGCAAGGGAGCTGGCCCTCCAGTTCCTGTTCAGCCACGATTTCGGCCATACCCCCGGGCCTGCCGACCAGGTCGCGGCAGCCCTGGAGCAGTTTGCCGTCCACTTCCATTCCGGCAGGAAGGCCCTTCCCTACGCCCGCCAGCTTGTGCTCGGCATCCTGGACCAGCGGCAGGCCATCGACGGTCTCATCGCCGCCCATTCCCACAACTGGCGGCTGGAACGGATGTCACCCGTGGACCGCAATATCCTGCGGATCGCGGCCTTCGAGATGGCGCACTGCGAGGACGTGCCGGCCAGGGTGGCCATCAACGAGGCCCTGGAGATCGCCAAGCGCTATTCCACCGAGGATGCCGTCCCCTTTATCAACGGCATCCTTGACGGGGTCCAGGGCGGCCAGCGGGACGAGGCCCCTGCCGGCAGGCAGGAGCCCGGGCCGGCGAAACCGGTCTCCTGACACGGGCCGCGCCTCCAGCCGGGGCCGCCCGCGTCGCCACGGCGCCTGCTGTTCGTGATCCGTAACCCTACACAGCGCACTGCTCAGCCATGCCGCCTGCCAAGAAAAATCCGCCCCGCATCATGGAGGAGGCCGTTTCCCTGGTCTGCCTCTTTCTCGCCGTCTTTCTCCTGCTCTGCCTGGTCAGCTACAGCCGTCCCCTGCTGGCCCAGCCGCCCTCGCTCCAGCAACCGGCCGCCAACTGGTGCGGTGCCTTTGGCTATTACACGGCCCGCTACCTCTTCTCATTTTTCGGCCTGACCGCCTTTTTCCCGGTCCTGGTCCTCTTTTACCTGGCCTTTGTCAGCTTCTTCTCCACCGGTCCCCTCAACCGGCTGCCCTGGATCGTGGCCGGCATCACCGGCATGCTGATTGCCGGCTCCGGTCTGCTCGCCACCGGCTCCGGCCTGCTCTTTCCGCGGCAGTACGTCGCGCCGGGCGGCTACCTGGGCGAGCTTGCCTGGCGCCTGCTCGGCCACATGCTGGGCGAGGCCGGTTCGGTCCTGCTGCTGGTGCTGGTGCTGATCTTCTCCCTGATGGCGGCGGTGCGTTTTTCCGTCTTCGGCACCACGAGATGGCTGTGGAGCAAGGCGGGCGAGGTCGGCAGGAAGGTGCAGCCGCCGCGCCTGAAGGTCCGGCCGCGGAAAGAGAGCCCGCAGCGGCCACCGCCTGTTGCGGCGGCGGGAGCGACGGGAGCGGCAGGGAAAGAGTCGTCTTCCGGGCCGGTTGTGGCCGAGACCCCGCCCGTGACGCCCGTGCCCGCGGTCCACGCACCGGCGAAAAAGGAACCCGTGCCCGAACCCCTGGAGGATGAGTTCTCCCTGCAGCCGGTCCGGGCCGGCGAATACCGGCTGCCGCCGCTCTCCCTGCTCGATGTGCCCTCCGATGAGGAAGATGGCGTGGCCATGGACCATGAACACTACTACGAAGTGAGCAAGATCCTGGTGGCCAAGCTGGCCGATTTCGGCGTCCAGGGCACGGTGGAGGGCATCTCGCCCGGACCGGTGGTCACCACCTACGAGTTCGCGCCGGCGGCCGGGGTCAAGATCAACAAGATCGTCTCCCTGGCCGATGACCTGGCCATGGTCCTCAAGGTGGACCGGGTCCGGGTGGTCGGCTCCATTCCGGGCAAGGCCGCCATAGGTATCGAGATCCCCAACCCGGCGCGCCGGACCGTCTACCTGCGGGACATCCTGCTCACCTCCACCTACCGCGACGCCGCCTCTGCCCTCTGCCTGGCCCTGGGGGTCGACGTCATCGGCCGGCCCGTGGTCGCCGACCTGGCCCGCATGCCGCATCTGCTCATTGCCGGCGCAACCGGGGCCGGCAAGTCGGTGGCCATCAACGCCTTCATCGCCTCCATCCTCTTCAAGGCCACCCCGGACGAGGTGCGTCTGCTGATGATCGACCCCAAGCGCATCGAGCTGTCGGTCTATGACAATATCCCCCATCTCCTGCACCCGGTGGTGGTGGAGCCGAAGATGGCGAGCCGGGCCCTGATCTGGGCCGTGCGCGAGATGGAGCGCCGTTACCGGCTGCTCGAGGAGAAGCGGGTCAAGTCCTTTGACTCCTACAACCGCCTGGCCGAGGAGCCGCTGCCCTACATCGTGATCATCGTCGACGAACTGGCCGACCTGATGATGGTCGCCTCCAAGGACGTGGAGACCTCCATCGCCAGGCTGGCCCAGATGGCGCGGGCCGCCGGCATGCACATCATCCTCGCCACCCAGCGCCCGTCGGTGGACGTGCTCACCGGCCTGATCAAGGCCAACTTTCCCACCCGCATCTCCTTCAAGGTCTCCTCCAAGGTGGACTCCAGGACCATCCTCGACGGTTCCGGCGCCGAACACCTGCTCGGCATGGGCGACATGCTCTTTCTGCCGCCGGGTGCGGCCAAGCTGCAGCGCATCCACGGTGCCTTCATCTCGGAGCAGGAGACAGAGCGGATCATCGACTTTCTCAGGGAGCAGGGCAGCGCCGAGTATGACGAGTCGGTCCTGCAGAGTGTCGAGGAAGAGGTGGCGGCCGAGGCAGAGGAGAACGCGGACTATGACGAGAAGTACGACGAGGCCGTGGCCGTGGTCACCGAGACGGGCCAGGCCTCCATCTCCATGGTGCAGCGACGGCTGCGGGTAGGCTACAACCGGGCGGCGCGGATGATCGAGATGATGGAGCGGGAGGGGATCGTCGGGCCTGCCGACGGCGCCAGGCCCAGGGAGGTCCTGGTGCGATCCGGCTACTCGGAAACGGAATGAGGCGCGGCGGGAGGCGGCCCGATCCCATGAATCGGTTTGATATGGAGGTTAAGTATTTTTGTATATGGGGAAATCCTGACGATTTTTCTTGACATTGGCAGGGCAACAAATTAAAAGTTTATCCGACTGTAAATGAGTGACCGTTCATTCTTGGCCAAGGCGATCGGGTGAAATAAAAATACAATAAAAACAATAAGTTAAAAATTCAGGTCGATTGTTGAAAGCAGATGTATACATCGTGACATTTCGGTGGTATAGCTGCTTTTATCATGTAAAAGGAAGCTAGAGGTTATTGGCGGCCCGTCCGGGTTGCCATAAAGGAAAATCCAAGTGAGGAGGTAGTTTAATGCCAAGTTACGTAGATCCTGAAAAATGTGATGGTTGCAAGGGTGGCGACAAGACTGCCTGCATGTACATCTGCCCGAACGACCTGATGGTCCTCAATGTCGAGGAGATGAGGGCGTACAATCAGGAGCCTGATGCATGCTGGGAGTGCTACTCGTGCGTGAAGATCTGTCCTCAGGGCGCGATCATGGTACGTGGCTACGATGACTTCGTACCCATGGGAGGTCAGGTGCATCCGATGCGTTCTTCCGATTCCATCATGTGGACCGTGAAGTTCCGCAACGGCAACATCAAACGTTTCAAATTCCCGATCCGTACAACGGCTGAAGGTGCTGCCAACGAGTATCCCGGTGAGAAGGGCGAGAACCTGGACGACGAGCGTCTGCTGCTGGAGAAGGAGCTGCCCACGCCCACCAAGCTTGCCTGATGTCTGTTCGGAAGTAGTGAAACTGTTTTGATTCAGAACATTTTATTTTTAAGGAGATAGAAATATGGCATTACCGAATAAGCCGAGAGGCGAGATTGCTGCTGTCGTCGATCCGGAAGTAGTTGAGCACAGTTGTGACATTCTGATCGTTGGCGGTGGTATGGCTGCCTGTGGAGCTGCCTTCGAGATCAAGAAATGGGCACCGGATGACATGAAGATCATCCTCTGCGACAAGGCCGCCATGGAGCGCTCCGGCGCCGTTGCCCAGGGCCTGTCCGCCATCAACACCTACATTGGCGAGAACGCCATCGAGGACTATGTCAAGATGGTCCGCAACGACCTGATGGGCGTTGTCCGCGAGGACCTGATCTACGACCTGGGCCGTCACGTTGACGAGTCGGTCAAGCTGTTCGAGGAGTGGGGCCTGCCGGTCTGGAAGAAGGCCGAGGACGGCTCCAACCTGGACGGCGCCAAGCCTGCCCCCACCCTGCGCGAGGGTGGTCAGCCTGTACGTACCGGCAAGTGGCAGATCATGATCAACGGTGAGTCCTACAAGTGCATCGTCGCCGAGCCGGCCAAGAAGGCCCTGGGCGAGGAGAACATCATGGAGCGCGTCTTCATCGTCAAGATGCTGCTCGACAAGAACCTGGACAACACCATCGCCGGTGCTGTCGGCTTCTCCACCCGTGAGAACAAGGTTCACGTCTTCACCTGCAAGGCCGCCCTGGTAGCCTGCGGTGGCGCGGTCAACATCTTCCGGCCGCGGTCCACCGGTGAGGGCAAGGGCCGTGCATGGTACCCGGTCTGGAACGCCGGTTCCACCTACACCATGTGTGCCCAGGTTGGCGCCACCCTGACAATGATGGAGAACCGCTTCACCCCGGCCCGCTTCAAGGACGGCTATGGTCCGGTCGGTGCCTGGTTCCTGCTGTTCAAGGCCAAGGTACAGAACGGTCTGGGCGAGTTCTACGCCAACTCCGACTCTGTCAAGGAGGAGCTCGAGCATTACATGCCGTACGGTGCCTCCGCGGTTACCCCGACCTGCCTGCGGAACCACCTGATGCTCAACGAGATGAAGGCCGGCCGCGGTCCCATCTACATGGCCACCGATGTCGCCCTGAACGCCTTCCTCGACGAGAAGCGCGCCGCCGGCATGGACGAGAAGGCTGTCAAGAAGTTCTGGAAGCACCTCGAGTCCGAGGCCTGGGAGGACTTCCTCGACATGTCTGTTGGTCAGGCTGGCCTGTGGGCCGGTATGAACATCGAGCCCGAGAAGGTCGGCTCCGAGATCATGCCCACCGAGCCCTACATGCTGGGTTCCCATTCCGGTTGCTGCGGCATCTGGACCTCCGGCCCGAACGAGGACTGGGTACCCGAGGTCGATGGTCCGCGGTCGCACCAGTACAAGTGGGGCTACAACCGCATGACCACGGTCAACGGCCTGTTCACCGCCGGTGACGGCGTTGGCGCCTCTGGCCACAAGTTCTCCTCCGGTTCCCACGCCGAGGGTCGTATCGCGGCCAAGCAGATGGTCAAGTACTGCCGTGACAACTCCCACACCCCTGAGCTGGCACAGTCCGCCCAGGAGCTGGCCGACGAGGTCTACGCACCGGTCAAGCGCTACCATGAGTTCGTTGGCGCCACCACCCATGCCGACGTCAACCCGAACTACTGCAAGCCCTCTGGTCTGATGATGCGGCTCATGAAGGCCACCGACGAGTACGGCGGTGGTGTAGCCACCTACTACATGACCTCCGGCAAGCTGCTCGAGATCTGCATGAACCTGCTCGAGATGCTGCGCGAGGATGCCGAGAAGATGGCTGCCGGCGACCTGCACGAGCTGCTCCGCGCCTGGGAGAACTACCATCGTATCTGGTGTGTCGAGGCGCACATCCGCCACATCCAGTTCCGCGAGGAGTCCCGTTACCCGGGCTTCTACTATCGTTCGGACTTCCCGACCTGCGACGATGAGAACTGGAAGTGCTTCGTCAACTCCACCTACGATCCCAAGGCTGGAGAGTGGAAGTGCGAAAAGGTTGACTGCATCAACATCATCGAGACCGATCCTTGGCTGTAATCGTTTACAGACATTGAGAAGGTAAATGGAAATCTCCAGGCTCCCGTGGGGCCTGGAGATTTTTAATATTCACCGGGGTGTTTTTGTTTGAGTTAACATGGAACTTGTTGAAGTTCCATGTTAATTGAACCAGAAATCACCTTTCATCAATACCAGCAGTTATGGAGGTTTGGCATGAGTAACACTGCAGGAAATGGTGCGGTACTGGTTGTGGGCGGCGGAATCAGCGGCCTGACGGCTGCTCTGGAAGCTGCGGAGGTCGGTAACGATGTCTTTCTTATCGACAGGAATCCGTACTTCGGTGGCCGTGTCGCCCAGCTCAATCAGTACTTCCCCAAACTTTGTCCCCCCACGTGCGGCCTTGAGATCAACTTCAGGCGGATCAAGGACAACCGGAAGATCCGGACCTACACCATGACCACGGTCAAATCGGTATCCGGCGGACCGGGCAACTTCACCGTGGAACTGGAAACCGCCCCCAGGTACGTCAACTCCAACTGCACCGCCTGCGGTGACTGCGCCGAGGCCTGCACCGACGAGATCGACGATGCCTTCAACTTCGGCATGCAGAAGACCAAGGCGATCTATCTTCCCCACGAGATGGCCTTTCCGCGCCGCTACGTGCTCGACAAGGACGCCTGCTCCAGCGAGTGCCTCGAGGCCATCAAGGGCGCCTGTAAGTACGATGCCATCGACACGGACATGAAGGCCGAGACCTTTACCATCAATGTCGGCTCCATCGTCTGGGCCACCGGCTGGAATCCGTACGACCCCACCAAGCTGGACAACCTGAAATTCAACTCGTCCCCTGCCATCATCACCAACATGATGATGGAGCGCATGGCTGCTGACAACGGCCCCACCGGCGGCAAGATCCTCCGGCCCGGCGACGACAAGGAGCCCGAGTCGTTCGCCTTTGTCCAGTGTGCAGGCTCCCGCGACGAGAACCATCTCGAGCACTGCTCCTACATCTGCTGCATGGCGACCTTCAAGCAGATGACCTATATCCGCGAGCAGTATCCCGAGGCCAAGATCTATGTCTTCTACATTGATCTGCGTACCCCGGGCCGCTACGAGAAGTTCCGCGAAAAGCTCATGGATGATGCCAATGCCGAGTTCATCAAGGGAAAGGTGGCGGATATCATCGCCGAGGACGACGGCGGTGTCACCGTGGTTGCCGAGAACGCCCTCACCGGTAGCAAGGTGCAGCAGAAAGTGGACATGTGCATTCTGGCCACCGGCATGCAGCCGGCTCTTGGCGAGCAGGCAGGGGCGCTCGGTGTCACCACGGACGGAAACGGCTTTGTCGTATCCGAACCTGAGAAGGGCATGATTGCAGCCGGCTGTGCCAAGTCATCTGCAGACGTGTACACCTGTGGTCAGTCTTCTACTGCAGCAGCCCTCAAAGCAATTCAGATCGGACGGTAGGAGGAAAAGTCAATGGATAAGGTATATGGTGCATATCTCTGTACTGGTTGTGGCATTGGCGACGTCCTTGATGTGGATGGACTGAAAGCTGCCGCCTCGGAAACCGGAGTTGAAATGCAGGAGCATGGCTGTCTCTGCGGTGAAGAGGGGCTGGCCATGATCAAGAGTGACATCTCCGAGAAGGGTGTCAACTCGGTCATCATCTGTGCCTGTTCGCCCAGGGTCATGCAGAAGGAGTTTGACTTTGGCGAAAACGTGATGACCATTCGCGGCAACCTGCGCGAACACGTCGCCTGGGCCGCCGGCCCGGCCGTCGAGGGCGATGAGGAGAGCGAGGAGGTCGACGAGTTTCTCCAGGAGATGGGATGCGACTACGTGCGCATGGCCGTCACCAGGGCGCAGAAGTCGGAACTGCCCGAGCCCTTCCTGCTCGAGGAGATCAACAAGAACATCCTGGTCATCGGCGGCGGTATCGCCGGCCTGACCGCGGCCATCGAGGTCACCAAGGCAGGCTACAAGGCGACCATCGTCGAGAAGGAAGATACCCTGGGCGGCAAGGCGCTGGGCTGGCGGAAGATGTTCCCCACCAGGTACCCCTATGCCGAGCTCGAGGATCCCACCATCGAGCAGATGATCGCCGAGGCCACCGGTAACGCCGATATCACGGTCAAGACCGGCACCGAGGTCGCCCGCATCGCCGGCGCGCCGGGCCAGTTCAACGTCACCCTCAAGGCCGCCGGCACCAGCAGCGAGTGGGATGCCCCTGCCCGGGTCACCGTGGACGAGCAGGACCTGATCGACAAGGGCGAGATGGAGGATCCCAACAAGGGACTGCGGCCCTACACCGAGCTCAATCCCGACGGCGAGATGTTCGGCGCCGTTGTTCTCGCCACCGGCTGGAAGCCCGCCGATGTCTCCGAGTTCGAGCACCTGGGCTATGGCACGGTGAAGAACGTGGTCACCAACGCCGAGTTCGAGAAACTGGCCAAGGAGGGCAAGGTGCCCGCCCGGGTCGCCTTTGTCCAGAGCCCCGGCGGCACCGAGAACGACAAGGATTTTCCCTACTGTAACTCGGTCACCTCCATGGTCGCCCTGAAGCAGGCCCGCTACGTGCGCGAAGACAATCCCGACAACGGCCAGGCCTACATCCTGTACCAGCACATGCGAACCCCGGGCAATGCCGAGCTCTTCTACAAGGGCATGCAGCAGGAGGACGGCGTCTTCCTGACCAAGGCCGCGGTCACCAAGGTGGAGGAGGGGGAGAACGGCCCGGTCGTTCACGCCACCAACACCCTGCTCGGCGAGGACCTGGCGCTGGAGGTGGACATGGTGGTCCTGGCCGCCGGCATGGTGCCCACCACCCTGGACGAGCCGGTCATCAACCTGGCCTACCGCCAGGGCCCGGCCTTCCTGGACCTGGATCTCTTTGACGGCTATGCGGATTCCAACTTCATCTGCTTCCCCTACGAGACCCGGCGGACCGGCATCTACACCTGCGGTGGCGTGCGCAAGGCAGAGACCATGGAAGAGACCATGGACGACGCCACCGGCGCCGCCCTCAAGGCCATCCAGTGCATCGAGTCGGCCAACCGCGGCGTTGCCGTGCATCCCCGCTCCGGTGACAAGACCTATCCGGAATTCTTCTTCCAGCGCTGTACCCAGTGCAAGCGCTGTACAGAGGAGTGTCCGTTCGGTGCCCTGGATGACGACGAGAAGGGCACGCCGCTGCCCAACCCGACCCGGTGCCGGCGCTGCGGTACCTGCATGGGTGCCTGCCCCGAGCGTATCATCGGGTTTGCAGACTACAACATCGACATGATCGGTTCCATGGTCAAGGCCATCGAGGTACCCGATGATGACGAGGACAAGCTGCGCATCGCTGTCTTTGTCTGCGAGAACGACGCCTATCCCGCCATCGACATGTCCGGCATGCACCGCAACCGGATGAACAGGCTGGTCCGCTTTGTTCCGGTCCGCTGCCTTGGTTCGGTCAACATGGTCTGGATCAAGGACGCCATGTCCTCGGGCATGGACGGCGCCCTGCTGCTCGGCTGCAAGTGGGGTGACGACTACCAGTGCCACTTCGTGAAGGGTTCGGAGATCGCCAACAAGCGCATGGAGAACATCGGCGAGACCCTCGGCACCCTTGGCCTGGAGCCTGAACGCTGTGCTGTTCGGCAGATCGCCATCTCCGACTATGACAAGATCCCCGCCATCATCGAGGAGTTTGTCGAGGAGATCATCGAGCTGGGACCGAATCCGTTCAAGGGCTTCTAACCTCACTGTTGTGTCGAATCCGCGGCCGGCCCCGCCGGCCGCGGACAACCTTTCTGCAATAAGTTCATTCGTTCGACATGTTGAATATCACTTTTCATGACAGGAGGAGAAAATGTCTATGAACGTGCAACCCGATCTTGATTTCATACGGGACATGAAGAGCGCGGGTGGCGACACACTGAAAAAATGCTTTCAGTGTGCAACCTGCTCCGTGGTGTGCCCGCTCTCGTCCGATGACAACCCCTTTCCCCGGCGGGAGATGGTCCTGGCCCAGTGGGGACTCAAGGAGAAGCTGCTCGGTGACGCCAACGTGATGCTCTGCCACCAGTGCGGCGACTGTACCGCCTACTGTCCGCGGGGAGCCAAGCCCGGCGACGTGCTCGGTGCCATCCGTGCCTATGCCTACAAGCATTTCGGCTGGCCGGCCGGTCTCGCCAACCTGGCCAGCTCGGGTAAGAACCTGCCGGTACTGATCGCCATCCCGGCCGTTGTCATCTTCGTCATGTGGCTTATCTCCGGTGGCATGCATCTTCCCACCACAGAGCAGTTTGCCGAGGTTGGTTACGGCCATTTCTTCGGCCACTGGGATTTCCGGCTCCTGGCCAAGAACGTCTTCTTCATCGACCTGATCATGCTGCCTTCCGCGGGCCTGGCCGTCTATGCCGCCTACCGCGGCGTCTCGGCCATGTGGAAGAAGATGGCCGAGAGCGCCGGCGTCGGCGAGGCCCTGTACCGGCCCTCGGTTCCCCAGTTCATCAAGGAGTTCCTGTGGCCGGCCACTGTCGAGATCATCGAACATACCCGTTTCAAGAAGTGCGAGGCCAACAAGGACCGCGTCAAGGGCCATCAGCCCCTGCTTCTCGCCTTCATCGGTCTCTTCTTCGTCACCGTCTACTCCGCCATCTCCCAGGACATGCTCGGCATCTTTATTCCGTCCCTGCATGGTCCCATGTCGCTGATGAACCCGGTGAAGATCCTGGCCAACGTCGCCGCCATCGCCCTCATCGTCGGCATCGGCATCCTCTGGGGGAACCGCAGCCGCGCCGAGCAGGAGGGCCAGGCCACCCATACCTTCTATGACTGGTTCCTGATCTGGATGATCATGGGAGTTGGTGTCACCGGTCTCCTGTCCGAGATCTTCCGTCTCATCGGTGTGGTCTCCCTGGGCTACCTGACCTACTACCTGCACCTGATCTCGGTCATGATGCTCTTTCTCTACATGCCGTATACCAAGTTTGCACACTTGGTCTACAGGACTTTTGCCATGGCGTTTGAGCGCTACCGCGATTCCGCCTACGTGAAGAATCCCCTTTCCGAGTAGGCTGGCGTGCCGCCTTTCTACTGCTGAGCACGAGCCGGTGGCCCGCCCTGGGTCACCGGCTTTTTTGTCCGCCGTTTCTCCAATTGGCCATCCTGCCGGACACGCGGGGCACCCGGGGCAAAGCGCAGGATGCACCTGGCAGGGAAAACCCGGCCCGTGGTCATGATTCCCTGCTCCGGCCGGTGGACAACTTTGCCAGCGGGCCTGTCGCGGCCATGCCATGCAGCGGCGGGACACGTTCCTGCCGGCGGGAGCATCAAAAAAAGAGTTCCCGGAAAAAAAGCTCTTGATTTTTTTTGTATTGCGGATATATTTGCTGGGTTCATGCTGGCGTAGCTCAACTGGCAGAGCACCTGATTTGTAATCAGGGGGTTGCGGGTTCAAGTCCCATCGCCAGCTCCAGGTCAGAGGCCAGGGGCCAGAAGACAGAAGCCAGAAGGCAGGTCTGACTGTCTTCTGTCATCTGTCTTCTGACTTCTGATTTTATATATGTGGAGGGGTTCCCGAGCGGTCAAAGGGAACAGACTGTAAATCTGTCGGCGGAGCCTTCGGAGGTTCGAATCCTCCCCCCTCCACCACATATAAAATTCCAGATGGCCACGCATCTGACAGCAGGGGCGCTCCATCTCTATTTGCCGGATTCGAGCGGGAATAGCTCAATTGGTAGAGCATCAGCCTTCCAAGCTGAGGGTTGCGGGTTCGAGTCTCGTTTCCCGCTCCACACGTGTAAATAGTGACGGAGCGTTGTTTATTTCGGCCTGAAGCTCAGGCCCACACGGTTGAAAGAATCTCAGGGCCCACGTAACTCAGTGGTAGAGTACCTCCTTGGTAAGGAGGAAGTCACCGGTTCAAGTCCGGTCGTGGGCTCCAGGTTTCAGTCGATGGACGATGATGAATCGGCTGTGCCAACTGGAACATTTGTCTGAGGAGACACTGCAATGGCAAAGGAAAAGTTTGAGCGGACGAAACCGCATGTCAACGTAGGCACGATCGGTCACATCGACCACGGCAAGACCACCCTGACAGCGGCCATCACCCGCGTGCTCGCCACCAAGGGTCAGGCAGAGTTCACCGACTTCAGCGAGATCG
>WFUT01000157.1 GCA_015484845.1 Desulfobulbaceae bacterium
CCCTTGAGCTGATCCTGGCCCTGCCCCGGCCCATCATGCTGCAGCGGATTCTCAAGCAGGCCACGGTCATGGGGGTGGCCCGGATTCATCTTGTCCGGGCCTCGCGGGTGGAAAAATCCTTTTTCCACACCCCGGTCCTGCGGCCGGAGAAGATCCGGTCGCTCCTTGTCGAAGGGCTGGAGCAGGCCATGGATACGCGTCTCCCCGGGGTGGAGATCCACCATCGTTTCCGGCCCTTTGTCGAGGACGTGGTTCCCGGCCTGGCCGGCCGGCGGCTCCTGGCCCACCCCGGCGTCCGGTCCGGCCTGGCCGATGTCTTTGCCCGCAGGCGGGCCGATGGAGAGGGGATCCTCCTGGCGGTGGGGCCCGAGGGCGGGTGGAGCGATTACGAGGTGGAACGTTTCCGGGAGCAGGGGTTTGCCGCCTTTTCCATGGGGCCGCGCATCCTGCACGTGGACACGGCCGTGGTGGCGCTGCTGGCCCAGCTGCAGCTTCTCGATGACCTGGAGAAACGCTATGACCTGGAGAAACGCTGAGCCACCTTGCTGGTGATCACGGTGAGCTCGGGCAGGCCGAGCGCATGGAGGACCAGGCCGTAGGCACCGGCCGCCGTGGCAATGGCGGTGAAGACCCCGGCCAGCTGCAGGAGAACAGGGCCGTGCAGCCAGCCGGAGAGCAGCGGCAGCAGGAACTTCAGCAGGAGGGACATGGCCCCGGTGGCCAGCAGGATCTTGATGGTGCCCCGGGCCAGGTAGCCCAGGGGCAGGCCGGAGAGCTTGCGGTACAGGACAGCGCCGAGGAAGAGAAAGTTCATGGCCATGGTGCACGAGGTGGAGAGCGCAATGGCCCGGTGCTGAAAGGTGGCGATGGTCAGGCTGATGATGACGATGTTGGCCGCCACGGCCATGAAGCTGGCAATAACGGGATACCTGGTGCTGCCCAGGGCGTAGAAGACCGGCACCATGATCTTGACCGAGGAGTAGGCGAACAGGCCGTAGGCATAGAAGGTGAGGGCCTCGGCGGTCCGGACCGTGTCCAGGGCGGTGAAGGCGCCGTGCTGGAAGATCAGGCGGATGATCGGTTCGGCCAGCAGGACCAGGCCGGCCGTGGCCGGGATGGTCAGGCTGAAGACCATGACCAGCGAGGAGGTGAAGGTCTGCCGGAGGCCGTCCATGTCCTTTGTCGCCGCGTGTTTTGCCAGCACGGGCATGGCGGCGATGGAAAAGGCCACCCCGAAGACGCCGATGGGCAGCTGGACCATGCGGAAGGCATAGTTCAGCCAGGAGACCGAGCCCTGGGGGCAGGATGCGGCAAAGTTGGTGTTGACGAAGATGTTGATCTGGGTGGCGGACAGGCCGATGGTGGCCGGCAGCATGAGGACCAGGATGCGGCGCAGGCCGGGGTCGCGCAGCGACAGCGAGGGCAGAAAGCGGAAACCGACCCTGAACAGGGTGGGCAGCTGCATGAGGAGCTGGAGCAGGCCGCCGATCAGGGTGCCCCAGGCCATGCCGGCGATGGCCGGCTGGCCGATACGGGGGAAGAGCAGGGCCAGGCTCACCCCGCCGATGATGGAGCCCAGGTTGAAAAAGCTCGACGACAGGGCAGGGATGAAAAATCGGTCGCGGGTGTTGAGGATGCCCATCACCACCGCTGACAGGGCGACGAAGATCAGGAAGGGAAACATGATCCTGGTCAGCATGATGGTCAGCTCGGTCTTGCCGGCAACAAGGCGGTAGTCCGGGGCCAGGAGGTTGACGATGGTGCCGGCGTAGTAGGTGCCGATCAGGGTGATGATGCTCAGGAGGATGGTGAGAAAGACGAGCACGTTCCCGGCCAGGCGCCAGGTGGCCTCGCTGCCCCGGTTGGTGTCGTAGTCGGAAAAGACGGTGACAAAGGCCGCTGACAGCGCGCCCTCGCCGAACAGGTCCCGGAGCAGGTTCGGGATCCGGAAGGCGACCACGAAGGCGTCATAGGCATAACCGGCCCCGAACAGGCCGGCAAATATCTGTTCCCGGACCAGGCCGAGGACGCGGCTGCACATGACCGCGCCGCTCACCGCCCCGGCCGAGCGGGCGATTCTGCCTGTGGATGAACTGGGTTTCGTTGTCATCTTGGCGGCCATTTCCCCTGTCGGGGCGGCGGCTGTTATAGCTTGACTTTACAAGGTTAATGAGAATATAAAGAATGCTGTCCGTTTCTGGGCACAGATGGTTACCACTCCCCGGGCAAAAGAGGAAGTTTTTTTCGTGAAAATCACCCGGTCTGCTGGTAACGGGTGTGGTAAGGGGTCTGTCCGCCGGCAGCGGCCGCGCCGGCGCGGTCAGCGTCAAGATTCATTTCAGAGCCGCTTCATTGGAGGAATCCATGCAGGACGTACAGAACATCAGGAATACAGTTCTTCTCGGGCACGGCAACAGTGGCAAGACCACCCTTGCCGAGGCGCTGTTGTTTACCGCCGGATCGGTGAAGCGACTGGGAAAGGTTGACGACGGGACCGCATCCATGGATTTCGAGCCCGAGGAGATCAAGCGGCATATCTCCATCTCCGCGGCCTTCAACCACCTGGCCTGGAAGAAGAAGGAGGTTTATCTCATCGACACGCCCGGCGACGACAACTTCATCAACGAGGCCAGGTTCGCGGCCCAGGTCGCGGACAGCGCCGTTCTCACCATCGGTTCGGTGCTGGGCGTGCGCAGCCAGACCGAGAAGTTTGTCGACTACGTGCGGGAGCGCAACCTGCCCTGCCTGATCTGCATCACCAAGATGGACCGGGAGCGGGCCGACTTTGCCCGGACCGTGGGGCAGGTCCGGGACAGCTTTGACCTCAACCCGGTGGTGCTCACCCTGCCCATCGGGGCTGAGGAGAACTTCAAGGGTGTCGTTGATCTTGTCGAGAACAAGGCTTTTTTCTTTGCTTCCGATGGCTCGGGCAAGGTGGAGGCCGGCGGGATCCCGGCCGACATGGCCGACGAGGCCGCCACCCTGCGGGAAAGCCTGATGGAGTACGTGGCCGAGACCGACGACGAACTGATCGAAAAGTTTCTCGAAGAGGGCGAGCTCAGCCCCGACGAGCTGAAGACCGGCCTGGCCGCGGCGGTACGCTCGGCGGCCATCGCCCCGGTCTACTGCTGCGCCGCCCTTAACAACGCCGGCTCTTCCCTGATCCTGGACGGCATCGTCAGTCTCCTGCCCTCGCCGGACCAGCGGCCGGCCATGGTGGGCACCGATCCGCGCAGCGGCGACCTGGTGGAGCGGCGGGGCACCACGGACGAGCCCTTCTCGGCCCTGGTCTTCAAGACCATGGCCGATCCCTTTGCCGGCCGTCTCTCCATCTTCCGGGTCTTCTCCGGCGTGCTCCGGGGCGACAGTTTTTATAATTCCAGCAAGGAGACCATGGAGCGCTTCGGCCAGCTCTTCATCATGGAGGGCAAGGAGCAGAAGCCGGTGGACGAGGCCGTGCCCGGCATGATCGTGGCCGTGGCCAAGCTCAAGGACACCACCACCGGCGACACCCTCTGTGACGAGGCGCACCCCGTGGTATACGAGGCCCCGGAACCGCTGCCCACCGTGATATCCTACGCGGTCAGCGCGAAAAAGGGCGACGAGGAAAAGCTCTTCTCCTCCATCACCCGCATGCTCGACGAGGACCTGACCCTGAAGCTGACCCGGGACCAGCAGACCCAGGAGATCCTGCTTTCCGGCGTCGGCCAGGTGCACCTGGAGATGATCAGCGAGAAGCTCAAGCGCAAGTTCGGGGTCGAGATGGAGCTCTCCGTGCCCAAGGTGCCCTACCGAGAGACCATCAAGGGCAAGACCACGGTCCAGGGCAAGCACAAGAAACAGTCCGGCGGCCGCGGCCAGTACGGCGACTGCACCATCGAGATGGAGCCCCTGCCGCGCGGCGAGGGTTTTGAGTTCGTCGACCGCATCGTCGGCGGTGTCATCCCGCAGCAGTACCGGCCCGCGGTGGAGAAGGGTATCCTCGAGGCCATGGAAAAGGGCGTCATTGCCGGGTATCCCTTTGTCGATCTCAAGGTGACCCTTATCGACGGCTCGTTCCACAACGTGGATTCCTCGGAGATGGCCTTCAAAATAGCCGGTTCCCTGGCCTTCAAGAAGGGGGCCCAGGAGGCGCAGCCCATCCTGCTCGAGCCGATCATGGAGATCGAGATCCACGTGGACAAGGAGCATGTCGGCGACGTGATGGGCGACCTGAACAGCCGTCGCGGCCGGGTCCTGGGCATGGATTCCACGGACCGGTACGAGGTGGTCAGCGCCCACGTGCCGCTGGCGGAGATCCAGCTCTACGCGCCGGACCTGACCTCCATGACCGGCGGCCGCGGCTCGTTCACGGTCAAGTTCTCGCACTACGAGGAGGTGCCGGCCCAGCTCGCGGAAAAGATCATCGAGGCCAGCAGGGCGGAAAACGGTTGAGCCGGTGAGCGCGGGGATCGAGTACAGTTTCGGCGTCCTCACCCTGAGTGACAAGGGGGCGCGCGGTGAGCGCGAGGACACCTCCGGCGCCATGCTCAGGGAGCTGCTCGCCGGTGCGGGCTACAGGTTCAGGGCCTACGAGGTGATCCCGGACCGGCAGGAGCTGATCGAGAGCACGTTGAAAGAGTGGGTGGACGAACAGGGGATCGACCTGATCGTCACCACGGGCGGCACCGGGGTGTCGCCCCGTGACCGGACGCCCGAGGCGACGCGCAGGGTCGTGGAACGCGAGGTCCCCGGGCTGGCCGAGGCCATGCGGCAGGCCAGCCTGGAGAAGACCGTGCAGGCTGTCTGGTCACGGGGTATTGCCGGCATCCGCAGGCAGTCCCTGATCATCAACCTGCCGGGCAGTCTCAGGGCGGCGCGGGAGAATATCGAGGTGGTGCTGCCGGCCCTGGCGCATGGCCTGTACAAGCTGAAAGGCGGGACAGCCGACTGCGGCGGGGAGCAGGAGAGAGGGCAGCAGGACTGATACTGTTTTCGCGGACGGGGCCGGTCGCCCGCGGGGCGCGCGGGCCCTGGAAGACGACAACGCGCGGCGAGGCGGCGCGTGCTACTCCCTGATCTCGACCGTCCGGTCGTTGTCCTCCTCGGCCGCCGCGATCTCGCCGATGAGAAAGGGTTTCTCGCCCAGGGCGCGCAACTGGTGCATGATATCCTCGACCTGGTCCTCCTCGACCAGGACCATCATGCCGATGCCCATGTTGAAGGTCCGGTACATCTCTTCCTCCGGTATCTCCCCCTTGTCCTGCAGCAGGGGAAACACCGGCGGAATATCCCAGGAGCCGCGCTGGATGATGGCCCGGCAGCCGCCGGGCAGGATGCGGGGCACGTTGTCGATGAATCCGCCGCCCGTGTTGTGGATCAAGCCGTTGATCTTGTAGTTGCGCAGGATATTGAGCACGCTCTCCACGTAGATCCTGGTGGGGCGCAGCAGCTCCTCGCCCACGCTGCAGCCCAGCTCGTCGAGTTGGTCATCCACCCCCAGGCCCAAGTCATCAAAGAATATCTTGCGTACCAGGGAATAGCCATTGGAATGCAGGCCCGAGGAGGCCAGGCCAATGATCCTGTTGCCCACCCGGATATCGCTGCCGTCGATGATGGCATTCCGTTCGCCGATTCCCACCACAAAGCCGGCCAGGTCATAGTCGCCGGGCCGGTAGAGACCGGGCATCTCGGCTGTCTCGCCGCCGATGAGCGCACAGCCGGCGATCTTGCATCCCCTGGCGATCCCCCGCACCACCTCCGTGGCCACGTCCAGGTCCAGGCTGGAGACGGCAAAGTAGTCCAGGAAGAACAGGGGCCGTGCCCCGCTGACAATGACGTCGTTGACACACATGGCCACCAGGTCAATACCAATGGTGTCGTGCCGGCCGCAGAGCTTGGCCACGGTGAGCTTGGTTCCCACGCCGTCGGTGGAGGCGACCAGGACCGGGTCCTCGAGGCCGGCGTTGCCAATGGCGAACAGGCCGGAAAATCCGCCGATATCACTGATGACACCGCGGCCGTGGGTCTCGGCGACCAACCCCTTGATGCGGGAAACAAAGGCATTGCCCTTGTCGATATCAACACCGGCTTCGCTGTACTTGGACGAAGATGACTGATTCATGAATAGAGGCTTACTGTTAGGCGTTAATTGACCTGCCCTGGCAGTCCCGGGAAGGAGTCAGCATACGATTGTCACCTGAATCCTGCAACTGCCAATTCCGAAGTGCGGGAGTTAGGTGACAAGTAAAAAACCTTACTTTTTTTTGTTCTGTATTGTCAATAAGATTATCCGAAAATGCCTGCCCGCAGCGCAAGGGGCGGCGACATTTCTATCCGGAAATGGCGCAGAGCGCCTGTTGGGACTGTACCCTGGAACCTGAATCCTGCCTGGCCGGCCCGGGACAGGGTTTCCCGGGGCCGGCCA
>WFUT01000158.1 GCA_015484845.1 Desulfobulbaceae bacterium
CCCCAGTATACAGTATTTTTTCGTTGAAGAAAGGGGGGAAGGCGGATTTTCTCGGTCAGAGGGGGCGGACACCAGGCGGGTGGCCGTCGGTTGCCGGAAGATCAGGATCAGTAGGAGAAGGTTACCGAAACGCCACCATAGAAGATGTCCTGGACAGGATCTTTCCTGTTTTCCGCTTTATCGCCGGCCGGGGAGAGCGAGGCCTCGGAGAGGGAGTGGGACCATTGCAGCTCCGGGGTTATGGTGATGAAGTTCTTGTAGGACATGGGCATGTTGAGCAGGAAGGAGAGCATCCGTCCCCTGTTCCGGTCCACGGGATTCTTCATGAGCATGGTCTTGCCGCCCAGGCCGATGGCCAGGTCATCGTGGACCCGGTGGACACCGGAGAGCCCAATGGCCATGTACCAGTCGTCGCCGGGACTGACGCTGTATTGCTTCTGCGGGTCAAGACCGGCGGGGAGGAGGCCGGCCATGTCGGGCATCCTGTCGGAGGTGTAAATGTATCCTGCCGAAAAGCCGAGCAGGCCGGAAGATCCCCTGTAGGAGAAGGTGATGGCATGACCGCTGAACCGCGCCAGGTCGGGGGCCAACCCCAGGGTAACGCCCCTGGTCTGCTGCAGTTGAAGGGTGGTCTTCGCGTCGGCGGAGAGGTTGACGCCATACATCCCCGCGGCAAGCAGGCTGTCAACGGCGCGGTCCCAGAGGGAAGAGTCGATACTCACCGTGCCGCCTGCCAGGGCCGGCGGCGTGCTGGTCAGGGCCGAAAAAATGGCCAGGAGCATGATGAGGATGTTTCTGGTTCCGCGCATGGTCGTGTTGCCTGTGGGGATGGAGTATGTCCATCCGGAATTTCCCTTTCTTATACTATACAACTCCGGGGCTGGGCTGGCAATGCAAAAAAGAGGATGGTCCGCCTGTTTGTCAGGAAATTCAAGTGCATGGGCTATCTCTGGTCGTGGTAGTTGTAGCGGCCGCAGTTGGTGTTGCCGGGGGAAAAGGGAAGGTAGACCTCGATCACCCCCGGCTGCGGGGTCCTGATCGTGTTGAAGGTGAATCTTGAAAACCAGACCCCTGCCTGCCTGCCGTCCGGCGTCAGGATGACCCCGGCCTTGTAGGGGCAGGTCAGGCTCAAGTCGGTCTTTGCCCAGAACATCCACCTGTCGAGCAGTTCCCGGGTGATCTTCACCTTGGACCAGACCTTGGTCCGGAGATGGAAGCTGTCATCAATGGCGATGATGGCATCGGGCTGCACCGGAGAACCGGTGTAATAGTAGGTATGATGGGGCAGGATGGTGCCTGAGCGGAAGGTCTTCAGGACATCGGAGTTGGCGATCCACCTGCCGGTGGGGCGGGTGGCGCCGCAGCCGGCCATGAGGAACAGGAGAAGCAGCAGGCTGGCCGACTGGAAGAGGCGGGCTCGCAGGCGAATGGTCATACGGGATACCTCCGGAAAAAGGTGAATTGCTCCGGTCTCCCGGCCCGGTGGCCGGTACGGCGAAGAACCTGGCTGATACTGTAACCATCCGGGCCGGGTTTGTCACCGCTTTCCCCGTCCCTGCTTCGATGGTTGCATCACCTCTTTTATGTTGCCTGTTGCCGGGAGAGCGGGTATTTTTCACCTAAATCCTGCACTTCGAAAATGAAGAAAAAATTTTCTTTTGCCGTATCAGGGGATTAGACGAACGTAATCGTTTTTTTCGACTCACTGACCGTGTGAAGGATTTTTTCTTCATTTTCTCGCCCTTCGGGATTGGCAATTTTGCCGAATCTGCTTCGTTATCAAGGGCTTGAAGTATTCGTATACGTCTGCGCCCTCGATGCCTCGCATCTCCGGCAAAATTGCCAATTGCAGGATTTAGGTTTCAGCTGTCGGCCATGATCTACAGCGTAGCATCGCCGGGACCGGCTGTCTGCGGACGCGGGCGCAGCCGGCGATGAACAGGGGGCAAGTGGTCTGCGGAGCACCACCTGTGGCGCACGTCACGGGCACCCCGCTTTTGCACGGTCACGATTGCCCGCATAGAGGGGCTATAGCGAACAATCGCGCCTGCACAAAATCGGGGCACCCGTGCCAACTTGTGTGCCAGGCGAAGCTCTGGCAATCCTGGTGGCTGAGATGCCACCCGCGGTAATTGCCTGTTCACCGCGAAATCGCCGACCCGGCGTGTAGGGGTAACCCGAATCGTCAAGCAGGGTCGGAAAAGGCCGTAAGGTCAGATAGAGTATAGGCCGTAACATTTGTGAACTCGATTCGGCCTCGTTACACGATTGGCGGTGGCGACCCTCCAAGTTGATGGGGAAGCCTGCCACTGGCGCAATGGGATAACAGGAGCGTTGCGTTGGGCCGCCCGGGGTGTTTGGAGACGGCATGTACTCAAGGGAGAGCCAGGGAACCTGGGAGGCCCGGCGGGACGGGCAGGGCAGCAGATAGCCCGAGTCCAAACGCTGGAGGGGAATGCATAACCCTCTGTGCGGTTCCGGCCGGGAGTCGGACCTGCTCATAGTAGTGTTGAAGCGGGGTAACTCCCGTGGAGCGAAGGGGCAGGACTTTGATCGTGTTTCTGACAATGGAGGAAGTTCCGCTTGGAGTACACATGTTTGTCTCACACTACGGCTAAACGGGCAGGGCAGGAGTTTGGCCTGAGCCCGAAAGTCTCCCTCTTGCGGAAGAAACTGGGCCACAAGGCCAAGCAGGAACCGGAGTTTCGATTCTATGCCCTGTACGACCGGGTGTATCGCCTGGATGTACTGCAAAGTGCCTGGAACCGGGTTTACGCCAATCGGGGCGCTGCCGGGGTGGACGGAGTAAGTCTCACGTCTATCAAGGAGAGCCCGGAAGGGGTAACCGGCCTGCTGCAAACAATACAGCAGGAATTGAAGGGTAAGACCTACCGGCCCATGCCGGTGAAACGGGTCTATATCCCCAAGGCAAATGGGAAGATGCGGCCGCTGGGTATCCCGACCGTGAAGGATCGGATAGTGCAGATGGCGGCTTTGTTGATCCTGGAGCCGATTTTCGAGGCAGACTTTGAGGACTGTTCGTACGGATTTCGCCCGGGCCGTAAGGCCCATGATGCCCTTGCCGAGATTCGGAGGGCACTCAAGGTGGGATTCACGGAAGTCCTGGACGCGGATCTGAGCAGCTATTTTGACACGATTGACCATGGCAAGCTGATGCAGTGCCTGGAGCGTCGGATAGCCGATCGATCCGTTTTGAAGCTGATCAGGATGTGGCTGAAAAGCGATATCGTGGAAGAAGACGGGCATGGAGGCCGCAAGGTCACCCGCTCCCGCAAGGGTACGCCACAAGGTGGAGTTATTTCCCCCCTGCTGGCTAACATCTTTCTCCATGAATTTGACAAACGCTTCCACAGCCCGGAAGGTCCCCGTAGTTTTGCCAACGCAAGGCTTGTGCGATACGCTGACGACTGGGTTATCATGGCCCGGTACATCGGGCCTCGCATTCACGCCTTTGTTGACAGGACACTTGGAGATCTCGACCTGATCCTGAATCGGGACAAGACAACCATCGTCAACTTGGAAGAGACCGGCAGCAGCTTTGATTTCCTCGGATTCACGTTCCGCTTTGATCGTAGTCTGTACGGAGCGGGCCGATACCTGAACATTGTCCCTTCCGCCAAGAGCCTGAAACGGGCGCGGGAAAGGATACATGCTCTGACGATCCGCAGGATTCAAGAGCCGGTGGACGTGGTAATTGCCAATGTCAATCGATTTTTGATTGGCTGGGGCAACTACTTTTCCTTCGGATACCCGAAGGTACCTTTCAAGAAAATTGACTGGTACGTACAGACCCGGTTTAGTCGTTTTATGAGGACACGGAGCCACCGGCACTGCCGGCACCTTGACGGACCGTCGTTGTACAGGGCGCTCATGTCGAAGGGGCTGGTCTATCTGCATAAAAGAGCCGTCAACTCCCTGTGAATGCCTTGTGGCGAGAGATCATCGGAGAGCCGGATGCGGGAAAACCGCACGTCCGGTTCGACGAGGGGGCGCTGTCCGCGATGAGACTTCCTCTGATATGTAGTAGCCGCGTGCGGCGAGGCGTAGTCGTTGAAGGTCATTGCAGGCAGCGCTCTACTCTACACAATCCCTGGTAAAATGAAAACAGGTAGTTACATAACCTGTGACCACTTTGTGGAGAGACCGTCATTTCAGCAGCACGGCGCAACAAACTTCTGAGAGTGGTGTGGTTTCCTGATGGAATTTGAGCCGGCAACCCAGAGCATGGCAGAGCTTCGCGCCGCCCTGAAGCAGGCGCGGCGCAGACCCCATGGCAATGTCCATCGCGGCAGGCTCTACATCGCGCCCGAGGCCCTGGACACGGCCGGCATGGAGACCAATATCTGTATCAGCCGTTTTTCCATCCTCGACTGCACGGGCAGCATCCACCTCGGTCCCTGGTGCATGATCGGGGCCCGCAGCCGGATCTACACCCACGACCATATCCACCAGGGCCGCGGGCCCCTGCTGGCCCAGCAGGAGAAGCTGGGTGTGGTCTGGCAGGACAAGTACATCGGCCGGGACGTCTGGATCCACGAAAACGTCATTGTCCTCTACCAGGTCACCGAAATTCCCGATGGCGTGGTGATCGGCGCCGGCGCGGTCCTGACCAGGAACCCCGGACCCTACGAGATATGGGCCGGCGTGCCGGCCAGGAAGATCGCCGACCGGCGGGATCTCTCGCCGCAGGAGCTGCGGGAGCTGGTCAGCAGAAAACCCTTCACCCTGCGGGAGCGCCTCGGAGAGCAATGGGACAGAAGCCGTTATATAACATTCTGATGTACTCCCATGACACCTACGGACTGGGACATATCCGGCGGACCATGTCCATTGCCGGCCACCTGCGGGCCAGTGACGTCAATGTCCTCATCCTGACCGGCTCACCCATCGCCGGCCGCTTCTCCTTTCCCGAAAACGTCGACTTTGTCCGGATCCCGGGCATGATCAAGCAGACCAACGACGAGTACCGTTCGCTCTCCATCCGCATAGATCCCGAGCACGCCCTCAATATCCGCAAGTCCATCATCGCCGCCACCACCAGGACCTTCCGCCCCGATCTCTTCATCGTTGACAAGGAGCCGCTGGGCCTGAAGAAAGAGGTCCTGCCCACCCTGCAGTGGCTGAAGGCGCACTCGCCGCGGACCCGGACCATCCTCGGCCTGCGCGATATCATGGACGACCGGGAGACGGTGCGCGCCGACTGGCGCCACAAGGATGTCTACCGGCGACTGGAGGAGCTCTACTCCGAGATATGGATATATGGCCGGCAGGACATCTACGATGCGGTGGCGGAATACGACCTGCCGGCCGCCATCCGGGACAGGGTCCATTTCACCGGTTACCTGCCCCGGCGGGTGGCCTCGGACAGGGCAGCGGCCAAGACCCGGAAGAAGTTCTGCGTCGGCCAGGGGGAGAAGATGATCGTGGTGACCGCCGGTGGCGGCGGCGACGGCTATGCCATGATGGAGACCTACCTGGCCATGCACGAGCAAGAGGCCTTGCCCGGCATCCGCAGCGTGCTCATCACCGGGCCCTTCATGCCCCGGCAGCAGCGCCGCCTGCTGGCCCGCCGGGCACGACCGTTCCGGATCAAGGTCGTCCCCTTCTACCCGCGCATGGAGGAGGTCTTTGGTGCTGCCGACCTGGTGGTCTCCATGGGCGGCTACAACACGGTCTGCGAGATCCTCAGCCAGAAGACGCCGTCCCTCATCATCCCCAGGGAGACGCCGCGCCGGGAGCAGCTGCTGCGGGCCACCGCCTTCGGCAGGCAGGGGCTGGTGGATTTCCTGCCCTGGCCCGAGCTGGCCGCCGACACCCTGCACGCCAGGATCATGTCCATGCTCGACAGCCTGCCGACCTACCGGCAGGCCATTGCCCGGTTTCCCCTGGACGGCATCGATTTCATCAAGGCCAGGCTGGCCGCTTTCAGGAGGGGGGAAGAACCGGCAGCCGGCGGTGCCACGGCAGCAGAGACGGAAGAGCCGCCTGGGTCCGGTCTCAGAGCAACCGGTTGCTGATCAGGCCATAGAACGACGGCTGTTCCGGGGAGCTGAAGAACCAGCCCAGGTGGGTCAGGCAGGTGGAGCAGAGGCCGAACTGCCAGCGGAAGCCGGCAAACCAGGTGAAGTCGCTGGTGGGATCGCCCTGGACCAGGCAGCCGGGCGCGCGCCGGAAACAGCGGATCTCGTAGGCGATGCCGGCGGGATTGAAAAAGGCATGCTCATGACGGCCGCCTATCTCGATGGCCTGGTCACGGCTGGTGACAGGGGCGCTGCAGTGGGCACAGATCAGCGGCGCTTCTTCCTGCGCCGCCCGCTCGCTGCCCGGTTCACCCTCCGGCCGTCCGCCCCGACCGTCCCGGCCGGGCAGGTCGATACGCAGGAGCAGGGGCAGTGTTTCAGTTCCTGTTCGCGCTCTGGTAGTGGGCAACAATGGCGTCCACCGGGTCCGGGATGGTGTAGCGTTCCGGCTGGATGTCAACGGTGAGGCCGCGGTCCGCCACCGTTTTGCGGTGATCGGTCCGATGGCCGCGATCCTGACCCCGGCCAGCAGGCTGCGCAGCTCCTCGTCCGAGGCCGCGTCCACCATGGTCAGGAAGTTGGTCACCGTGGAGGAGCTGGTAAAGGTGACAAGATCGATAAAGCCCGCCTCGAGCTGTTCACGCAGCTCGTCCTTCCTGCCCTGGGGCGGCACGTTCTGGTAGACCGGGGCCACGGTTACCTCGGCGCCGGCCCCGGCCAGGGTCTCCGGCAGGACCTCGCGCGCCTTGAGCGCCCTCGGCAAAAGTATCCTGGTCCCGTCGACCCCCTCCCGCAGCAGGGCCTCGGCCAGGCCCTCGCCGGTGAACTTCTCCGGCACCAGGTCGGCCCGGAGGCCGTACTTGCCCAGTTCCCTGGCCGTTGCCCGGCCCACCACCGCGATCTTCGGGCCTGCCAGGTCGCGGGCATCCATGTTGCGGGCAAAGAGACGGCGGAAGAAGTAGGTGACCCCGTTGAGGCTGGTGAAGAGCAGCCACTGGTAGGTGTGGAGTTCGTCCAGCGCCCTGTCCAGGAGCGAGTAATCCGCCACCGGCTCGATATGGATGGTGGAGTATTCCAGGCAGTCGGCGCCCTGTTCCTCCAGGCCGGCCACCAGTTCACTGGCCTGTTCGCGGGTCCTGGTAACCACGATGTGGCGGCCGAAGAGGGGGCGTTTCTCGAACCAGTCGATGGTGTTGCGCAGCCGGACCACCTCGCCGACAATGACCAGGGCCGGCGGCTTGATCCCGGCCCTGTGCACGATGTCGGTGATGGTGGCAAGCGTCCCTTCCACCGAGCGCTGGACCGGGGTGGAGGCCCAGCGGACAACGGCCACCGGGGTCTGCGGATCGCGGCCGTTATCGATCAGCTTGCGGGTGATGTCGGGCAGGTTCTTGATCCCCATGTAGATGACAATGGTGCCCGCGCCCGTGGCCAGCTTGTCCCAGGCGATATTGGATTCCTTCTTGCCCGGCGCCTCGTGGCCGGTGATGAAGGCCACCGAGGCCGTGTACTCGCGGTGGGTGATGGGTATGCCCGCATAGGTGGCCGCGGCCGTGGCCGAGGTGACGCCGGGCACCACCTCGAACGCGATGCCGGCCGCCACCAGTTCCTCGATCTCCTCGGCGCCGCGGCCGAAGATGAAGGGATCACCGCCCTTGAGGCGAACCACGGTCCGGCCGGCGCCGGCATGGTCGATGAGGAGCTGGTTGATCTCGTCCTGGGTAAAGGCGTGCAGGCCGCCGCCCTTCTTGCCGGCATAGATCAGCTCGGCGTCCTCCGGCACGTGCCGGAGCAGCTTCGGATTGGCCAGGTAGTCGTAGACGACCACCTCGGCCCGCTCCAGCAGGTACTTGCCGCGCAGGGTGATGAGGCCGGGGTCGCCGGGACCGGCCCCGACCAGGTAGACCTTGCCCCTGTTCGTTTTGCCGCTCATTGGTTTTCCGCCTGGTAGACTGCATCAAGTATCGCCCTGCCGCCGCGTTCCAGCAGTACATCGGCAAGGCGGGTTCCCAGGTCGGCGGCCTCTTCCGCGGGCGCGCTCATCTCCTCTTTGAGGATCTCCCTGCCATCGACGCTGGCAATCAGCCCGGCCAGGGTGACGGTGTTGTCGGCCAGGGTGGCGTGGGCGCCGATGGGCACCTGGCAGCCGCCCTCGAGCCGGAACAGGAAGGCGCGCTCGGCCGCCACGGCCGTGGCGGTCGCCGGGTGGTGGAGAAACTGCAGGCCAGCCAGCAGCTCGGCGTCGTCGCGGCGCAGCTCGATGCCCAGGGAGCCCTGGCCGATGGCGGGCAGCATCTGCGCCGGCGTGAACAGGGTGGTGATCCTCTCCTGCATGCCCAGCCGGTTCAGGCCGGCGGCGGCCAGGATGATGGCGTCATACTGCCCCTCCTCGAGCTTGCGCAGCCTGGTGTCCAGGTTGCCGCGCAGGTCGCGGATGCTGAGATCGGGCCGCAGGGCGGTGAGCTGGGCCTTGCGGCGCAGGCTGGACGTACCGATGACCGCGCCGGCCGGCAGCTCGTCCAGGGCGCCGTACCGGGTCGAGATGAAGGCGTCCACCGGCACCTCGCGCTCCGGGATAACAGCCACGTGCAGGGGGGCGGGCAGCTCGGTGGGTACATCCTTCATGGAGTGGACGGCCAGGTCCACGCGGCCGTCGAGGAGCGCATCCTCGATCTCTTTCACGAACAAACCCTTGCCGCCCACCTTGGCCAGGGGCACGTCCAGGATCTTGTCCCCCTTGGTGGTGATCCTGACCAGTTCCACCGTGGTGCCCGGGTACTGCGCCTCGATCCGGTCCTTGACCCAGGTGGACTGGGTCACGGCCAGGAGGCTGGCGCGGGTGCCTATTTTTATCTTGTCTCTCATATTCGTTGCAGGGGTTGAGGCAAAGGATGCCGGCGCGGAAGATCCGGTTGCCGACGCTCATGGGTCCGGAGAGTATATCAGCCTTTTGCCAGCTCGTCCACAACCGCGGCCGCCAGGAGCGGGATCATCAGCTCGTGGTGGCCGGTGAAGTTGTAGCCCCGGCCGCCCTCCAGGGTCGGCCGGTGGACCACGTTGGTGGTCGGCCGGTAGTGGCGGATGAAGTCGAAGTTGGCCGTGGTCAGGTGGCGGACCTGGTGGCCCAGGTTACGGGCCACGGTCAGGGCCTTGAGAAAGACCTCGGGCAGCAGCACCGCCGAACCGACATTGAGATAGACGCCGCCCTCCAGCCCGCTGACCAGGCGGCAGAAGAGGCGGAAGTCGTGGTGGCTGGTGCTGCCGATGGCCGCGCCGTCGGCGCCGGGATGGATGTGGATGATGTCGGTGCCGATGGCCACGTGCACCGTGACCGGGATGCCCAGCTCCCGGGCCCGGGCCAGCAGGCTCTGGTCGTTGTGGGGGAAGTTGTGTTCCAGCAGGGCATTGCCCACGGCCTCGCCCAGGCCGATGCCATCGGCCGCGCCACGGCGGATCGCGTCGTTGAGCACCTCGCCGGTCTCCCTGGCGGCGCCAAAGGCGCCCTGGCCCAGCACGTCGGCCACCTCCTCCGATGTGCGGCCCACCATGGCGATCTCGGTGTCATGGATGATGCCGGCGCCGTTGAGGGCGATGGCCGAGATGATGCCGCGCTCCATCAGGTCGATGAGCACCGGGTTGAGCCCCACCTTGATCACGTGCGCACCCATGCCCAGCAGCACGGGGCGGCGGTTGCGCACCGAGGTGGCAATGTGGACCACCAGCTCGGGAAAGTCCACCCCGGCCAGCTGCGCCGGCAGGCTGGCCAGCAGGTCGCGGACCCTCATGCCCGGACGGAGCGGACGGGCGAAATCGTCCACACTGACCTTGGAGTGCCGGTCATGGACCGAGTAGGTATGGAGGCGGTCAAAGGCAAGCGGCGTTACGGTATAGTCCTTCATGGCTGCAGCATATCAGGGGATGAGGGGGAATCTGCCGGCAGGGGAGCGGGAGGCCGTTTCTCAGGGCTCGCCGAACATGATCTGTTCCACCATTTCGCAGAGGAGATGTTCGATCCAGAGATGGGTCTCCTGGATGTGCGGCGTGGAGTCAGAGGGAACGTTGAGCAGGATGTCGCAGAGACCGGCGAGATCGCGGCCGGGGCAGGCCGTGCCGCCGGTGAGGGCCGCGGTCCTGAGGCCCATCTCCCTGGCCGTGGCCATGGCCTTGACCACGTTGGCCGAGGTCCCGGAGGTGGAGATGCCCATGGCCAGGTCCTCGGGCTTGCCCAGGGCCTGGACCTGCTTGACAAAGACCAGGTCAAAGGAGAAATCGTTGCCAATGGCGGTCAGTATCGAGCTGTCCGTGCTCAGGGCGATGGCCGGCAGGGGCCTGCGGTTGATGAGAAAACGGTTGACGAACTCGGCCGCCATGTGCTGGGCATCGGCGGCGCTGCCGCCGTTACCGAAGATGAGCAGCTTGCCGCCGTCCTCGAAGGTCTCGACGATCCAGCGGGCCAGCCGGACCAGCTCTTCGGCAGACTCCTTGGCAAAGGCCTCCTTGGCCATGATCGACTGGACAAGACTGGTGGAGATGAGCGTTTTCATGGCCGCAACAATGAAAGAAAAATGTCCTCCTGTCAAACAAAAAAAGCGTTTCCACGCCACGGGCAGGGCGTGGAAACGCTGGTATACCGCGGCCGGACCGGGACTACGGAAGCTCCTTCATGATGGCCTCGGAGACCTCCTTGATGCTCGGCTCGCCGTTGACCGAGATGACCTTGACATCGCCCTTGTTCTTGAAGTAGTTGACCGCGGCCATGGTGCCGGTCTTGTCGTCGTAGTAGATGTCGTGGCGCTTGTTGATGGCCTCTTCGTCCTGGTCGTCGGCCCGGGCGCTCAGTTCGCCGCCGCAGACCCGGCAGACCAGCTTGCCGTCCTTCTCCACCGGCTTGATGGCCTCAAAGGCGATGTGGTTGGGATGGTTGTTGTCGTTGGCGCACAGGCGGCGGCCCGTGATGCGCAGCTTGGCCACGTCGCGCGGCAGCACGATCTCGATCACGTAGTCCAGGGCCATGCCGGACTCCTTCAGGGCCTTGTCCAGGGCCTCGGCCTGGGCCAGGGAACGGGGAAAGCCGTCCAGCAGCCAGCCCTTGTCCTTGGACTTCTGCAGGGTCTCCAGCACCATGGGAATGGTGATGTCGTCGGGGACCAGGTCGCCGCGGTCGATGTACTCCTTGGCCTTTTTGCCGAGCTCGGTGCCACCCTTGATGTGCTCGCGGAAGATGGCGCCCGACTCGATGTGATCCAGGCCGTATTTCTCCTTGATGATGGCGCCCTGGGTTCCCTTGCCACTGCCGTTTGGTCCAAAAATCAGAATGTTCATATCCGTCTCCTTGAAAAGTTGAGATGAAAGAGGATGAAAGTACGCTGGCCGGACCGTATTCCACCTCCGGTCACACCCCCGCCGCGCCCGCTTCCGGCTTCAGCGGCAGGAACCGGCGACATAACGGAAACAGGTGTAACCCGTTGACAGTACTGGAAAGAGACCGGTCACACACACTGAATGGCATCTCATTTTGCGGCTGACTATACCGTAACTCTCTTTTTTAAGCTATGAAAATATCGCTGCATACTTTTTGACAACCAGCCGCAAAGAGGGTACAAAATGGCGCAACAGGGGCAGCCGCTCCCGTCGCTGTTCCGCCTGCGCCGTACAGGTGAGCGCCGGCGGAAGACGGGTGCGGCGGCACGCACCATGGACACCTCTTTCCTGCAACCACGCGAGCAAGATATTCGATGAACAAGACGATACAGGTAGGCCTGATAGGTTTCGGAACAGTGGGCAGCGGTCTGGCCGAGGTCCTGCACTCGCAGCAGAAACGACTTGCGCAGCGCACCGGCATGACGATCCGCCTCGCCAAGGTGGCTGATATCAATGTCAGTGCCCTGCCGCCCCGGTTTGATGACGTGATCCTGACCAGGGACGCTGCCGAGCTGATCGGTGACCCGGAGATCGATATCGTGGTCGAGCTGATCGGCGGCATCGAGCCGGCCAAGACCTTTGTCATGAACGCCATCGCGGCGGGCAAGCACGTGGTGACCGCCAACAAGGCCCTGCTCTCCCAGGAGGGACGCGATATCTTTACCGCTGCCGCGGAAAAGGGCGTGGAGGTCGGGTTCGAGGCCAGTGTCGGCGGCGGCATCCCGGTGATCAAGTCGCTCAAGGAGGGGCTGGTCGCCAACCGGATCCTCTCCATCATGGGGATCATGAACGGCACGGCCAACTACATCCTGACCCGGATGACCGACGAGGGCATCCCCTTTGCCGAGGTCCTGCGAGACGCCCAGGAGCAGGGCTTTGCCGAGGCCGATCCCACCTATGACGTGGAGGGCATCGATACGGCGCACAAGCTGGCCATCCTCATGACCATGGCCTACGGCATGCATATCACCCACAACGAGATCCCCACCGAGGGTATCACCAGCGTCGAGCCGGTGGACATCGAGTTTGCCCGCGAGTTCGGCTGCCGGATCAAGCTGCTGGCCATCAGCCGCAACCACGGCGATACGGTGGAGGCCCACATCCATCCCACCATGGTTCCGGAGACGCACCTGCTGGCCAAGATCGACGGTGCCTTCAATGCCATCCACTTCACCGGCGATACCGTGGGCAACGTCCTGTTCTACGGGCTCGGCGCCGGCAAGATGCCCACCGGCAGCGCTGTTGCCGCGGACGTGGTCGATATCGCCCGGAACATCCAGGCCGGCTTAGTGGGCAGGGTGCCGCCGCTCTCCTACCTGCCCCGCGAGATCAGGGACCGGCGGATCACGCCGCTCGACGAGCTCTGCTGTCCCTACTATTTCCGGATCTCGGCCCGGGACGAACCCGGTGTGCTGGCCGCCATCGCCGGCATCCTCAGCCGGTACGGCATAAGTATCGAGTCCGTGATCCAGAAGGGCCGGCGCGAGTCGACACCGGTCTCCATCGTCATGCGGACCCACGCTGCCCGGGAGTCGGATGTGAAGGGAGCCCTGGCCGAGATCGACGCCCTGGAGATGGTCACCGAGCCCACGGTCAAGATCCGTTTCCTCGAGGAAGAGTCCTGTTGAGGGCCTGGCCGGGGAGCAGGGGGCGGGTATGAAGTACGTGATGCTGGTGGGCGACGGCATGGGGGATGTGCCCATCGCGGAACTGGGCGGCAGAACGGTCCTGGCCGCGGCCCGCACGCCGGCCATGGACCGCCTTGCCAGGGAGGGCGAGCTGCTCCTGGTGCGCACGGTCCCGGAGGGGTTCCCGCCCGGCAGCGACGTGGCCAACCTCTCCCTGCTGGGCTACGAGCCGCAGGAGTGCTACACCGGCAGGGCCCCCCTGGAGGCGGCCAGCATGGGCGTGGAGATCGGGCCGGGCGAACTGGCCTTCCGCTGCAACCTGGTCACGGTCGATTTCCAACCGGACGGCTCGGTCACCATGCGCGACTACAGCGCCGGCCACATCTCCACCCCGGAGAGCGCCCGCCTGATCCGGGCCATCCAGGAGCGGTGCGCGCCGGCCGGGATCCGGTTCCATGCCGGCATCAGCTACCGGCACCTGATGGTGCTGCGGGGCGAGGCGCCCGCCATTGACACGGTCCCGCCCCATGACCACATGGACCGGGACGTGACCACCTTCTACCGCCGGTACCTGCAGGCCGAGCCCCTGCGGACGGTCATGGAGTGTTCGCGCCAGGTCCTGGCAGAGCATCCTGTCAACCGGGAGCGGGTCGGTCGCGGCCAGCGGCCGGCCAACGCCATCTGGCTGTGGGGCGAGGGCGGCAGCCCGGCCATGGAGCCCCTGCGCACGCGCTTCGGGATCCGCGGCAGCCTGGTCTCGGCCGTGGACCTGCTCAAGGGCATCGGTGTCTGTGCCGGCCTCGAGGTACCGGAGGTGGAGGGCGCCACCGGCTACCTGGACACCAACTACGAGGGCAAGGTGGCCGCGGCCCTGGCGAGCCTGGAGAGGGGGGACTTTGTCCTCGTCCACGTGGAGGCACCCGACGAGGCGGGTCACCAGGGCAACCTGGCCGCCAAGAGCCGGGCCATCGAGGACTTTGACGCCCGTATCGTCGCGCCCATGGTCCGGGCCCTGGAGCAGCGCGGCGAACCCTTTCGCCTGGTGGTGACCATGGATCACTACACCCCGCTCAGCCGGCGAACCCACGAGGACTGGCCCGTGCCCATGCTGCTCTACGATTCCCGCCATCCGGGCCAGGGGAGCGGCCTGCCTTACACCGAGGAGGACGTGCACCGGGCGGTCCGGGAGAGCGGCCTGGAACTGGAGAGCGGGGCAGCCTTTTTCGACCGTTTCATCCGGGGAGGCGCAGGGGGGCATGGCTGATCTGCAGGTGGGACTGAAAGAGCCGGTCTTCCGGACAACCTGCCGGGTCATCTACGGCGATACCGATGCCGGCGGCGTGGTCTACAATGCCAACTACCTGCGCTACTTCGAGATCGGCCGCACCGAGATGATGCGGTGCTGGGCCCTGCCCTACAGCGAGATCGAGGAGCAGGGGCTGATCCTGCCGGTCACCGAGACCTATCTCCGCTAC
>WFUT01000159.1 GCA_015484845.1 Desulfobulbaceae bacterium
GCCCTGGGCTACCTGTTGTGGGACATCCGCCGGAGCTCGTTCACCAGCAGGGGCTGGCGCTACCTGCAGGTCTTCTGCGTGCTCATGATCGCCTGGAACGTGCTCGCCTTCACCGGCCACGCCATGGGCGTGGTTCTTGAGCCGCATCATATCTCCACGGTCGAAGGCTACTTCCGGTCCCGCCTGGTCGGCCCCCTGACCATGGGCAAGATCATCTTCTATATCACCAAGCTCGACCATATTGTCGCTGTTCCCGCCCTGTTCTTCCTGTTCATTGCCATGCGGTCCTTCTACAGGACCGTTGTCAAGCATGCCGGGGAGGAAAAGAAATGAGTGGGTTGCCCCTCCTTCCAACCATCATTCTCGATATGGCCGGTTCCGTGGCCGATATCATCTTTTCCTTCCTGGCCATGCGCTATGCCTTCCTGCTCATCCGCAGGCAGCCGGACAACTTTCTCTGGGGGTTTCTTTTCTATTTCTGCATGGCCCTGTCGGCCTTTTCCGTCTCCAGGGCCGCCGGCCACATCGTCAAGCAGTTCCTGTTCATGTCCGGCAACGGCTCTGTCTGGGCGGATATCGCTCCCTATTCGGGCGGGTTCAACACCCTGCTCCTGATCTCGGTCTCCGCGGTCACCATCTTCTACAACAAGAGTGTCCAGGCCTACGAGTCCATCGAGCAGAAGGCCGCCAAGCTCAAGAGCGCCAACCTGCGGCTGGAAAAGGCGGCCGCGGAGCTGAAGGAACTGAACCTGCACCTGGAGGAGAAGGTGGAGGAGCGGACCGCCGAGCTGTCCAAGTCGGAGAAAAAGTTCCGCCATCTTTTCTCCAACTCCAAGGATATGATCTTTTTCGGGGATATCGGCAAGAACGTTCTCGAGATCAACGAGTCGGGCCTGGAGATGCTGGGCTACGGTCCTGAAGACGCGACGCGGATCAACCTCTACCAGATCTTCAACGAGGAAGAGGACATCTTCACCTACTACGAACTGCTCAGCAGGGACGGCTATATCAAGGACTTCGAGACCGAGTTCCGCAAAAAGGATGGTTCCGTGATCTATGTCCTCATCTCGGCCACGGCCATCTACGACGACAATGGCAAGATGATCGGCTGCGAGGCCATTGCCAAGGACCTGACCCGGGTCAAGGCCATGATGGAACAGCTGGTCTCCAGCGAAAAGATGGCCTCTGTCGGCCAGATGGCCGCCGGCGTGGCGCACGAGATCAACACGCCCCTGGGGATCATCCTCGGCTATGCCCAGCTGATGAAGGACGACTTTGACGAGGACTCCGAGGCCTACCAGAACCTCTGTGTCATCGAGCGGCAGACCAAGGCGAGCCGGAAGATCGTCGCCGACCTGCTCAAGTTTTCCCGGCAGGCCGGCAGTGCCCGCAGGGATATTGACCTCAACGAGGTCCTCTCCGACGTGGTGGCCGTTACCGAGCACAACCTCAACCTGAATCATGTCCAGGTGCATCTCGACCTCGCCGACCGATTGCCCCGGGTTATCGGTGACGCCGAAAAGCTGCGCCAGGTCTTTGTCAACCTGATCAACAATGCCCAGCATGCCATGGAGGACCAGGGCGGGGGAGACCTCTTCCTGGGCACGTCCTATGATCCTGACAGGAAACAGGTCATCGCCCGGGTTCGCGATACCGGCCACGGCATCCCCGACAGTGTCAGGGCCAAGATCTTTGATCCCTTCTTCACCACCAAGCCGGTGGGCAAGGGGACCGGGCTCGGCCTGTCGGTCACCTACGGGATCATCCAGGACCATGGCGGAACCATCGAGGTGGAGAGCCCGGTCAGGGACCGCGAGACCGGCGAGAAGCTGCAGGGCACCGAGTTCAGGATCCTGCTGCCCCGGGCCAAGGACACGGAGACCGCGCTCCTCAGGGAGCAGGTGGACAACACCTAGCACCCTGGAGTCCGCGTTTTGACAGGAAACATTGCAACTGCCGCGGGCAACTCGTTTGCCGGCGGCGCCTTTCCGGTACAACCTGAGGAGGAAGACAATGGCTGAAATTCTGGCACTGGATGATGTACAGGACGCAACGGTCCTGATCGGCAAGATCCTTTCCAAGAAGGGACACAACGTCCACACCTTCACCGAGGAGGACGAGGCGATCGAGTTCGCCAAGAAGAACAGGATCGACCTGGCGATCCTGGACATCAAGCTGAAAAAGCTCAGCGGTGTCGAGGTCCTGGCCATGCTGAAGGAGCATTCTCCCGACATGCACGCCATCATGCTCACCGGCTATCCCACCGTCGAGACGGCGCGGGAGGCCATCAGCCTGGGCGCCGACGAGTACTGCGTCAAGCCCATTGACCGCGACGAGCTTGAAGAAAAGGTGGAAAAGGTCCTCCAGTCCAGGAAGTAAAGCCCGGCCACAGGGAGGAATGTTCAGGAGCAAAGATGGGCACTGACAAGGCAACCCGGACAAAAGAGCGCCAGTTTCTGGAGGTCTTCCAGAAGGTGACCAGGATGGTCTCCATGGTGCTGGATCACCAGCAGGTGATGGACACCATCGTCCGCACCCTGCCCGGGCTCTTTGACGTGGATGCCTGCACCATCCGCCTGCTGGACCATTCCACCAATACCTTTGTCATGGGCGCGGCGCACGGGCTGTCCATGGAGTATGTCTCCCGCCAGTCCATTGACACCGAGGAGACCATGGACCTGATCAAGGCGGGGCAGCCCGTGGCCCGGGTCAACCTGGACCGCGACCCCAACTACCGGGACCGCGAGGAACTCTTCCGGGAAGGGATCAAGAGCATCCTCACCCTGCCCATCCTGTTCCAGGACTCCATCATCGGTATCATGCGCCTGCTCACCCGCCGGCACCGCATCTTCTCCGACGAGGAGATCGCCTTTTCCATGTCCCTGGCCGAGCAGGTGGGGATCGCCATCTCCAATGCGCGGATGTTCAAGGAGATGGTCAACCAGGTGGACTTCATGCAGGAGGTGCAGGCCCTGAGCAAACTGGTCAACTCCACCCTGGACCTGGAGACCGTGCTCCAGACCATCGTCCAGCGGGTGCCGCGTTCCATGGGGACCAGGGGGTGCACCATCCGCCTGCTCAATCCCCAGACCAACACCCTGGAACTGGTCGCGGCGCACGGGGTGTCGGAGTCGTATCTGGAGCAGGTGCGGTGGGAGGGTGAGGACGACATCGCCATGCTCCTTGCCGACGGCCCGGTGGCCATCTTTGACGTGGACGGCGATGAACGGATCAAGTGCCGGAAACACCTGGTACAGGAGGGCATCAAGTCCCTGCTCTGCATTCCCATCAAGGTGGGACAGGAACGTATCGGCGTGCTGCAGGTCCTCTCCGACGAGCACCACTGCTTCACCAGTTCCGAGGTCAATTTCGCAGAGACCGTGTCCGAGGCCGGGGGCACGGCCATCCACAACGCCAGGACCTACCAGAAGATCAACCTGCTCTTTAACCAGATCGAGGAGAACGAAAGGTTTCTCGCCGATATTCTCGACTGTATCCGGCCGCAGCTCCTGGTGGTCGATACCGACAAGCACGTGGTGCTTGCCAACCGGGTTGCCATGGAGCGGTTGGGCAGGTCGGAAAAGGAGATCCTGGGAGCGGAATACCGCGATCTCTGCATGATGGATGGCCAGGGGGGCGAGTGTCCCGTGGACCAGGTACTCCGCGACGGCACCGTGGTCACCCTGGTCCACCAGGTGGAGCAGGAGGATGGCGTCCACTGGCTGGAACGGACCGCCAGTCCCATGCTCGATGAGCAGGGCAGGGTCCAGTACGTTGTCGAGATCATCCGTGATATCACCGCGCAGCGCAAGCTGGAGAAGGAGCGGATGGAACGGGTCAAGCTGCAGGGGGTTGTCGAGATGGCCGGCGCCGTGGCCCATGAGATCAACTCGCCCCTGTTCGCCGCCCTGGGAACGGCCCAGCTCCTGGAAGAGGATGCGGCCGATGCCGAGGTCGCCAGGGACCTGGCCACCATTGTCCGCAACCTGAAGGCCATCAGCCAACTGACCAGGAAGATGACCAGCATGACCGGCTTCAAGAGCCGCCACTATATCGGCGATACCAGGATCGTCGACATGTCGGATTGAAGGTCGAAAGAGGATCTGCTTTCTCCTGCCCCGGCCGGGAAGGAGGGACGCTGCAGTGGAAGCAACAGCACCAGGAACCAGAAAAAGGAGGTGAACGGCAACTATCCCAGGCTGAAGAAAGATCGTGGATCCCAAACATGATGCGATGTTTGTGTTATTGAGCCGATGGACCGGCCGATGTCCGCCAGGCCGGGATGCGGGACCCGGTATCGCCATCCCGGTGGTGAGCGATACCGCGGGGCCCTGCCCCGCAGGTGGCAATTCGTCGGAAGATCGACTTGTCCAAAAGAAAGATCGAGGAGGCTTTGTATGAAAAGATTTTCACTACTACTCGGTATTGTCGTGTCTGCCCTGCTGCTGCTCAGTTCCAGCGCCATGGCGACCGAGGCGAAACTGAGTGCCAAGAACCTGAAGGCCGGCAGCCCCATCACCGTCGAGGGGAGCATCAGTCCGGGGCAGGACCTGTTCGTGGTCATCTCCACGGAAAAGATGTTCAAGCCCACCGAAGCGCCCGGCCCCAAGGAAAGGAAACGGCTGACCAAGGGCAAGAACGGCAAGAACGCCTTTGGCGATACCGCCATCCCGCCGAACTACTATGTAATCACCAATGTTCCCCAGGCCCTGGCCACGCCGGAAGAGGACTGGAAGGGCCAGACCAAGGGTATCTTCGCCTTCCCGCCGTTCAAGTACAAGGTAGAGGTCAACAAGATCAAGAAGTGGAGCGCCATTGACCCGGCCGTCCGCGCCATGCTCGGGCCCATCACCACCGAGGCGCAGTGGAAGTTCCTGATCTTCACCCACGAGACGAAGTTCGGTATCAACACCGTATCCAAGGAGAAACCCCTTGGCGGCGGCAATGCCCGCATGATCATGACCGACTACAACAAGCAGCCCAAGGCCTGGAACAAGGGCGTCAAGCTGTCCCTGGACAAGAACACGGGCAAGTTCTCCGTCACCATGACGCCGTACAAGAACCTGGCGCCCGGCACCAGGATGGCGGTCTATGTCAACGGCCAGAAGCAGAACTCCTTTACCATCGAGAAGTCGACCTTCTTCTTCAAGACCGGTAATGTCTACATGAACCCGCTGATCGTCTTTGGCGGCGCCTTTATCATCGGCGTACTCTTTGTTATCATGGGCGCGGCCGGCGGCCTGTTCACCGCAGCCTTCCAGATCACCGTCATCGGCACCAAGGGCCCGGTGGGCATCAATGCCGGCAACACCATCAAGCCCACCAACCTGTTCCTGACCCTGTGCTCGCCCATCACCGGTCTCATGAACTATTTCAAGGAAAAGCGGTTCGCCTACCCGGTGGCCATTCCCTTTGCCATCGGTATCGTCACCGGCGCCTTTTTCATCGGCCCGCCGCTGTCGGCCAAGTACCTGAACCTGGCGGCCTTCAAGTTCTACCTGGGTATCATCTGCCTGGTCATCGGTATCAAGCTCTTCACCGAGTCCCTGCCGGGCTCCATTGAGAAGAAAAAGGCCATGAAGGCCATTGTCCAGAAGTTCAATGCCGCGGTCAAGGAGGCCAAGGAGTCGGGCAAGGCCATGGAGATGGGCAAGATCGAGTTCGACAAGTTCAACTTCATCTCCTTTGACATGCGGTTCTGGGGCGAGACCTTTGTTGCCCGGCCCCTGATGATGCTGATCGGCGGTATCCTCATGGGTATCATCGCCTCCTCCTTCGGAGTCGGCGGCGGCTTTATGTTCATGCCGTTCATGACCACCCTGGTGGGCTATCCCATGTACCTGGCCGTGCCCATTGCCCTGGCCGGTACCTTTGCCACCTCCACCGGCGCCATTGCCAAGTACGCCCTGATGGGATACCAGCCCGACTGGCTGATGGCGGCCCTGATCGCGGCCGGCGCCATGTGCGGTGGCATGGTCGGTCCCAAGATCCAGAAGAAGCTGCCCGAGATCTTCCTCAAGCGGATGCTGGCCCTGGCCCTGATCATCGTCTTCATGAAGTACACCAGCCTGCTGCCGTTCATGCGGTAACAGACATGTCCCCTGTAACCTCAACCCGGCGAAACAGGCCTCCCGCGGCCTGTTTCGCCGCCTGTTGGCGGCTGCCTTTCGTCCGGGTGGCCGGCCCGGGCAGGATGATCCCCGCCCGGTCAGCCGGAGCGTCGCGGGAAACCAGGAAGCTGGAAGACATCCGGATCCACCGCCGCGGACGGCCATGGCGGTCCTGTCCGGGTCTTGCTGTCCGGTCCCGGCAGTATCTCTTCTGCCAGCGGCCGGTGATAAAGTGACATTACGAAGGAGAACAACATGAAAAAATCTGTGTACTCTATGTGTGGCATGTGCACGGTTCGCTGCCCGATCCGGGTCGAGGTCGAGGATAACCGGGTGACCTGGATCGAGGGGAACCCGTACCTGCTCGATCATGCGC
>WFUT01000160.1 GCA_015484845.1 Desulfobulbaceae bacterium
CGGCAGGCGCAGGTATGCCGTCATCGTGGACGAGGCCCATTCCAGCCAGACCGGCGAAACCGCGCGCGAACTCAAGGCAATACTGGGCACGGATGCGAAAAATGAGGACGAGGAAGGAGACGACTGGGAAGACTGTCTGAACCGGGTGATGCAGTCACGGGGCCGGCAACCGAATGTAAGTTTCTTTGCCTTCACCGCCACCCCGAAAGGGAAGACGCTGGAGTTGTTCGGCCGGCCGGGGGCAAACGGCAAGCCTGAACCTTTTCATCTCTATTCCATGCGGCAGGCCATCGAGGAGGGGTTTATCCTGGATGTGCTGACGAATTACACCACCTACAAGACCTTTTACAGGCTCCTCAAGGCGGCTGAGGACGATCCGAAACTCCCCAGGAAGAAAGCGGCCAGGGCACTTGCCAAGTTCATGAGCCTGCACCCCCACAATATCGAGCAGAAGACGGAAGTGATGGTGGAACACTTCCGGCGCAGCGTGAAACACAGGATCGGCGGGCGTGCCAAGGCCATGGTGGTTACATCGTCCAGATTGCACGCCGTGCGCTATAAACTGGCCTTTGAGAACTACATCGCGGAAAACGGATACACGGATGTGCGGCCACTGGTCGCTTTCAGCGGAACCGTGCGGGATCCGGCGACCGGACAGGAGTATACCGAGCCGGGCATGAACACGGATGTTGTGACAGGAAAGCCCATCAGCGAAGCCCGGTTGCCGGAACGCTTCGATTCTCCCGACTACCAGGTGCTTCTGGTGGCAAACAAATACCAGACCGGTTTTGACCAACCCCTGCTGCACACCATGTATGTTGACAAGCGACTCGATGGAGTGCAGGCCGTGCAGACCCTCTCGCGTCTCAACAGGATGATCCCCGGCAAGGATGCGCCCTTTGTCCTGGATTTTGTCAACGAGGCAGAGGATATCTTCCGCGCCTTCAAACCATATTACGACAAGACAGAACTGGCGGAAGCCTCGGATCCGTCCAGGCTGGAGGCCCTCAAGCATGAACTCGATCAGGCCCAGGTGTACCACTGGAGCGAAGTCGAGGCCTTTGCACGGATATTCTACAAACCCGCGGCACGCCAGGGGCCGGTTGACCATGCCCATATGCAGCAACATCTGCAGCCGGCGGTGGATCGTTTCAAGGCCATTGGAGAAGAAGACGAGCGCAAGGACTTCCGGGACAAACTCGCCGGTTATGTGCGGGTGTACGCATTCCTGAGTCAGATTATTCCCTATGCCGATCCTGAACTGGAGATGCTCTATAGCTTTGGCCGGTTTCTCCTGCCGCATCTGCCACAGGAGCGTGACACAACGATCGTCAGGATAGGCGATGAGGTTGCGTTGCAGTATTACCGACTTGAGCGCGTGTTTTCCGGGGCGATTGAAGTCCGGGAAGGCGAAGCGGAGTATGTGAAGAGTCCCACTGATGTCGGAACCGGCAAAGCGGTGGAAGAAAAGGCTCCCCTTTCCGAGATCATCGATGTATTGAACGAGCGCTTCGGGACCCGATTCAGCGAGGAAGACCGGCTTTTCTTTCAGCAAATCAAGGAGAAAGCCTGCAAGAACGAGCAGGTCATTCAGACTGCACGCGCCAATCCGCTTGACAAGTTTGAGCTTGGAATCCGCAAGCTCATTGAGGACTTAATGCTCGAGCGTATGTCTGAAAACGACAAAATTGTGACCAGGTATATGGCTGACCGGGAGTTCCAGGGCTCGGCATTTCCGATTCTTGCCCGTGAGATCTTTGATTCCATACGTTCCAAAGAGCCTGGTGGTCCAGTGGTAGAGGAATCTGACCATGCTCCTTCCTGAAATCCGAGCAATTCCGGGTGGCCAAAGAGGAAATCAGTAATGGCAATAGATGAACAGCGTTTTTCCGCGTTCGTAAAAGAAATCCGAAAACAGTTGTCCTTGAGCCAGGAAGACCTGGCACGTGAACTCGGAGTCAGCTTTGCTACCGTTAACCGCTGGGGAAAATGACAAGGTCAAACCGTCAAAGCTGGCCAAAGTGCAGTTTGACCGATTTTTAGCCCGCATGGTTCAACAAGGGAAACTGAAGCGGTTCGAAGGTGGTCAGTGAGTATTGATAAGATCGTCCGGGCTCGGGATCGCCATCACCAGCAATTCCCGATATGGGCGCAAACCCTGAAATAGCTCCAAATCAGGGCGGGTGATTCCGTAAACCTTTTCAAACAACAAAAGGTTCAACTCTCAGCTTGATTATCTATGTTGCCTGTCAGGAACTCCATAACGTTCTCAGGCGTCACCGCGGAACATACCGCATCCGGATAGGCGCGGGTAAAGGTCTTGGGGATTCTCGCTTTTTCTTTTACGTTCCAGTTGAATTTCCAGGCGGTCAGAGACTGGGCGGACTCTTCAATATAGTCGATCTCCTGCTGCTGGGTCGTTCTCCAGAAGTACCTGTCGACAGCCAGTCCCATGTGGGCAAGTGATTTCATCCGTTCACTGATCAGGAAATTCTCCCATAACGGCCCCATGTCAGTACGCTGGGAGGGGAGTTGAAAATTTTTTATAATGGCATTGCGGATGCCGTTGTCATAGAAATAGAATTTTTTTCCTTTCCTGATTTCGTTACGGACGTTTCGGGAAAAGGCGGGCAGGCGGAAAATGACAAAGGCCTTTTCCAGCAGGGTGATGTATTTTTCAACGGTCTGGTGGTTGGCACCGGTCAGGCGGGCAAGTTCATTAAACGAGACCTCCGAGCCAAGCTGCAGGGCCAGTGCCTTGAGCAGCTTTTCGAAGAGGATGGGCTTGGTGACATCTTCCAGAAGAAGCAGATCCTTGTACAGAAAGGAGTCACTTACGAGTTGCAGCAGTTCCCTTTCTTCTCCCGGATGGGTGATGATTTCCGGGTAATATCCAAAAATCAGCCGGTGTTCCAGCAGTCTGTTTTCCGTCAACAGACCATGATGGTCAACCATCTCCAGGTATGATGGCGTAAAAAGTTGGAACTGGTATTTTCTGCCGGTGAGCGGTTCGTTGATTTTTGCGGTGAGTTCGAAAGATGATGAACCGGTGGCAATAACCTGAACCTCCTTCAGCTTATCGGCAAACAATTTCAAGGTGATCCCGGTGTTGTTGATTCGCTGGGCCTCGTCGATGAAGACAATTTTATTCCTGCCGACAATGGCCTGCAACCTGGTTGAGGTGGTGTCGGCAAGCAGCTCCCGAACATCTGCTTCATCACCGTTGAGCTCAATGAACGGATAATCCAGATCGGAGAGAATATGTTCAACAAGTGTGGTCTTTCCCACCTGCCGGGCACCAAGGATAATGATCACCTTCCCCTTGAACAGCCGGTCGGTGATGGTCTCCTGCAATCGCCTTTTTATAATATTTTTCTGTTTCATGTTTGAAATAATATAATAATATTATATCCTGGTCAACGGGAGAGATCCAAAAGCATACAACCTCAATCCTGCACCTCGAAAATGAAGAAAAAATTTTCTTTTGCAATGTCAATAGATTATACGAATGTGATCGTTTTTTTCGACCCACTGACCGTGTGAAGAATTTTTTCTTCATTTTCTCGCCCGCAGGCATTGGCAATTCTTTTCTGTTGGTCTCAGCTCGCCCTCTGTGTCCAATGCAAGTGAGACACCTCTTCCTTGCTAAATTGGTGCAGGGCGGGTAGGGAGTGAGGAGGAGCCCATCGTCTTGACAGCCTGACGGCAGGATTGCCAGGGGCAGGTGGTGGTCCGAGGAGAACAGTCATGGGTTTTCGCTTCTGGAGAAGGATCAGGATCGCTCCCGGCGTGACGCTGAACCTGAGTAAATCGGGCGGCTCGCTCTCGTTCGGACCACGTGGTGCAAAGTTCACGGTCGGCTCCCGCGGCACGCGGGCCACTGTGGGGATACCGGGAACCGGGCTCTTTTATACCACCACGTTGTCAAAGACAGGAGCGCGTGGCCGGAAAAGGAGGTCCGCAGCCGCGGCGGCACATCCTTCGGTCCGTCCGCAGGACCGCCTGACCCTGGGCTTTTTCAGGCGGCTCATCACGCCGGATGACGAGAAGGCCCTGGTGGACGGGTGCCGCGAGCTGGTCCTAGGTAACGAGGACAAGGCCCTTGCGCACCTCAAAGAAGCGGTGCACCTGGCCGATGGTGCCTACCTTGCCGGCTTCCTGGCGCTGAAGAAGGGCGAGCTGGCGCAGGCCGCAGACTACCTGGCCATGGCGGCCACCAGGCACAGCCACCTGGGCCGCTATTTTTCCAGGTATGGCATTTCCGCCACCATGAGCCTTCCTGTCACGGACGAGGTGTCCGCGCACGTGCGACCGGATCTGCGTGGTGTGCTGCTGGGCCTGGTGGAGGTCTTTCAGCGCCGGGAAGAGTGGCAGGAGGCGACCCGCTGCCTGGAAAGACTGCGACAGCTCGAACCCGACGACGTGGTGGTGAAGCTGTCTCTTGCCGAGCTGCTGCTGGATGCGCATCCAGGTGACAGGGATGTCTGCCGGCAGATCGTGCGCCTGGCCGAAGGCATCGCCAACGAGACGCCCGTCCACGCCGCTCTCATGCTGTACAGGGGGAGGGCGCTCCGCCATCTCGGCCTGGCAACCGCGGCCCGTGACACATTAACCGCGGCCCTGCGCCGCAGAAAGGGACGGCCCGGTGAGCTCCTTCGCGCCCTGCGGTACGAACGGGCCCTTGTCTACGGGGAGCTGGGCCAGAAGTCCCGTGCCCGTGCCGAGTTTGAAAAGATTTATGCCGAAGACCCGGATTTCGAGGACGTGGCGCAACGACTGGGCCTCTAGTCGCGCCCTGGTGCATACCGGGAAATCGCATGGTAAGCGGTTATGATATGCCGGGGCAGTTACTGCCGGCCATGGGGGAATACCAGGGGGAATGTCAGCCGCAATGGAGAAGGAGAGATGCCATGAAGGAGACACCGCAACACAATCTCGGCCTGGACCTGGTCCGGGTGACCGAGGCCGCAGCCCTGGCCGCGGCACGCTGGATGGGCAGGGGGGCCAAGGAAGAGGGAGACGGCGCCGCGGTCGATGCCATGCGGATCAGTTTCAACTCGGTGGATATCCGTGGCCGGGTGGTGATCGGCGAGGGGGAGAAGGACCATGCCCCCATGCTCTACAACGGCGAGGAGGTGGGCTCGGGCCACGGCCCGGAGATGGACCTGGCCGTTGACCCGGTGGAGGGCACGCGCCTGCTGGCCCACGGCCGGCCCAACGCCATTGCCGTGGTCTCCATGGCGCCGCGCGGCACCATGTATGATCCAGGCCCGGCCTTCTACATGAACAAGCTGGTGGGCCCGGCCGAAACCAGCGGCGTGCTGGACATCCGGGCGCCGGTGGCCGAAAACCTGCGCCAGGCGGCCCGCGCCCTGGGCAAGGACGTGGACGACCTGGTGGTCTTTGTCCTCGACAAGGAACGCCACAGCGGCCTGGTGGCGGAGATCCGGCAGGCCGGGGCCCGTATCCAGCTCCACACCGACGGCGACGTGGCCGGCGCCCTGATGGCGGTGATGCCCGGCACCGGCATCGACCTGATGATGGGCACCGGCGGCACCCCGGAGGGCGTGCTGGCCGCCACCGCCATCCGGGTCATGGGCGGCGAGATGCAGGGCATGCTCGATCCCCAGTCCATGGAGGAAGAGGCGGCCCTGCTCGCCAACGGCTATGCCATGGACCGGGTGCTCACCTGCCGCGACCTCGTGGCCAGCGACGATGTCTTCTTCGTGGCCACCGGTATCACTGGCGGCAGCTTCCTGGACGGGGTCGTGTTCACCGGCAAGGGGGCCCGCACCTCGTCCATGGTCATGCGCGGCCACACCGGCACCATCCGTTACATCGAGGCCCACCATACCTTTGACCGCCTGATGCGGATCAGCGCCATCGACTACGACTGATGCGCAACAGCCTCCGGGGAGATCAGAGAAAGAGCCCCATGCCCGGCATCAGGTCGTGGATCACGTGGTTCTGGTACTTCCATGCCGCCTGGACAAAGAGACTGCCGTCAAAGCGGCCCAGGGGCGTACCGTTGAAGAAGGCCTCGCGGATCCGGTTGGCGCTCCACATCCCGGGGTTGTAGTTGAGCTGGTTGTCGCTCCGCTTGGTCGGAAACAGCTCCTTTTTGGCAATGGCCTTTTTCCAGGCCTCGATCCGGACCTCCTTGCTGCCCTGGACCGCGAGGAGCTGCGCGACCGTGCCCCGGATCTTCTGCCAGGCCACGGCGCCTGCCGGGGACTGGTGTTCGGGATGGCGGGCGAGGAACCTGCGGAACAGCTTGTGGAGCTCGCGGCAGCCGTCAAGGTAGTCCTTGGGGTTGTCGCGCTGGATCAGGGGCCGGCCGTCCTCGGGCTTGTATTCCCACTTCAGGTAGGGCCGGTCCGGGAAGGTGGCGACACTGCCGTGGCCCACCGGCAGGATCTCGGCCATGGTGCCGATGCCCCGGGCGCGGAACTCGTCGAGCTTGGCCATGACGTAGCGGTAGACGGAGGACTCCTTCTCCAGGTTGGTGGCCCGCAGGGTCTTGTTGATGATCTTGTTCCACTCCCGGTTCAGGCCGATGAAGCCGTGGTGGGAAAAGGTGTCGGCAAAGACATGGGAGACAATGCCCAGCAGGTGCAGGCCCTGCCGGCCGTTGCCCTCTTCCACGGCAAAGGTGCAGATCTTCTTTGCCAGGGGACTGTTTTTGCGGCACACCAGTCGTTCGGTGAAGGTGGTGCTGTCCGGGTCGTTGCCGGGCAGGAAGTGGAAGGGGATCCATATCTTCCACTGCTCCGCGGCAATCTTGTTGGCATAGTCCAGGGGCTTGTGCGAGGTGGGGAGCGGCAGGACGGCGACATCGCTGTCCAGGTAGATCATCTTGTCGTCCAGGGCGTCATCGACAAACTGTGATGCCTGGGCGAGGATGCGGGCGCTCTTCGGCTTCATGCCGGCGGCCCTGGCCAGGGCGTAGACTGCGTAATAGTGCATGTCGAGCTGCATGGGGTTCCTCCTTCCTTTCGGTTTGCGGGGCAGATCCCCGGGGATGGCGGCGGAGGCGGAAAAAAAGCCGGACTGCCCTGTGGAGAAAGGCAGCCCGGCTTTTCTTTTGCCTGCAACCGTGATTTTTCGGCAAACGGCGACCAGGGGACAGGGGCCGGGTCAGCCTGCGCCTGCGGCGGAGGGGGTTGGAGAAGCTGGTTTCTCGGTGCTTCTGTCTGCATGTGCGGCATACCCGGTGTGCCGATGGGGATGGTGGGGGCATCTGATCCCTGATGGTACCTGTATCTGGCGGGAAAGGCAAGCAACAGTCTTCTTCCTTCCGGAAAGAAAAACTTGTCTTTTGTGACGGATTCCTTTAGTTTCGTGTATATGCAAAGAGTTAGTTCCGGTTCTTTCCATATCCCGCCCCGACGGGGCCTGTCTGCGCCCGTTGCCGGCCCCTGCCGGTCATCCCGGCCCGGGGCAACCCGAGGAGCTCCTGCATGCGAGTGACCCGGCGGCCGCTTTTTTACTGGGTGCTCCACCGGTACCGGGGGCTGCAGCTGGTCCTTTTCCTCGTCATCCTGGCCAGCCTCTTTTTCCGGGTCTTTCCCCTGGAGATGCAGAAGCGGATCGTCAACCAGGCCATTCACCTGCGCGACCAGAAGCTGCTCCTGCTCTACTGCGGTCTCTACATCGGGGCCGTGATCCTGGCCGGGATCAGCAAGTACTGCATCAACGTGCTCCAGACCGTCATCGGCCAGAAGATCCTGGTCGAGATGCGCACCGAGCTCTACCACCATATCCTGCAGCTCCCCCTGCAGTTCTACCGGCAGATGCAGCCGGGCACCGTGATCTCGGCCATGACCGCCGAGCTCAATGCCATCGGTTTCTTCCTCGGCGGCGCCCTGGCCATCCCGGTGACCTCGGTGCTCACCTTTTTCGCCTTTCTCTTCTACATGTTCAGCCTCAGTCCCCTGCTGGCCGTCCTCACCGTGGCCATCTATCCCTTCGAGTTCGCCCTCATCCCCTACCTGCAGAAGAAGTACAACCGCATCAACAAGGAGCGGATCAATACCACCCGTTCCATGGCCAACGTGGTCAACGAGGCCATCTCCGGTATCCACGAGATCCATGCCAATGCCGGTTTCGGGCTCGAGGAGAGACGGCTGGCAGGATTCATCCGTACCCTCTACGGCCAGTTGAAGCGGCTTTTCATTGTCAAGTACGGCATCAAGTTCTCCAACAACCTCTTCCAGTCCTTTGGTCCCTTCATCCTCTTCCTGGTCGGCGGCTACCTGGCCATCAGCGGCCATTTCTCCCTCGGCGCCCTGGTGGCCTTCCTTTCCGCCTACGAGAAGGTCTATGACCCCTGGAAGGAGATGCTGGAGTACTACCAGTCGTTCCAGGACGCCAGGGTCCGCTACCGGCAGGTGGTGCGCATATTCGACCAGGAGCCGCCCCACCCGCTGTTGCCGGAGGGGCGCGGGATCCTCCACTTCAAGGGAGAGATCGAACTGAAGAACGCCTCCTTCACCGTTGACGGCCGGGTACGGCTCCTGGACCGGGTCAGCCTGCACATCCGGCCCGGCGAGCTTGTCGCCCTGGTCGGTTCCTCCGGCTCGGGCAAGTCGACCCTGGCCCTCTGCATGGCGCAGCTCTACGACCTCACCTCGGGATCGCTCCTCATCGACGGCTACGATGTCTCCTGGCTCAGCAAGCAGGAGGTCAGCGCCGCGGTGACCATGATCGCCCAGCATCCGTTCATCTTCACCGGCACGATCCGCGAGAACCTGCTCTACAGTGTCCAGGCCCTGCACCGGGAGGGGCTGGCCGACATGGTCCCCCGGGAGCGGATGCTGGAGGTCGTGTACGACGTCTGCCTGGACGACGACGTGATCCGGTTCGGGTTCCAGTCGGTCCTGAGCCGGGAGCAGCTGGAGCCGTTCAGGGAAAAGCTGCTCCACATGCGCAAGGTCATCACCACCGAACTGCGCGATACCTTCAGCGAGGTGGTCGAGTTCTACGATGTCAACAACTTCCTCTACTACTCCTCCATCCGTGACAACATCGTCTTCGGCGAATGTTCACAGGGGCAGTTCGATGCGGAGAAACTGCCCTACCACCGGGGGTTCATGCACCTGCTCGCCGACACCGGCCTGGACCGGCCCCTGCTCATGCTGGGCCTTGCCATTGCCGAACGGACCGTGGAACTGCTGGGCGACTATGCCGATGACGAGTTCTTCTTCCGCTACACGCCCATGCCGCGCGAGGAGCTGCCCCTCTATTCCATGCTGGTCGACGAGCTGGCCGGCGAGCTGCCGGAAAAGGGGGCGGACCGCTACCTGCTCTACGTGCTCGCCTTCCGCTTCATCCCCGGCCGGCACCGGGTGGCGGCCATGCCCACGGGCCTGGAGGAACGGATGGTCGGGCTCAGGCATCGCTTTCTCCGGGAGGTGGCAGGTGTTGACATGCACTACTGCATCAGCCGCGGCAAGGGCAAACATTGCCTGCCCTGCAAGGACCCGGAAGAAGAGCCCCGTTTCAGCCCCTTTTGTCCGGGCCAGTATCTCTACAGCCGTTCCCTGCTTGACAATATTCTCTTTGGTGTTATCAAGTCAGGGGAGAAGGTGAGCGAAAAACTGCTGCATCTGACCTACAGCGCCTTTGCCCGGGAAGACCTGCTGGACGAGGTCCTGGACATTGGCCTTGACTACCATGTCGGCAGCAAGGGAGACCGCCTTTCCGGCGGCCAGAAGCAGAAGGTGGCCATTGCCCGGGGCCTGCTCAAGGAGACACCCATCCTCATCATGGACGAGGCAACCGCCAGCCTCGACAATATCTCCCAGGCCCGCATACAGCAGTTGCTGGAAGAGCGGTTTCATGGCAACAGGACCGTGATCTCGGTCATCCACCGCCTGGACCTGGCGCCGGGATATGACCGCATCATGGTGCTGCAGAACGGGAGCCTGGTCGAGCAGGGCACCTACGACGAACTCATGGCGCACAGAGGAGCCTTCTATGAACTCATCCAGGGACACCAATCCGTTTGAAATGCCGGGAAGGGGGCTCATTGACGAGGCGTTGCCGTTTCTGCAGCGGCTGCCCATCTTCAGTGACACGCCCTATGACCTGCTCAAGCTCTACGCCTACCTGGCGGAAAAGGAGCAGTACCGGAAGGGCGAGATCATCCTGCAGCAGGGCGAGCCCTGTGACCGGCTGATGCTGATCATGTCCGGCAGTGTGGCCATCTGGCAGCAGCACCGCGGACGGCGCTTCCTGCTCCAGGAGCTGAGCGGGGACTCGATCAACTATTTCGGCGAGCTGGCCCTGATCGCCGAGTTCGACTGTTTCTACGGCGCCACGGCCCTGGGGGACGTGGACCTGCTCAGTTTCAGCAGGGAGTCCTTCCACAAGGTCATGGAGCGCTTTCCCGGCAGGTACCGGCAGGCCGTGGACCGGATTGTCCGCCTCCGCATCCACCGCTTTGTCGAACAGACGAACTACCTCTTTGACCACCTGCGCGAGGAGGCCTGGCGGGAATTCGTCCTTGACGACCCGGCCTGAGGGTGCGGCGCAGGTGGCCGGTGGTCAGATGAGAGTGAGGCAGTAGGCCACGTAGGCGCCGAGGAGGAGGACGCCGTGCCGCCTGCGGGTGCCGCCGTTGCGGTGCAGGATGGGGATAAGGACCAGGGTGAAGGCGAGCATGACCGGCAGGTCGCGATTGAGCAGTTCCGGTGACAGGGAGAAGGGATGAATGGCCCCGGTCAGGCCGAGGACCATGAACAGGTTGAACATGTTGGAACCGATGACATTGCCGATGAGCAGCCCTGACTGCCGGTGCCGCAGGGCCGCCAGGCTCGAGGCCAGCTCGGGCAGGGAGGTGCCGACGGCGGCCAGGGTGAGCCCGATCACCAGCTCGCTGACCCCGAAGTAACGCGCGATGTCCACGGCGCCCCGGATGAAGAAGGAGGAACCCACGGACAGCAGGGCCAGGCCGCCGGCAATGAGCAGCAGGACCAGGGCCAGGGGCAGGGGATGGTCCTCGTCCTCCTCCCCTTCATCGCGGCCATTGCCGTTCATGGTGTTGCGGCAGATGAAGACGGTGTAGGCGACCAGGGTCAGCATGAAGAGGATGCCGACCGGGCGGGGAAAAAAGCCGTAGCCGCTGCAGAACATGAGGAACACGGAGCCCGCCACCACCAGCAGCAGCTCGAACCAGACCTCGCGCATGGTCAGGTGCAGGGGGGCGAGCAGGGCGCAGCAGCCGAGGATGAGGCCGATGTTGGCGATGTTGCTCCCCACCACGTTGCCGATCATGATGTCCGGGTGGCCCTGGAACGCGGCGTTCAGGCTGACGGACAGCTCCGGCACCGACGTGCCGAAGGCCACCACGGTCAGGCCGATGGCCAGCGGCGTCATGCCGAGACGGCGCGCCAGCCTGGTGGCGCCGGCCACCAGGGCCTCGCCGCCGCCGACCAGCATGGTCAGCCCCCCGGCCACGGCAAGAAAGGCCATGGCCACGGAGGAGAAATAGAGGCCGGCGTGCATCAGCGGACAAGGTCCCGCATCTCCGGCTGGCCCTGCAGCTCGTAGGCGCGGTCGATGATCGGCTTGAGACGGTTCTTTATCTGCCTGGCCGGCCTGATCTGCGGCAGGACCGGCAGCAGCTCCTCCACCGGCGGCGGCGGCTTGACCCGCATCTTCTGTTCCAGGGTGGCGCCGGTCTCGGGGACCAGTCCGCCCTCCATGGCACCCGCCTTGTAGGGGCCGGCCCCGCCCAGGCCACGGAGGAAGCCCATGATGGTGCCGAGATCGTTGTTGCGGTAGAAGAGCTTGATCTCCTCGGCAATGGTCTCCCGCTCCTCGTTCAGCTCCTCCAGGTTCCTGTTGTACTCGTCGATATTCCGGGCCAGGGAGTTGTAGATGTCCATGACCATGTTGGTGAAGCGGGAATGCCTGGTCAGGCCGTGCGCCATCAGTCCCTTGAAGAGCCGTTTCCGGATGGTGGGCGACTCGAGGAAATAGGGGTCGAAAAACAGGGGCTCTTTCAGGCCCGCCTCGTTGAAGAACTCGTGGATGAGCTTTTCGTCCCTGAGCAGGATGTAGAGACGGACCAGGTCAAAGCCGATCTTCTGTTCCAGGCGGAGCAGGGAGTTGGCGACCTGGTTGTCGAATTCGCGGAGGTCCTCCTCGATCAGCTTGCGAAAACTGAAGTAGCGGTCGGCAATCTCTTTCTTGACCTCGAAGGAGAGCATCTGGTCGATGTCTTGGTTCACGGCAGTCTCCTGAACATTCGGGTGCATAACTGGTCACGGGATGTGCAACCTTGCATTGGCCCTGACCACCTGCTCTGCAGTTCGTCACAGGGTTCATGGCAATACGGTGTGCCGTGCCCTGGGCCCGGTTTCCGGTCCCTGGTAAACTGGCTGGAAAATCATTGATAATCTACCCCATTCCAGGGAAATTTCACACTGAAATGAAGAGAGGCGACAACCATGGCCGCACCTGATTCCAGGGAAGACGCAAAGAACAGGGTGCGCGAGGCGGCCGATATCGTCGAAGTGATCGGCGAATGCGTGCAGCTCAAGAGGGCCGGTTCCCGTTTCACCGGGCTCTGCCCTTTCCATGCCGAGAAGACCCCCTCGTTTTCCGTCAATCCCCAGGGCCAGTTTTTTCACTGCTTCGGCTGCGGCGAGTCGGGTGATGTCTTCTCCTTTGTCATGAAGTATCATCACATGGGGTTTCCCGAGGCCCTGGAGACCCTGGCCCGGCGGTACAATATCGACCTGCCGCGCCGCCGGCTGAGCGACCGCGACAAGGTCCGCATCCGCGAACGCGAGACGCTCTACCACGTCAACGAAACCGCGGCCGCCATCTACCAGCGCTGCCTTGGTTCCGGCGATGCGGCCCGGGCGGCCCGAGAGTACCTGCGGCAGCGGCAGGTGCCCGACGAGATCGTGGAGCGCTACCGGCTCGGCTACGCGCCGGCGCCGGAGAACGGGGGCTGGGACTTCATCACCCGGCGGCTGCAGGCAAAAAAGATCCCGGTCACCGACGTGGAGCGGGCCGGCCTGGCCGTACGCAGGGAGCGCGGCGGGCACTATGACCGGTTCCGGGACCGGATCCTGTTTCCCATCCTGGACATGACCGGCCGGGTGGTCGCCTTTGGCGGCCGTATCCTGGGCGACGGCAAGCCCAAGTACATGAATTCGCCCGAGAGCGCGGTCTTTGACAAGAGCCGTATCCTGTTCGGCCTCTTCCAGCACCGCCAGGCCATCCGCCGGAGCCGCCGGGCCCTGGTGGTGGAGGGCAACTTTGACCTGCTCCTGCTCGCCGTGCACGGTATCGACAACGTGGTCGCGCCCCTGGGCACCTCGCTGACACGCTCCCACGTCCGCCTGCTGCGCGGCTACTGCGACGAGGTGGTGCTGCTTTTTGACGGCGACGCGGCCGGGCTCAAGGCGGCGATGCGCTCGGTGCCCCTGTTCCTGGCCGAGCAGGTGGAGGGCAGGGTGGCGATCCTGCCGCAGGGTCACGATCCCGACTCGCTGGTCCGGGAGCAGGGGCCGGAGGGGATCGCCGCCCTGGTGGAGGGTGCCAGTCCCCTGGCCGAGTTTGTCTTTGACAGCCTGGTGCAGACCCACGGCCTGAGCTTGAGCGGCAAGAACAGGATCATCGGCGAGCTGCAGGAGCTGGTCCGCCAGAGCGACGACCCGGCCCAGAGGTCGCTGATGGCGTCCCATTTTGGCGAGAAACTCGGGGTGGCGCCGGAACGGTTTCTTGCCCGCAGCGCGGCCGGCCGTCCGGCCCCGGCCGGCCATGGTCCTGCCGACGCCGGCCAGGCACCGGCCATGGAGCCCGTTCCCCGCCGGGAGCGCCAGGTCCTGGATTTCCTGATCCTCTACCCGGAATACTTCCGCGACCTGCAGGAGGCCGGGGTGGAGGAGGTGGTCTCCGGGGCCATGACCTGTCAAGTAATTGACGCCCTGAAGAGGGGCGCCACGGCAGGTCCCTGTACCCCGGAGCAGCTCCTCTCCCTGTTGCCGGGTGAGGAGGAACGTCGGTATGTCGCGGGGTTGCTGATGCGCGAACCGGAAGTCGATTATGAGGACGATGAGGCACGGAATATGCAAATACAATCCATGTGCAAAGAATTAATCACGTGGATACGGCTATTCCGACACCGGAAGAACGGTGGCGACCTCCTGCGCCGGATCAACGAGGCCCAGAAGAAGGGCGATACCGCCCTGCTGATGGAACTTCTGCGCCGCAGGCAGGAGGAGGAAAGAAAAAGAACAGGTTTTTCCGATAACTTGTTGAATAAAATGTGAAAGCTGCTACATTACAAAAATGTACTTGAGGGGCGGTGGCGGCCCTGGTGGCGGTTTCTATAAAAATGTGCGTCATTCCGGCTGGTTG